>CAZUAH010000486.1:0-6048 GCA_964617665.1 uncultured Pirellulaceae bacterium
CTGCAACGATGGATAAGGCTAGCAAGCGGCGTGCCAAAGAAGAAGGAATTTGGACCAGCAAATCTGGGGCCGAACGCTATTGCTCCCGCCCCCTTTTCCGGTTGTTTCCGGTTCGTTTTTCTTCCGCGAATCACTGTCTTCCACTTGTTCCTTCCAGTCTAGGGAGCACCCATTCCTGCATGGTATCGTCCACGCAACAGGCCATCGCATCCTTTCCAGAAGGAGAACACCACTTGACATCCACTTCGCGGTCGAGCAGTAGCAGCGCGCAACGCACGTCTTCTCGTTCAATCGCTTCCATCAGCAGCGAATTGCCCCTTGCGTCTACGCAGTTCAGGTCGGCTCCGCTATCTGCAACCAAACGCAAACAGTCGACCGAGGTCCCGTAAACGGCGTAGAAAGCTGGATTCGCACCGTGTGTGTCCTTCAACTGAACATCGGCTCCGACAGTCAGAAGATACTTGGCGATGTGATAACGACACATGCTCAAGGCGTACGACAGCAGGGGTGCCCCCTCGTTATTCTGATAATCCGGCGATAGCCCCTCGTCGATCAGTTTCCGAACGGCAGCTTCGTCTCCATTCAGAATCGCACGAAATACGGACGCAGGCGGATCGTCGAACTCCATGTCTGGGTGAATAACGAGACTATCGAAAAACTTCGTAAAGGAGTCGGCGACTATGTCTGCGTCACTTCGTTCGTCGCTCTCGTCGACCATCTCCAGGAACTCCACGAGCGATGCGTCGTGATAGAATTGTAAGATCTGCCCAATAGTATCCTCTTCGAGCGACACGCCGATTTCGTCTCCACTAGGCGATGATGCAATAGCCAACACCTTCGGTGAGATCCATTCTCGCGTTCTTTCGTAGACACATTCCAGATCCGACCACTCGAACCCACTATTCAGGCCATAAAATCCGTCCACGACAACAAGGTCAGGAGTACACACCTCGTCATGAAAAACACCGCCGTTCGTTCTGCAGAGGAATGATCGATAGTCTTCTGGAAGGGCGATTCCCATTTGCTGCTCGAATCTGGCTATGTCCTTTTGCGTCACCGATTGATACGAATCGAGAAGTACCGGCTTCATAGCAATTGCCTTTCCTTCCTCATTCTTTCAGTTTCGTTACCATGCCCCCGTTTAGTTGCCCCTCCCACATGGCAGCTTTTCTTCGCTAAGGCCGATCCGTGCACGTTACTCTGCGAAAGTTCATTCCGCGCAACCTCGACTGCTTCACTATGTCGCGCATGCGTTCACTTGCGATCCATCCCTTATCGTGTGCCAGAAACATGTCCCACTCGGGCATTTTCTTGCGCTGCAGTACCCACTTATTGATCTCGTCGATGGCCCCGTCATCGAATAGCTTGGCACCGGAACGTTCAAAATCGATTACCTCGTGGAATCCTCTCGAATACACAAAATGGTACGTGGCAAGGGTAGCCCCTTGGCGATTCCGAACTACGGTGGGAAGGAAGCCAACCTTCGGATCAATTCTAGCCCGCGTCATTGCAGCGAGTAAGCGTTCACTTGTCAGCCAGTCTAGGCCCACACTAATCACGTCAGGTAGCTCATCCGCTGATTCCACGTCCTTTTCATGATTGAGGTAGGGCACACTAACAAACGCCCGTTCTATCTCCCATGGCGTCGGCGTACCGAAATGCTCGACGAAGCGGCCCTCATCATCCACTGGGTCCGTCGCTAGACAGATCCTTGGCGGAATCTCGATCAGAAAATAGTTCATGAAAGAACCTCCCTATCCCGGTTTCCACTGGTCGCCGATGATTCTGGGGCAATTAAACGGGGGCAATTATATGGGACAGGTCTAATATTCAATTAGACCTGTCCCCCTCAATTGCCCCGCCTCACACTGATGCGATTTCGCGGATCGCCGTGACCGCCGTTTGGACATCGTCGTGGGTATTGAATGCCCCCAGGCTCAGGCGGACTGTGCCGCCCCCTGCTGCCGTTTCCATTGCTTGATGCATCAACGGCGCGCAGTGGAGGCCCGCTCGGACTTGGATCGAGTATGCGGAATCCAGCATCATGGCAAAGTCTTGTGGATCGTGACCGTCGATCGTGATGCTGACTACACCTACGCGATCGTCCAACTTTTTGGGCCCATGGATCGTGACGCCGTCGATCGATTCGAGCCCCTCGACGAAGCCGCGTGTCAGATCCTGATCGTGTTGACGTATCGCCGGGACGCTCCGTTCGGAGAGATACGCCACTCCAGCACCTAACCCCAGAATCGCCGGTACGTTGTGGTTGCCCGATTCGAACTTGTCGGGCATCGTTGATGGCTGCTGGTCGATCACGCTTTGCGTGCCCGTTCCACCTTGACGCACGGGTCTGATTTGATCCTCGACACCAGGCGCAATGTACAGGAAACCGATCCCCAGTGGTCCCATCAGCCCTTTGTGTCCTGGTCCTGCCAGCAAATCAGCACCGATTTCCTTTGCGTTGATGGGTACATGGCCGACGGACTGCGCGGCGTCCACCAAGAAACGCACGTTGTGTTCGCGTGCCACGCGGCCGACTTCGTCGACTGGCTGCAGAGCACCCGTCACATTCGATGCGTGCACCACGGCAATCAGTCGCGTATTCGGCTGAATCGCTGTGCGAAGATCATCCGGATCGAAAATGCCTTCCCCGTTACAGCGAATACGAGTCACCTGCACATCGGCCGTTTCTTCAAGGTATCGCAGTGGGCGGAGAACCGAATTATGTTCTACGACGGAAGTGATAACATGATCGCCCTCGCGCAAGATTCCGTGCAAAGCAACATTCAACGAATCCGTGCAGTTGCACGTGAACACGATGCGCGATGGTTCTTCCGCACCCAGCAAGTCCGCCAGCCTTCTGCGAGCGTCGTTGATGAGCCGCTCGACTTCATTCGCTTCGCGGTATGCGCTCCGTCCGGCTGGCGCGCCGAGTTCTCGCATATAGCGGTCGATGACCGCATAGACGGCCTCTGGCTTGGGCCAACTTGTGGCAGCGTTGTCCAGATAGATGCGTTTGTGTTCGGACATATTGGGGAATACTGAACAGGTTTGCCGTTACACATTGCTCGTTTAACCCGAAGCCGGAGGCGGGCGCTACGTGTGGACGATCCATCCCACTGTCCGCCATCGCCTCCGGCTTGGGGTTAAACGGTGTTATCCTCCGATTTGGTACATCGCGCGTTCCGGCCGCGTAAACTCGTACGAGTCCGTCCCGTGCCCCGGCTTCTTGTCGGCGACACAATCACGCGTGAGTTGGGCCAACTGCTCATCGCTTCCACCACCGCGCATCACGGCTCGAGCGTCCCACTCGACTGTCGAAAACAGGCAGTTGCGCAACTGACCTTCGGCGGTAATCCGCATTCGGTTACAGAGATCGCAAAACGGTTCTGATACCGAGTTGATGAATCCGATCCGTCCTACGCCATCGGCGAATCGATAGTCCATCGCCGGCTGGGTCGGATCTGGTCGGGACGCTGGGGTCAACGGTCCGATGGCGGCCTCAAGTCGTGCACGGATTTCATCGCCGGACAACACATGTTCGTCCTGCCAATTCTGCTCGGCATCCAACGGCATGAACTCAATGAACCTCAATTCCAAATCCTGCTCGCGCGCGAAACGAGCCAGCGGGACGATTTCGTGTTCGTTCACCTTACGAATCGCCACGGCGTTCAGGCGAATTTGTTTGAACCCTTCGCTTTTCGCCGCTTCGATACCCGACAGTACACGATCCAGCCCGTCACGACGCGAAATCCTACGGAACGTCTCTTCGCTTAGACCGTCGAGGCTGATGTTCAATCGATGGAGACCGGCTTCCTTTAATGCCTTGGCGTGTCGGGGCAGTAACATGCCGTTTGTTGTCATTGCCAAGTCTTCGATGCCGGGGATGCGGGAGAGGGCCGAGACGAGTTTCGGCAATTCCGCACGCACCAGCGGTTCGCCGCCGGTGATGCGCAGTTTGTTCACGCCCATTGGTGCAACCACACGCACATACCGTTCGATTTCCTCGAATCTCAGCAATTCACCGCGCGGCTTGAACTGGACATCGTCGTGCGGCATGCAGTAGAAGCAACGGATATTGCAGCGATCCGTAACACTGATCCGCAGATTCGTGTGCACGCGGCCGTACGAGTCAATTAACGATCCAGAAACGGGCATGAGGTTGGATGAATCGAAGAGTTGAAAAATGAAGAAGTAGAAAGAACTCAACTATCGTACACGCGACGCCGTTCAGGTGGAAACGTCCTCCATTCCTGGATGGACCCATTCGTCGGTTCCATCCGACCAGTTTTCTTTCTTCCAGATTGGCACAACTTCTTTTAAGGTGTCAATGAGCCATTTGCCTGCTTCGAACGCGTCACCTCGATGAGGGCTGCTGACGGCGATGGCCACACTGGCCTCGCCCAGTTCGAGCCGGCCGATTCGATGGACGATCGCGCAACCGATGATCGGCCAGCGCTCGATCGCCTGAGTTTCAAGTTCCGCCATCTTCTTTTCTGCCATATCACCGTAGCACTCGTAGTCCAACGATTCCGTACGTCGATCGCCCGTGAACTCGCGAGTGGTCCCAAGAAACAAAACCACCGCCCCGGCTCGGTTCGAGGCGACGTGCCCGAGAACCGCCGCATTGTCGATCGGTTTGTTTGTGATTTGGATCATGGCCACTCGTCAAGTCGTCAAAAACACATCGTAGTATTGTACAGTGGCGGTGTCTCGTCGACGAGACGCTAAACACCGGTCATGGCCTGAAAGCCCGATACAGCTTGGCCGGACACCCGTCCGTCAGATGACGTTGCCGCTCATCGGGTCGAACAAGTGGCACTTTGCCATGTTCATGTACACCTCGATCGCATCGCCACAACGATAATCTCGCGACGCGACAGTCCGGACGCAAAACTCATGCAAACCGCACTGTAGATGCAGTGTGGTGTCGGCCCCAAGCGGCTGAACTGCGGTAACCTCGGCTGCCACTTGTTCCCATTTTTCGTCGCCATCCGTGTAACCGGCAGTGCTGATGTCTTCCGGGCGAATTCCCAGGGTCGCCGCTTTCCCGGACCATTGGGTATACCTGTCCTGACGTTCCGACGGGAGATCTAGTGTGAGAGACGGGAGAATGAGCTGAGTTTTGCCGCTGGTCAAGGCAAGTTTGCCGTCCAGGAAGTTCATAGGTGGACTGCCAATGAACCCTGCCACGAACCGATTGACTGGTTGATGGTAGACCTCCATGGGGCCGCCGATTTGCTGGACGCGTCCTTCGTTCATGACGACGATGCGATCGCCCATCGTCATCGCCTCAACCTGATCGTGCGTCACATGGATCACGGTAGCCGCCAATCGTTGCTGCAGTCTGACCAACTCTGTTCTCATCGCGACGCGTAGTTGGGCATCCAAGTCGCTCAAAGGTTCATCGAACAGAAACACGTCGGCGTCCCGGACAATTGCTCGTCCGACTGCTACGCGCTGACGCTCGCCACCCGATAGCTCTGACGGCATTCGGGCCAGCAAGTCCTCGATTCCTATCAGCCGCGCCACGTCTTGCACTCGCCTGTGAATATCCGCCTTGGAAGCCCTGCGCATTCTGAGCCCAAACGCCATGTTCTTGAAGACGTTCAGGTGGGGATACAGCGCGAAGTGCTGAAACACCATCGCGACGTTGCGGTCCTTTGGCGCAATGCGGTTCACCACGCGATCGCCAATGGATATGTGGCCAGATGTGACATCCTCCAGGCCGGCGATCATGCGCAAGGTTGTGGTTTTGCCGCATCCCGATGGCCCGACCAGCACGCACAGTTCATGGTCTTCCACGCGTAGATCGATAGCGTCGACGGCGTTCACTTCGCCGTAACGCTTCGTCACATTTTGCAGAGTGACCTGGGCCATATCGTTGATACGCGGTCAAAGTGTGCGTTCCAGCTGACGGATCGCAACGAGATCAGGCGACACCTCACAGAAGCGGCGGTCCCACTTGGCCGAGGCAACCTAGGATCGGCCAGGATATAGGTGGCGTTAACAAAAACCATGGGGGTGGGATTTGTAGCGAACGGGGAC
>CAZUAH010000486.1:6058-10666 GCA_964617665.1 uncultured Pirellulaceae bacterium
GTTGCTTTTCCCGTGCTGGTGGGGTTTCGTTTCCCCCCCTTCTTTCCACCCCCCCGCCACTCTGAATGCGACAGTCATTGATTGGCCGTTCCCTACATGGAGTTCAGACTCTTCAAGATTGCTTCCACTGCGGCGTTCTTCTGCTCAAGGTCTCTCTGGTGTTCCTCATTTGGGTCGCGCAAGTTCACTATCAAGGCCTCGAATGCTTCCTCGCGGGCTTTCACGTACTCTCTCAGCTTTGCTTGTCGCCCGCGTGGCGCCCTCTGCGTTTGGTCCATCTGCTGTCGCATTTCGCGCCACGGCAACAACACGTCCGATTCGACGATCTTGGCAAATTCCAGGTTCGTAATCTGAGAACTTTGCCGGAGGGTTACTGCCGCATTATATGCGTCCAGCACCTTCTCTTCGATGCCCGCGATGTCCGCCGGCTTTTTCGGCGCAAATGATAATGCCGCAAGCAAAGCCGTCGCGCCCAAAACGGCCGTGAGAAGATTGCGCATGGCGCGGCTCGTCTTGGTCGTCCGGTCCAGCGAATGACTCATGAGCGCGCCGCATATGAATCCCGCAGCCAAACCACCGATGTGTGCGGCGTTGTCGATCCACCGAATAGAAAATCCGATCGCGAGGTTGATCGCCAAAAAGGTCAGACCGCTACTGCGCACTCGTCCCAATATGCTCTTTGGCACCGAGTCGCCGCGCAGCAGCATATATCCCAGCAATGCTCCGAAAACGCCGAAAACGGCACCTGACGCACCGGCGCTATTCACCTGTGGATTCCAACAAACGCTGGCAACACTGCCGCACAGCCCCGAAATCAAGTACAGCACGAGGAAGCCGACATTGCCGACAAGTCGTTCGACCAGATGGCCGATGTCCCACAGAATCCACATATTGAAGGCTACGTGAATCGCGCCGACATGAACGAACATGCTCGTAAATATGCGCCACCATTCTTGGTCAAGCGTCAGGGGACCGTAGTTGGATCCCCAGGCTTTCAATGTCTCGCTGTCCGGTGACAGAAACTCTCCCGTGGTAAACGCCATCATAGCGAATACGGCAAGATTCACAGCGACGATGCCCCGAGTGACCAGCACACGCGGCGTCAACTCGAACAGGCGCCGGCGGAAGTCAATGATCGCCTGACGCTCTGGATTTACCTGTCGTACAACCCGTTGAGGGCCAAATTCGGCCGAATGCGATTCGGGGCCGGCGTTGCTATGGTCATCAGGCTGCTCGAATGGCGGATTCACTAATCGGCGCTCCCTCGCAGTTTGGCCAGTGTCTCCTGCACAGATGCCAACTCAATCTTCAGTTGCGCCAAGCTGTCACGCTCTCGCTGGACAACGTCGGCAGGCGCTCGTTCGACGAAGTTGGCGTTGGCCAGCTTCTTCTCTTTGCCCTGGATCTGGCCAAGTTTCTCGCGTTCGAGTTTCTCGTTGCGTGCGATTTCGGCGTCGACATCGATGAAGCCCGTCAGGTCGACAAATACGTCTGCGTCTGAGATGTGCACCGCGGCATGGGTGGCTGGCGGCTGTGCCTGCTCGCCCCAAGCAACCGCCGTCGCGTTGGCCATCGAGGCGAAGTAGGGCTCCATTGGCCGCAGCAGCTTCACCGTCGCTTCGTCACAGCGGACACTGAATTCGATCGAGCTTTTCGGCGGGATGTTCTGCCGACTGCGGATTTCTCGTAAGGCACCAAGCACAGACTGGAATTCCGCAAATCTCGCCTCGATTTCCGCGTCCTGCCGACTCGAATCGGTCTCCGGCCACGGTGCCTTCATGATGGTCTCACTGGCCACCTGTGGCTCCAGACCGCGTTCGGGCGCTACCTTGCCGAACAATTGCCAAACCTCTTCGGCAATGAAGGGCATGATTGGATGGAGCAGTCGTAACAACGTATCAAGCGTATGCGCCAACACCCGCTGAGCAGCGACGCGCGTTGCTTCGTCCGACAGACGGTTCTTTTGCATCTCGACAAAGAAGCTGCAGAATTCGTCCCAGGCAAAGTCGTACAACGTGCGAGCCGCATCCGAGTAACGGTATGCGTCCAACGCCTCTGTGACCTGTCCGGTCACCGTCGCCAAACGGCTAAGGATCCAGCGGTCTTCGACCGTGAGTTCGTCATCCTCGACCGCCCCCGGTGAATACCCTTCAAGATTCATCAGTGCGAAACGCGAGGCATTCCATAGTTTGTTGCAGAAGTTCCGCGCCACCTCGAATCGTTCGCTCACGACCGGACCGCGAGGCAGAGCTTGATCTGCTTCTGTCTTCGCCCACTGTGTCGAGAATTCTTCGCCGCACTTGTTGCACTTGATCCGGGGCAATTCGCGGTTCTTCTTCGACTGCTTGATCAACGCCTCGCAGTGAGGACATTCAAACTGCACGGGCATGCGAACATCCTGCATCTCCGTGGTCAAATGCGCCATCGCAAAGCGAAGCGCGTCTGCGCCGAATTTGTCAATCACGTCCAGCGGGTCGATGCCGTTGCCCTTGGATTTGGACATCGTCTCGCCGTCGCCGTCCAGGATCTTCGGGTGGACGAATACCTCGTGGAATGGGATGTCCCCGATGTTGTTCAGCCCGGATAGGACCATTCGGGCAACCCATAGAGTGATGATGTCGCGACTGGTAATCAGAACGCTCGTCGGATAGTACTGATCCAATTCGGGTGTCTTCTCCGGCCAGCCAAGCGTCGAATGCGGCCAGAGCGCGGAACTGAACCAAGTATCCAATACGTCCTCTTCTCGGACGTAACCAAGTTGCTCGAACCTGGACTCCGCGGTTTCGTTGCCTTCATCAATGCAAACGTGCAGTCTCGCGTATACCGACTCCTCGTCTGTCGGGTCATACTCGGCATTGATTGCGACTTGATAGGACAGTTTCCCCGCCGCGATGTCGGAGTCTTCCTTAAGTTCGCCCAGAAGCCGATCATGCTCCGCCTGGTCCTTGCACGGCTTGGACCAGATGGGAATCTGGTGTCCCCACCAAAGCTGGCGGCTCACAGGCCAATCGCGCTTTTCCGCCAGCCAGTCGATATAGCTCTTGGCATACCGCGCCGGGACGATCTTGACTCGCCCATCGGTTACCGCGTCCATCGCCGATTGGGCAAGCTGATCCATTTTGACAAACCACTGGCCGGCCAAATACGGTTCGATAGGCGCCTTGCCTCGATCGGAATGAGCCAAGTCGATCATGCGATCTTCGACATCGCCAAGGAGCTCTTGAGCCTCTAGATCCGCAACGACCTGCTCTCGCGCCTTCATCACCGTCATGCCCTGGTACTTGCCCGCGTTGCGATTCAATGTGCCGTTGGGCTTCAGGATGTTGACCATCGGCAAGTCCTGCCGCAACCCGACTTCGTAGTCGTTTGGGTCGTGCGCCGGCGTGATCTTGACGCAACCGCTACCCATCTCGGGCTTCGCCCACACGTCGGCGACCAGTGGAATCTCGCGTTCCATCAATGGCAGCATCAACATGCGGCCATCATTCGCCATGCCGCGAAGCTGTTCGAGTTGCGGCAACATGGCTTCGCGCCGACTGCGGACATTGTCCAGCTCGCTTTGGATGTCATCCTTGTCCTTGGCGGGTGCTCTTGCCAACTTGTCCAACAAGCCGGCCTCGACGCCGTCCAAGGCAGCGGCTGGATTCGGATGAACCGCCACGGCCGTGTCGCCAAGCATGGTCTCGGGCCGCGTCGTGGCGATGGTCACATGGGTCGGCTCGCCCGGCTTCGGGTCAATGACCGGATATCGGAAATGCCAAAAGTGGCCTTTCACTTCTTTGTGAAAGACCTCGTCGTCGGCTACGGCGGTCTGCAGGAACGGATCCCAGTTGACCAGCTTCTTGCCGTGATAGATCAAGCCTTTCTTGAACAGATCGAAGAACGTCGCACGAACGGCCCGAGCACAGACGGGATCGAGCGTAAAACGTGTGCGCTGCCAGTCGCAGCTGCATCCCATTTGTTTCAACTGACTGAGAATGCGGGCCTCGTATTGATCCTTCCATTCCCAGATGCGCTCGACCAGCTTCTCGCGGCCAAGATCGTGCCGAGTAACGCCTTGCTCCTCGCGCAAACGTTTTTCGACAACCGCCTGCGTCGCGATGCCTGCGTGATCGGTACCGGGCATCCACAGAGTATCAAACCCTTGCATACGTTTCATGCGAATCAGAACATCTTGAAGCGTGTTGTTCAGCGCATGGCCCAAGTGCAAGGCCCCCGTCACGTTTGGTGGGGGAATGACAATGGTGAACGGCTTGCGATCCGAATCGGGCTTGGCTTCAAAACAGCCCTTCTCTTCCCACCACGCGTAGATTCGTGTTTGAGCTTTGGCGTAGTCAAACCGATTTGGCAAGGAAGCTGATGTAAACGTCTGCGACATGTCTGTGTAGTCCTAACCTACTGAATCTCGTCCTTGTACAGTTTGTATTCAATGGCATCGACCAAAGCCAACCAGCTTGCCTCGATGATATTTTCGCTTACCCCGACCGTGCCCCAAACGTCGTGCTCGTCGGCACTTTCGACGAAAACGCGGATCCTGGCGGCAGTTCCCGCCTCGGAGTTTACCACGCGTACCTTGTAGTCCACCAGATGCATTTTCCACAGGCTCGG
>CAZUAH010000487.1:0-10656 GCA_964617665.1 uncultured Pirellulaceae bacterium
CGCAGGCCCGAAACCCCGGGGCTTCCCTCGCTGACGCTCAGTCCAGCCCCGGCCACCCAGCCAGACATTGATCGACAGACACACCCGTAGATTGTGTCCCGGTCGATCAAGACGATGGAGCGTTTCGGCTGTGGCTGGCCGCCGTGGCTGAAGTCTGGGGCTCCGATTCTGCGACCGATGCTGGGGCGAACAGTTCGGGACGAATGTGGTGCCCGGCCAGGTGACCGACGGTCCAACCAGAACCAACGGACCGGTTCACAACTTCGATGGTGCGGCTGAAGTTGCCTTCGATCGTCCAGACGGTCTGAATCTTTGGATCGTAAGCCAACAGCATAAAACTATGGCCTGGAATCCGAACGTAGTCGCCGTGAATTTGGCTCTTCTTTGCCAACTCCCGAATGTCACCTCCACTGTTGTAGGGAGTCCGCCCACCAAACAGTCGCCCCAGAATCGTCCGGCCATTTTGAGCGCCCACGGTAGACGTGCCAGTCGCCCACATGTAGAAGGCGTAACAGTCCATCGGGTACCGTTCTCCGGTTCGCCAGCCGCGTTTTGCGTAGTAGAACTCCTTGAATGTTCGCATCGCGATGTGTTGGCGGGCACGATCGATCCGCGTCTCACCAGACGTTGCCACGTAGTACGGCAACGAGACCCGCCCGAACGCAGTTTCCTTCCCGTATTCCTTCGACTTACGATGTAAGTTCACAAACAGCCGGTAGACTTTGGCCGGTTCCACAATCGGGTTTTCTTCGTCTTCGTTGGTCAACTCGAAGACGCCGGTCTTTGATCCTTTCTGCGTCACGCCGGTGAAAGACACGGGGCAGTATCTGACGTAGCTCTTCTCGTGATCGCTCAAATCCCTGATCTTCACTTCGGCAACGATCTGTTCTTTGGCTCCCAGGACTGCCGCGTCTTCTGTCCGGAGAAAGACTCGGATGCGGTCGTTCAGCGCCGCCTCGGGAGCACTGGCTCGGTCATAGTCGTAGTATGCTCGCACGGAACGATACTCAGCAGAGCCAGCATCGCTTCTGGTAGCGACATGTCTGCTGCCACCGCCACCTCGTCTGCCGCGGCGAAACGGTGGCCAGGCATTTGCGGACTCGACCAGTACCGACGCTAGGATGATCAGTACGACAAATGTGATTCTGTTCATGTGCAACATGAAACTGCCCTCTGTTGTTGCGAATCTCTCGATTGTTCAGATCTGAGGACCCAGAAGTCTTGGTCGCGTTGGATGATGGGAAATCAATTCGATGCCAAAGCCGGGTCGATCTTCGGGCCGATGGTAGCCTCGTCGTATTTCTCTTGGACTTCAGGAAGCGCCGACGCTCGCGCCAAGGCGAGTACTTTGCGTACATCAACGTAGGGATTGCCCGGCACCGATCCGTCTTCCTTACCCTGCACGGCATACAGAGCTATCCACAGGAAATGTCCGCTGGAGTTCAACGCGCGGCCCCCAACGATTTCTCCGTCCTCGTTGATCGCCAGCGTGTACCGACACGTCATCGTTTGCCGCGGTTGCCCAACTCGGGCGCCGCTGGCCAAGTCGGTTTGTGTGCTTGTATCCGAACCGTAGTGAGTGTAGGTAATCGTTGTTTCAACCTGCTTGTATTGAAGCTCCCCGCCGCCTCCTGCGTCGCGCATGGAATTGACTTTGTAGGAGTAGATGGGATTGTTCCACGACGTTTGGCCCTTCGTTCGATCGATGCCGACCGGATGGCCCGCCTCGCCAATGTAGTTGGTCAGAGCCAAGTGGAATGTTCCCATATTCGGCCCTCCGTCCTTTGCGCTCGGTGGAGCCAGATATAGATAGCTGTCGTTGGTGGTTCTGTTGTAGATGCACGTCAGCAGGGCCTTGATATCCGACGCCTGGAAAACCACGCCATCGGCTCCGCCAACCCGCCCTGCGTCGACCGCCTTCACAGGTTCCGGATGCCTGACGGTGGACGCCGTAAACCCGCTGCAGTAGCCTTCCCAGGACTCGGAGGCAATACGCATCCGCAACGCAGGAATAAGCGCTCGGTCGACGCCCATAATCCTTCGACGTTCGTAGGAATTGGCCAAGTCCTGTCCGTCGTTGAACGCTCGGTCATATAGGCTCAACGGTGACGCGCCACGCGATGCCGTGTTACGCGAAGGACGGGCCTCGCTTCGACGACGCCCGATTTGCAGCAGGCCGCCAGTCGGGCCGCGACGACTACTGAGTCCGCCGCGAGATTCTGGGTGAATCTCGGCCGCGTACGGGATCCTCCACCTTGGAACCGAGGCTTCCGTCTTCAGGTTCGCTAGTTTCGTCTCGTATTCCAAAGCAGTATGGCGGAAGTAGTAGTTGAACAGTGCCTCCTGTTCGTCCCTTTCGCTTTGCACAAACTGGCCGTTAACCTCTCGCTCGTTAACGTTGCTTTCCGTGTGAGGCGTGGCAGCATTGGATTGCCTAAGGCAACATGTGGCGCCGATACCGAGCACTAAGAGGTTGAAAAAGACCCGTCGCATTTTGTTCTCCGTCAGTTGGGTCCAGATAGCTGAATAGCAGGCACCCTCCGCATTCCGTTTGCGAACGGCTCACGGAGCGAGCCTGCTACCATCCATGGGTGTGTCGATTCTCGTGGGACAGAAATCTCGCGGCTACAGTTGGCCCGAGATTGTCGTAGAAGGGATGCCCCTCGCAAGAGACGAGGGACATCCTTTCGTGAATCTACGTCAGCGAAATATCCGCGATTGCTACTTGCGCAACCGCCGGGCTCGCTTCGGCTTCTTCTGGCAGCACTGATCGGGCTTGCACTGATCAGGCTTCACTTGATCGGGCTTCGCCTGATCCGGTTTAGCTTGATCGGGCTTCGCCTGATCTGGCTTGACCTGATCCGGCTTGGCTTGATCAGGAGCCGACTGGACTGGCCCAACCTGATCCGGCTTGACCTGATCCGGCTTTGTTTGAGCGGGATCAGCGGCCAAGCACGTCAGGCCGGCCGCAAAGACAACGACTGCAGCAACTACAAAACGCATCATTGTGCCCTCCGTAACGGTGTTGAAGAAAGAAACTGCAGATAGAAATCAGGCCACACGCGTGACCTGTTTATTCTTCTGTAACGGACTCAGCTAACGGTCGCTGGGAAGGTGGTATGACTCTCGTCTTCCGTGCCGAGGCGGCTTGCTTCGTTGGGTGGGTAAGTCCAGGTGGGAAATCGTGTGGCACCAGAGTCATGTGGCCCGCGTAACGGTTAGGCCAACTCTGCGGGTTAGTCTAACAATGCAGATCAGCGTTTGCGAGCGGGGTAGCGCCATTTTCTTCTCAGTAGAAGGGAAGCGACAGGGGATGTTACTTGCAGAGTCTGTGTCGAAAGAAGTCCCATGCCCTACCTTTGGTTCCATCAGGTCGAAGGAGCCAGAATCCCCGCACTGCGTCATTTGATGTTACCGGCGCCGTGGGGTTGAGTCCATTCCGGTTGAATTCGTTACAGTACACCTGCCAATAGACAACGTAAGGGCACCCCCACTCTAGTCCGACTTCGGTGACGCTGCGCAGCGTGCGATTGAGTTCTTCCGGAGAACGCTCGTTTTCCGGGACGCCAAACTCCCCCACATAGACGTTTCGAGATCCGAATGGCGGGCGGTCGGGCGTGTGATCGGCGATGAAGTCCAGAGCGCGGCGGAAAGTGACTCGATCGTCCTGCGTATCCCACGCGGAATAGGAGACGAGATCGATGCGACTGTGCGGCAGTACACGAACTGTGACTGTGGGACGATCCTCCATCATGCCGATCTTCACCAAATTCACCTCCGCGGCGTGGAAGACTCGAACACCCTTCTGGCCAATCTCTTTGCGTGCCTGTTCGACGCCCAATTGGCGTGCGTTAAGCCAATCGATCATCCCACGGAAGGCGGTTTCCGTGGGATCCTTTGTTCGATCAAAGGAACCGCGTGCTGCCCAATCGCCTTCCCAGTGCTGAAGCACAAACGTTTTCCCCGAACCGCGATATTCAGCAAGCAGATGGCCGGCCAATTCGCGAAACTGCTTCGTCTCGTCCCGCGCCTGTGCGTCGTTGATGCCGCGGATCCAGTAGTGATCAGGGCGGCCCACCGAGTAGACCGTCAGGATGTACGTCGAGAACGGCTTTGCGAATACGGCTCGATATTGAGGCGTGCGTGCCAAATCGCCCAAGTTGTCAACCTGCGGCCAGTTTGTATTGAATGGGTAGCTTTTTGGTGGCACCGTGAGATACAGCTTGATGATACGTGCACCGAGCGCGGCAATCTGATCGGCTCCTTCAACCAGAAACTCGTCCTCGGTCAGATGATACTTGCCATGAACGTGAGTCACGCCGAAGACATCACGGAGACTGCGGGCCGCTCGCTGGGATTCTCCACCTGACGCTACAAAACCGGCGTGCACAACTGCGGCTACGGTCAGCGCCGCTGCTATCTCGACGTATTTGGATGAGTTATATGCGAACACAAACGTCTCACCGGTCTATTGCGTGATTTGTGCATCAATCGCCAGCAGTGTAATGGAATACGATTAAGACGTGCAGGCCATTGATTCACGGATAGCGGAGGATTTACCATAGGGAGAATAGCTCCCTTCCAGGAAACCTGAGGAAAACGTAACACGGACGGCCGAGAGGTTGAAATATGCTAACAGAAGAACTGCTCAAGGAATCGCGTGATGCTGCTCTAGCTTGTGAAGCAGCAGCCAATTCATTTTTAACAGACTTCGCAACGGAGGTTGGACCGGAGTCCAATGGCGATGATGGAGTGGTGGACCGTGTTCGTCAGTTGTTTGGACACGTTGAAGACGCTTGGCAGCAGTGGCAAGAAATCTGTCGTGGCGAAGTGCTTGACTACCTGAACGAGTGGGACGCCGGGCTGAACGATCCGATCATCGTGTACGGTGTACCGTTTCCTACCGCGCATGAAGCGGCCGGACATTGCGTTCATCCAATCAGAGCGCTTCCCACCGTGTTGGGGATCGAAGTGGCCGATGCAGAATGCGACGATCTGCGAGCGGCATACGAGCAGTTGGTCATCGGCGCGGAAGCTGATCCGTCCTTGTATGCAAGGGCACTGGAGAATCTGCCGAAAAGTGTTAGCTGGGAAAGCGAGGCCCTTCGGATGGCGATCGCAGCCGAGTGGGCGGTAGCTATGCGGTCGAAGTTTCACGCCCCCGGCCTTCGGTCATCGCTCGACGACATCTGCGGGATGCTGACGGAGGGAATGGAACGAATCGTCCGTTTTCTTTGGCCTCGACGGTATCCGACCAAGTGGGACACGCTTGCCGAATCGTGCTGGTCTGGTGGAGAAGCAGCCGACAGTGCGATCAAGAGACAGCTTCAGCAATTGATGGAACGCCTCCTGGAAAACGATATCACCGACGTCTTCCTGGACTTGGATACAGGCCGCCGTAGCGTCAACCTGATACGCCCGCGTTTGGTAGACGAATAGCGAAGGAGAGAAGCAACAATTCTATCCCTCATTCTCGTCTTGACCTGCACACTCACGTAGCCAACAATTGATGTGCACACAGTGAACCATTCGGTTCGGGCCATTCCCACCGGGGAGATGACCTGCTCTCGCTGAATGGCGATTTCTAGAATCGTCCTCTTGTCCAAAGGAGAGCAGTGATGTGGAACATTGGTATTGGCGCGATTGAACTTGCTTTGGTTCTTCCCATGATCCCCGGTGTTGTGTTCTTTCGGGGTGCCAGGCGTCGATGGTATGGTGTAGTGCTGGTCGTCATGGCTCTTGGCATTGTGCTGACTCCGGCGGACCCGGTCAGCACGGTGCTCGTCGCATTGCCACTTCTGATCGCCTTTACCCTTGGCGTTCTCGCGGCTCCTCTGTTTCGCCCAGTCGACGGCATTGCTGAGCGATAGACGGACTTTTTCTAACTGCAACGTTTCTTGCCCATACCCCGTAATCGAGAGGATACTCCCCATGACCGCGCACGAGGCACTCATGAACTGGGCGTTTCCCTATCTGGTGACCATTGGGGCGATCGTACTTGGCGCAGCGATCGGCATCGTCATGACGATCGCAATTGTGACCACGCGGAGTAAACGTGCTGACTGACGACTACCCTCCAGTCTGACGGACTGGAGGGTGGTGTACGACTATTTGTTGTTGGCAGGTTAGCTTTCTAGAGTATCGCGGTTCGCATCAAGGTACTTGTCGACTTCCTCCTGCGATCCGAATGCCTTTGCCTGACCTGGGCTGTCGTGCCACTCACTGCCAGTCCAGTATTGCGCTCGCTCGCTGAAAGTAGTTCGCCCACCCGTGGTCCGTTGTGTGCCCACGATCTGGATGCCACGAACAATCCACTTATCGCCATAAGACTGGGTAGTTGGCGTCATTGCCAATCTCCTTGGGGTTCATTGCCGGCTTTCCCTCCAACCTACCATCCGCGAGACGCGGGGGGAAGGGAAACAGCGGTGGATTGGACAGTGAACTTTACGGTAGCGTCCAAACGGTGCGTTGCTAGGAGGTCTTCCCCGGTCAATGCGGCCAGATGAGCGCAACACAGAAGTGTGGCTAGTCAAACCTGAGCACCACCTCACCGAGGCATTCGTGTTTCTTTCAAGGCAAGTATAGCGACAACCCACACACCAACGATCAGGCCCCAGACCAAACCAATGGCAATACCTAGACCAATGCCAAGCTCCAGAGGGCTGCAATTCTCTAAGTCTCGCAAGGGCATTAGATGACGGAAGAAGCCGCGGGTGCCCACGTAGGCCCCGATGCCCGTTCCAGCAACCCAATGCCGATTGCTGTGCCCACGATCGTTGTAGGGGCTTTTGAATAGCGTCACCTGAGAGACTCCGCTACCGCTGGGCCGCCGCGCTAGGGCGATTTGCGGCGTGCTTCACCTTGGTGATTCGTGGGAAAGAAACAGCAGCCAGGTTTCTTGCACAGTGCCCTCTTGGCGCGATCGTTTGCGTCTTGCACTATGCATCGTATGCCGACGGTCTCGGAGACAGCCAACTCGTTTCAGGTCCGACCGTTGAAGATCGGGCCACTTCTTGTTGATCCACCGGTGCTTCAGGCGCCGATGGCCGGTTTTACCGACTTCGCCTTCCGCCAAATCGTCCGCGAGTTCGGAGGCGTGGGCCTGCTCGCGACCGAGATGGTCAATGCGAAGAGCATCGCATGGCTTGACGAGAACGACGCCGAGTTTCCGGATCGGCTTTGGGGCGTTCGTGAAGAAGATCGACCACTTGCAGTTCAGATTTGGGACAACGACGCCGATAGGATGGCTCGCGTCGGTGCTCGGTTGGTGCACGAGTATCAAGTGAGTGTTGTCGATATCAATTTTGGCTGCCCAGTCCGGAAAGTGACCGCCGACGCGCGCAGTGGATCCTATCTTCTGCAATACCCTGACCGCGTCGGGGCAATTGTGGAGCAGGTGGTACGTGCATGCGACCCAACGCCGGTGACGGCGAAAATCCGCCTTGGCTGTACGAGAAACACGATTAATGCGATCGACGTGGCCAAGGTTGTCGAGTCGGCCGGCGCAGCCGCCATCACGGTTCACGGACGTACGGCGCAGGACAAGTTCTTTGGCAAGGCAAACTGGGAACGCATCGCGGAAATCAAGCCGCGTCTTGCGCGGATTCCTTTGATCGGCAACGGAGATTTGGATTCCCCCGACAGCGTGAAGGAGACATTCCGCCGCTTCCCTGTCGACGGCGTCATGATCGGCCGCGCTGCGTTGGGTAGACCGTGGCTATTCGCGCAGATCCGGTCCGCCCTGCGAGACGAGGCGATTCCGCCCGATCCGACACTCGATGAGCAGCGTGATCTTCTGCTGCGGCACTGCGAGCTGATCGTCGATCGATTCGGGGCCGAGAAGGGCTCAATGTTGATGCGCAAATACGCCTGCTGCTACGTTCAGGGCCGGCGCGGCGCTCGGCGTTTCCGTGCCGAGGTAGGTAGGGTGAGATGTGTTGATGAATTTCGCGACGTGGTCGAACGGTACTTCACGCCAGATCGGCAGCACCGACCGCTTCATTGAACACCATGCGCGGAATTACCACCTCCGCGATTGGCGATCTCGCTCGAGGATCTGCGCGAACTGTTGGCTCAGACCGTACTCGCGGCTGGGCCGGTTCAATTCGAGCATGACGTGCAGTTGTGAGTTGGGCGAGTCGCGACTGACGACCGGAGCGCGGGCCACTCGCAATACGCTGGTGGGAACGGCGTTCCATCGAGCCACGTACATACTGGCGTCCAGAGATGGCTCTCGGTGCATGCCATAGTACTTCACAAGTACCGCCACTACCTTTCTATCGTCGCCCGTATAGCCGTCGAATGTCAGACGCTGTACGCGATGGTAGCGATCGAAGTAGTAGGTAAGCGAACCGGCCAGGTCATCGGTATTGGTTCCGGTGACGATCGGTACTCGCAATCCTTCCATTCCCGCCTCGGCAGTGACGGTCGTGACGCGAGGCCAACGACTGGTGACCCAAGTGGGCGAGATGTCGAAGCGGACGATCTCGCCAAAATCAGCGACGGGCGGTCCGGTCAGCGTAGCATCGAGCTGTGATCGAGGACGTTCTGCCTCCTCGCCGGTTGTAAACTCCGAGTTGTATTCCGTCGAGCTCCAGTCGACGCTGGTCGTGCCATCCGATTTTCTTGATACAGTTGGCGCCGGTCCATCGCCACCGGACCAGAGGGTGCTGATCTTCTGCTTGGCGTTGTCCGACATGACGTAGGGGCCACCGGCAGCGGCCGCCAAGACGACGGGAAAGAGAAGTTTTCGCTTTAACATGTCATTACCGTCCGAGGTGGCAGGAATTCAGGATCATCGACCTACATCGGCTTGCTGTTTGAAGATCCTTTCCGGTTTCTTCATCGAGCAAAACGACCAACAGAACCGGCGGAATTGACACCAGCCGTTCGACGTGGCACTGGCAGCTATGCGACGGCTCTTACAGTCGTACACCTCTGGATCGCGGGCGTATGTGTCAGAACCCTGGCAAGACCGATTTGCGTCACAGACCGATGTTTCATAGAACACGGCATATGCGCAAAGGCCGCTTTGATCGGAACACACCAAGACGGAGACCATCAAATGAAATTCGCTGCCGCACTGCTACTCCCGTTCATCGTGTTTGTCTCGCCGACAGTGGCTGCGGAGGTCGATCCGGCCGCGCGGTGGGAAGTGCATATTCGCAAGTTCGAAGAGGCCGATAGGAACAGGCCGGTGGAACCGGATGGCATTCTCTTCGTTGGTTCTTCATCGATTCGCATGTGGAAGACCGACAAGTGGTTTCCCGACGCTGGGGTGATTAACCGCGGATTTGGCGGTTCGCAGATATCGGATGTGAACTACTTCGCCAAACGCATTGTTCTGAAGTACCGCCCAAGGATGATCGTGTTCTACGCCGGCGACAACGACGTGGCCAAGGGCAAATCCACAGAACGCGTGCTTGACGATTTCAAAGTCTTCGCTGGCCTTGTGGCAGACGAGTTGCCTGACGCCCACATCGTTTACGTTCCAATCAAGCCCAGCCTGGCGCGGTGGAAGCTGTGGCCCACGATGCACGAGGCCAATTTGATGATCAAGGCTTTCATTGACCGTAATGCCAACCTGCACTATGCCGACACGGCAACACCGATGCTGGGCGAAGACGGGAAGCCACAAGCCGATCTGTTCATCAAAGACGGCCTTCATCTGAGCGACAAAGGCTACAAGTTGTGGACAGAGATCGTAGAGCCGCTCATCAAGAACAAAACGAAGGATGGCGAATGACCAAATCCCAATGACCAACGGGCCGCTACAAGCCAAGGAATTGCATGGCGCCGCCGCACAAGGCGAGCGCCCCACCAGCAATGGCGTGTGAGAATCGCTCGAGACGCGGGAAAGAGAAGTTCGCCAGGCCCAGATAGGCGCCGATGACGATCGTCAGCATTGTCGCCAGAGTGGTCGTGGCGAATGCGACACAAACCGCCACGACGCCCAAGGTACTCCGCATGACTGCCGGAGCCATCATCAGAGGGATCAGGACCTCACAGGGGCCGAAGACGAAAATGACGAACAATGCCCAAGGTGTGATTCTGGCGCGGTTTGCTGGCTCTTCGTGGGCATGAACGTGCTTGCCGTTGTGAGTGTGTTCATGAGCGTGTGTGTTGCCGTCCGCGTGCCCGTGGCTGTGTGAGTGCGGGCGATTACGAATTCCCCGGACCAACCCCCACGCCATGTACGCCAACCCGAAACCGAGAAGCAACCACCCAGCTAGGTTGCCGCGGCTACCCTCCCACAGTTCCAGCCTATCTAGTGCCATGCCCAGTGCTATCCCTACCCCGCCAAGCGCTATCGAGCCGAGCACGTGCCCGATGCCGCAAGTAAGCGTGATCGCGAATACTTTGCGCAAGGACCAATTTCCAGCGCGCGCCATTGCGATGAATGGAACGTAGTGGTCCGGTCCCGTTAGCGTGTGAAAGAAACCTGCAAACGCTGCAACCGCAATCACACCCCCAAGCGTAAGCGTGGCCAGATCGTCCATATTCGTCATCAACTACCGGGTTATCGCTCGGTAGCCTCCTTCGAGTTTTCCGTAGCATTGACAATCAACTTGCCCGTACTCTTGTCCCACCGAACCGAGCGGGCCTTCAGTCGGTGACGCCCGTGACAATCCGTACAGGCAATCTTCTCTACGTCCC
>CAZUAH010000488.1:0-10636 GCA_964617665.1 uncultured Pirellulaceae bacterium
GAAAGCAAGCCATCGGTCTCCCTACGGACTCATTGAGAGTTCGTGGGTGCAGGACGAGGAGGCTGCCGTATTCTCCATCACCGTTCCGCCCAACTCTTCCGCCACCTTTGTCTATCCGTTTGATGGATTCGCTGCCATCACACTTAACGGCAGGGAACTCGCACAAGGGGACGTGGTCTCCGGCGTCGCGCTCAGGCTGGTGAGTGGAGTCCACCGGATCGAAATCAGGAAGTAGGAAGATTGATTGCTGGACGAATCAGTCTGCCCCTTTGTTTCTTTCCCGGTCAGCCCTCTGCGCCGGGAACTCACATCCACGAATGCACGGTATCCGAAAAAGGACGGGTAGCGACTGGAGCCACTAGTGACATGAAAAGACCGTATGCCGCCACTCTTCTAACAGCGCTGTTCCTTCTCTCCTGTAGTCGCCTCGCATTCCTCCACGCGGAAGAAGCGGCAAAGCCCATGCAGGTGGCCATCTGCCCACGCCTCGTTCTTGAGCCAGGTGGGGATGAACAAGCCTTCATCCGTCACATTGAAGACCTGTTTTTGAACAAGACTGAGCAGTGGTCCTACGTCTCCAGCAACATTTCGCACTTCAAGTTCTACTCCACGACGGTTCTCTGGATGTCCCAGAAGCACCCCGACCTCCTGCGCCGAGTTGTAGAGAGTATCACCGCGATGCGGAAGGGAATTGCCGTTGAGGTGGGGATCCGGCATGGACACGCTCAGACGGAAACAAACATTCTTGACCCGATCTTTGAGGCTGGGGGACGCGTCGATTTCATCGTTACGGACAATGTTTTCATCAAGTCCCAGCTCAGACAAGACAAGATGGGAGATTATGATTGGACCTATGATCAGGCAGTGGAGAAGTACGCCGAGTACGTAGCCGGCATCAAAAAGAGATACCCGCAACTGAAAGTCGGGATGACTGAAGCAGCTTTCCGCTTTCACTGGGAGGATAAGACACGCTTCCCTACAGAAAGGCCGAACCCCAAGAACAACCTGGGCGATCTGAAGACCCTGCTTGTGGACGTCATCAAAGCGTGCGAGGCCAAGGGTACTCGGATCGACATATTCCAGCCTGAATACTCGTATGATCGCATCGAGAACACAAAGAACGGCTGGGAAAAGCTGAAGGCCATGGAGGCATTCTGCCGGGCAGAGGGGCTTGAATTCTACTTCCTGTTCAACGACCACATCGGCGGACATGACTCCGACAAGCTGTTTCACGACAACGTCATGAGATGCCTGGGGGCGGTCAAGTCGCACGGCCTCACACCTGAGCTTGGCACGATCCAGTCATGGTACAAGCACCCCGTGGAGGAACTGCCCGAGGACCAGCCGCATACGTTTATGTATCTGGCAAAGGAGTTCATTCGGGAGAATGGGAAGAAAGGTGCCCAGGCAAACGAGGCGGGTGCCGGGCGGAAGAGGCCCAACGTCGTGCTGATGCTAGCCGATGATTTGGGCTGGATGGACTTGGCCAGCTATGCCGCCCGCGTTCGCGGCGTGAATCGCACTGAGTGCTATTATGAAACGCCGAATCTGGATCGTCTGGCGGATCAGGGACTGAGCTTTTCGCAGGCCTATGCATGCCCGCTATGCTCGCCGGCGCGGGCGTCCATTCTGACCGGACAGTATGCGGCACGTCACGGGTTTCTCACCGCGTCGGGTCATACGACTGGCAGCTATGCCTCAAGGAAGATGACACCTCCCGAGGGATACCACATTTATGACCGCAAGGAGAATGAAGCCAACAAAGCCAATCCGGCTCTGGGTTATATCAGCCCTTCCTTCACCTATGTTCTTCAGTCGGGGCAGGATGCTGATTCTTATGATGCACTGACCATTCCAGAGGCGCTGGACGGCTATCGCAGTGCGATGGTAGGGAAATGGCATCTGGGCGCATTGGGAGTCAAAGGGTACCAGCCGCAAGACCAAGGATTTGGTGACGTGCTCGCTTATCACGACCACGGCGGTTCGCACTATTTCGACTGGCGGAAGGAGTGGCACAAGCCGGGAGATGACCTTGGAATAGACTATCTGACCGATGATTTGACCAAACGCGCCGTGCGCTTCATTCGCGACTGCGCTGAATCCGCCGAGCCCTTTTTCCTCTACTTTCCACACTTCGCGGTGCATGGCCCGCGCGAGGCCAAGCCGGAGGACATCGACTATTTCTCCAAGAAACCAAATCGCGGTTGGAACGGACATTCCAGCTCGGAATACGCGGGCGTACTCCGCGGGCTGGATAACTCCGTCGGTGAGATTCTGGATGCTCTAGAGAAACTCGGGATTACCGAAAATACCTTGGTGATTTTCATGTCCGACAATGGTGGAATTGACCGCGAAGACGTTACCAGTAACGCGCCGTTGCGTGCCGGGAAAGCATCGAAGTATGAAGGCGGTATCCGAGTGCCTTTGATTGTGCGTTGGCCCGGGAAGACCACTGCCGGGTCGATCTGTGATGTGCCGGTAGACTGCAACGATATCTTCCCGACCATCCTTTCCGCTGCGGGGCAAGATGCCGACTTGGTATCGCTTAAGCTCGACGGCGAATCGCTGCTGCCTCTCTTTGCCGATCCCAAAAACAGTTCAGAGCGTTATTCGAGAAAGTCCTTCTTTTGGCACGCACCGTTCGGCGGAATGGACAAAAAAGGAAAATACTCGCCAGGGCACAGCGCCATGCGCAAAGGGAACTACAAACTGCTCTTCGACCACCAGGGCTATTTGGAGATTTACGATTTGTCATCGGACCTGTCCGAAGCCAACAATCTGGTCGATCAAATGCCGGAGAAAGCGAAGCAGCTATTCGTAGAGTTGATCGGCTGGCTCGATGCCACGGTTGCCAACCGCTACATACCGCGCCCTAATCCACTTTACAGCCCGGACGCCAATGCGGCGAGCGCAGCTCCGCCTTGTCGAGACCTACGTCGCGAGCTGCTGGGCAAAGCACAATAAGCGGTGTTCCGACATGAAACATGTTGCTCTGGTGATGAGCTTGAACAAACGCTTCGATCGCAAGGTGATCGAAGGGGTGACGCGGTTCGTTCGCGAGTCGGGCCAGTGGAGCGTGTTCGTTGAAGATGACCCAAAGGCAAAAATCCCCGATTTTCACCACGGGCAATTCGACGGCGTGATCGCCGATCTGGACGACCCTCGTATCTCCAAGCGACTCGTTGGTCTGGAGATTCCGGCGGTCGGCGTCGGAGCCATCCGCGAGGATTGCCCTTGGGAACTCGACATCTCGACAGTCAGCACGAACAACCAGCGAATCGCCGAACTGGCGGCTAGTCATCTACTGGAACGCAATCTGCGCTCCTTCGCCTATTGCGGCGTGCCCGGCCGGACAATCGATCCGTGGAACGGGCAGCGACGGGCGGCCTTTGCCTCGCACCTGAAGGCGGCAGGTTACGGCTGCTCTGTGTATCGGGGGCGCGAGTGCGCGTCACACAGCTGGGAACAGCTTCAGCAGAGACTGGCATCCTGGCTGTCGGACTTACCCAAACCGCTCACCGGAAATCGGACACTAATTTCTCTAACGATGCCAAACGCCAAAACTTGGACAAGGGAAACGTGCAATGAAAATCCTGACAACAGTCATCACGGTACTTGTGCTGATGCAAAGCACCGCCCGCGCAGAAGAATCGTCGCGCGTCATCTCGCGTTCGGCGCCCTCGACCGCTCGGCCCAACATTCTGTTCGTCGTTTCCGACGATCATGGCTGGGGCGATTTGCCGTCGAATTGGGAGGACACTGAGGTGCGTCTTCCGACCTTGGACACTCTTGCGGCCGAAGGTGTGCGGTTTCCGAACTACCATACCGTCCCGCTATGCGGACCGTCTCGTGCCTGCATGTTCACCGGTCAATACTCGAGCGAAAACGGCATGTGGCGCGGCCCCGGTAGTCAGCCGCTGGGATCGCCCGGCTATCGCGGTATCAAACGCGATGTGAAGATGCTCTCGGAGTATCTCGCCGACGCCGGCTACCAAACGGGAGCCTTCGGCAAATGGCACTTGGGCTCGCTGGACGGCGAAGTGCCGAACGACCGCGGGTTCGACGAGTTTCGTGGGTTTCTCGGAGGGGCGCATCCGTATTGGATTAGCGAGGGCAGGTCAAAGATTCTGCACAATCGCGAACCCGATCGCACCTCCCAAGGGCACGCGACCGAATTGTTCACCGGGTGGGCCGAAGAATTCATTCGGCAGAGCGCCGCCAAGGATGCCCCCTTTTTCTGTTACCTCGCCTACAACGCCGTGCACGGCCCGCTTCGCACCGATGAATCGAAGCCGGCCTCCGCGCCCGAGGCCTGGGTCAACAAGGCTCTTGACCGAGGTGTCAGTTTCCTGCGCAGCGACTATGTCGCCATTCTCGAACACATGGATCACAACATCGGCCGGTTGGTTGATCTGTTAGATGAGCTTGGCGTCGCCGAAAACACGCTCATCGTCTTCGTCAGCGATAACGGAGGCTGCACTATGGAGGAAGGCGCAGCTGGTGGCAGATATCCCGGAAACAATGGCCCGTTTCGTGGGGGAAAAGCCACAACGTATCAGGGCGGGCTGAACGTACCGTTCTTGATGAACTGGAAGGGACGACTCCCCCAAGGCATGGCCTCGGCTGATCAGGTGATGCATTGCGATATCTTTGCCACCTTGTTGGACGCCGCCACGATCCCCGTTCCAGAAATGAATGGTAAGAACCCGCTTCGCGGGATGTCTCTGATGCCGCACATGCTTTCGGCCGGGAAGGACGCCATCCCGGAGCGAACGATGATCTTCGAGCTGTGGGGCAATATCGGACTGCGCAAGGGCGACTACGAACTTTGGAGCAATATCGGGAGGGAGCACTCCCCGGATTGGGACGCCCTTGTCGCCGAATTGCAGCAAACCGATCTTGCCCTCTTTGACCTCAGCAAAGACGTCGCAGAAGAAAACGATTTGCGAACGGAGCTGCCTGAGATTTACAGCTCGCTCAAGACGGAGTTGATCGACCATTTTTCCAACATCAACACGGAGTATCCCGGCGGTGGAAGTTCCGAGATACAGGGTAGTGACAAGCCCCGCCCCAAAAGAGCGACTACCCCCAAGCCGCCGCAACGTGCATCGCAAGATCAGTTCCTCAGGAGTCGAGACCGGAACGGGGACGGAGAGATCACGCTCGAAGAGTTTATCGGCAACCCGGCCAACCGCAACGTCCCCGCCCTGACCAAACGGTTTGAAAAATTCGATTCCAACGGCGACGGCAAGCTACAGCCGGTGGAATTGGGAGTGCAAGCGAAATGAAGGATCCTGGCCAGAAGCGACACGTGAATGCCCGGGGTAGAGTATTCAGCGTTACCTTATATCACGAATAGGCATTCTCCTGAGAAGATACGATGCGCACAATTCTCTCTCTCCTTTGTCTCATCGCACTTCGGTCCAGTTGCTGGTCCGCTGAATCCGATGTGGTCGTCTACGGCGGCACCCCCGGAGGCATCACCGCTGCCATCGCCGCCGCGCGCGACGGCGCCTCCGTGATCCTACTCGAGCAGACCCGACACGTAGGCGGGCTCAGCACGAGCGGCTTGAACCGCGATGAAGGGAACCACCTGGACCGCAAAACATTGGGTGGCCTTGGTGAGCAGTTCCTTAACGAAGCCGTCAAGCGGAGCGGCGGCTTGTGGACGGAAAACAGGGTCCGCACTTGGCAGTCGGCAGTCGCCGAGCGGCTTTTCCTGGAGATGCTGGAAGAAGCCGGAGTGGAGGTGAAATACGAGCAACTGCTCGCCGGAGTCGAGAAAGACGGCACACGGATTACTACACTTCGCGTTCAGGGAGGCGAAAGCTACCGGGCGAAGGTCTATATCGACGCCACTTACGAAGGCGACTTGATGGCCAAAGGCGGCGTGTCCTACGCCATCGGACGCGAGTCCGCGGATCAATATGGCGAGTCGATTGCCGGCGTCCGCTATCTGGACGATAAGATTGCAGTCTCGCCCTTCGATGACGATGGCAACCCGCTCTTTGGCGTGATGCCGGGGGGGCCGCCGGATGCCGGTTCTGCCAGCGAGGTGCCGATCGGCTACAACGTCCGCCTGAATCTCACCACGGACGAGGCCAATAAGGTCCCGATTGAGAAACCGGACAGTTACGACCCGATGCAGCACGAGTTGCTGGCCCGCGTTATCCAGGCGGGCCTGCGTAAGAGACTCACATCCATCATCCCTTTCTACCCAATGCCGGGCAGCAACAAGAAGGAGCTGAACAATCCCCAAAGTGCAGTCGTTTCCATCAGCATCCCGGGCGCTCAGACTCCCTGGGCGGAAGCTAGCTTCGAAGAGCGCGAAGCGATTCACCAGAAATACCGGGACTATACCCACGGCATGCTCTGGTTCCTGAAGTCAGATCCCCGCGTCCCCGAGAATATCCGCAGCGAGATGGCGATGTACGGCTTCTGCAAGGACGAGTGGGCCGATAACGGCCATTGGCCCTACTATCTCTACATCCGCGCGGCCCGGCGGATGCAGGGAGCGGTCATCCTCACCGAGTCCGACATCATCCGCGATCGGGACAAGCAAGACGTGATCCACATCGGTTCTCACTTCATCGATTGTCATCACGCGGCACGCTATGCAGTCGACTCGGGACACTTCATCAACGAAGGACGGATTTGGAAACAGGGGGCGCGATTCGACATTCCCTATCGCGCCATCACACCGAAGGTCGGCGAGTGTTCGAATCTGTTGGTGCCGGTTTGCGTCTCGGCCAGCCACGTCGCTTTCTGCACCATCCGCTTGGAACCGACCTGGATGAACCTGGGCGAAGCGGCCGGGATCGCCGCGGCGATGGCCGCCAAGTCAGGGAAGTCGGTGCAGGCGGTCGACATCCAATCCCTGCAGGATCGTCTGCTTGCAGTTGGGATCCCACTCAAGCATCCCGAAGGTCCGTTGGCCTACGAAAAGCAAGGGAAAGTCGCAGGCGCGAACGCGCCCGATGATGTGGTGAAAGAGTTCTTTGCCCGCGCCGACAAGGATGGAGATGGAACGGCCTCGAGGTCCGAATGGGATTCGGCGAGACCCACGTGGGAGTGGCTCTTTCCCCATATCGACAAGGACAAGAACGGCCAGCTCGACCGGAGCGAGTATGAAGCCTTCCAGGATTTCAAGAAGGAGAACCCCGGCTGGCGAAAGACGCTGGAATCCAAGAACGAGCCGCCGTGAAACGCTTCTACATTCATCATTGAGCAAGGACAACGTGCAATGAGACTTCTGACAACGGTGGTCGCGGCGATCTTGCTGACGCAGAGCACCCTCCGCGCCGAAAAGCCGTGGCGATTTCTCACGCTGGCGGACTGGCATCTTGCGGAGGTCTATGTTCATCCAGACCAGTATCGCGAGCCGATGAAGGAGATTCTATCCGGCCTCAAGATGCTCAAGGCGAACTACGGCGGTGAGCTCGTCATGCTGCCTGGTGACAGCAATGTTGGTCACTGGGACACGAAGCAGTTCATCAAGAGTTTCAATCCGGAACTCACGCCGCCAGAATCGATCCTTCAGGCCGGCGAGCTCTGCTACTCGGGCATGGTCGACGCATTCCAGGAGGCGGGGTACTCCGAGCTGCTGATGGCCGTCGGCGATCACGAGCTGGGCGACAATCCATGGCCGCCGGGAACAGCAGTCTCCCAGTGCCAGCCGCAATTCCGTGAAGCATTTGCCAGTGTGTTCAACATCGATCGCGACAGCGGGCAGTTTCTGTACGACAATCCGATAGGTCAAGCGCCGTCCCGTCCGCTGGGCACGAAGTACGAAACAACATCCTTCGCCTACCAATACAAAAACGTTCTGTTCGTTACGGTTGACGTCTTCCATCAGGAAGACCCGAATAAGACAATCGGATTACAGGGCAGCGTCACCGGAGCGGTCACCGGCAAACATCTAAAGTGGCTGGATCTTGTCCTGTCCGAGGCACGCAGGGACTCCAGCATCAAGCACATCTTCGTTCAAGCACACCTCCCGGTGCTCCAGCCCGTACGTCGAGTCAACAGTAGCGGCATGCTCATGGATGACGAGATGGAGAGCGACTTCTGGAAGACGCTTCGCAAACACAAGGTCGATATCTACTTCGCTGGTGAGGTGCATTCCAATACGGTGACCAAGGACCCGAAATCGGATCTCGTCCAGGTCGTCACGCGCGCCAAATTCATGAACAACTTTGTCACCGTCGATGTGACGGATGATGTGATCGATATCGCCCTCTACAACCAGGTCGCACCGGATCCGTCAGATGGCCGGTACGACGTCTATGGCAAATTCGTGATCGATAAAACGTTGGGCAAGAAAGTATTCAAAGATGAGGGCGAGCTTGCCTTTCTCAATCGCCAGGCCCGAATGCTTCATTTCGATTTCGAAGAAGACTTTGCCCTTGCGGACCGGCAGGTCCTCGGTCTCAACAAGCGCCCCGGCAATCCGTTCGTGAGCGAGACCGTGATACAGGGCGTCCGCTGCGACCGTTCCTTCGCGAACCGTGGCGTCTTCCGTCACAACTACGACGCCCAATACGCCAACATCGCATTGGCCGAAGGGCCACGGGGCAAGGCCGGTGTATTCAATCCTAAGAGTCAGATGGCCGTCTACGGAGCGGGCCCGCACGGCCACGGGAACGTGATCTCATACGCGCTATGGATGAGAACCACCTCAAAACAGGATATGGTCCTCATCAACACAGGGAGGAACGGACTGCGTGGACTCATGAACCTTAACCTGAAAAATGGTCAGCCGGAGCTCCTGTTGGCAGCGAATGCGCGATTGATCGCCAACGTCCAAAAACTCAATGACGGCAAGTGGCACCACATCGCGGTGTCTATGCCGAAGAAGGACTGCAAACTCTCCGAGGTTCAGTTTTACGTCGATGGCCAAGGGGTTGAATCCAAAGTCGTCGGACAAGACAACCGCGTCAACGTCAGCCTGGCCAATAAGGTCACGATTGGCGGGCTGGGACACGGACCCAGCAAGACGCCCTTCAGCCAACTCATTCACATTGAGCAAGGAATCAAGCCATTTGAAGGTTCGCTGGACGAAGTCTCCGTCTGGGCACGCGGGCTTACAGCGCAGGAAGTCGCCGAGCTGGCGAAATAGAAACGCCAACCACCGAAATAGCACAAGTCGAAGAAGATCGAATGATGGGCATCTGTAAAGGGAATGACAATGAATATGAATAGAATTCGAATGACAGCATCACTGGTTGTTCTCGCGGCTCTTATGATTGTCGAAACGTCTGCCGCCGCTTTTGCAGAAGATTCTGGTGTGAAACACGACGTATTCAAGACCGAAGAGATTCTTGATGAAAGCACCTTGGATATAAAGATCCTGCAGGACTGGCATGTGGACGAGGTGACAGGCTCGACGCGACAGAAGCTGATCGAAATCAATGTCGCCGAATGGTGGCCTGGACAGGATTATCGGATCCCGGTGCGTATGATTGTTCCGCTCGAAGGCAAGGCGAAGGGCTTCAGCATTACCGGAGCCAATCCCTATGAAGGGCTGATGAAAGACTTGCACCCAACCGACTTTCAGGCAAAATTGCTTGCAGGTGGCGTTGGCATCGTCAAAACGCACGTCAAGGCGTTCAGGCAGATTCCAGGGAAACAGGGGCTGGAACAAGAAATGATGCGCAAGCTTATGAAGGATCTGAATCCGCGATACACGACACTCTGGATTTGGTCGATGACCTTGATGCGGGCAACCACCGCGGCATATGCGGAAACCAACCATTTCGAAAAAGGCAAAGTGGCCGGCTCGGGCAATTCCAAGAACGGCATGTCGCCCGCGGTCGCCTTGATCAATGACGATCGTTTTACCGCGACATGCTCCGACCATGCGTTTGCTTACTATTCACCGACTAGAAGGGGTGACAGCGAAGCAAAGGCGAAAGCTGAAGAGGCAAACAAAGCTTTCTTTGAGGCCGTCAAGGCTGGCGAGATCGATCTGGATCCACAACGCGGGAAAATTTATCAGCGCGTGATGGTGGGATCTGAGGGCGGCATGGATAAGATCGCGCTGAAAGCGGGAAAAACCATGGACGATAGGCAACGCTTTGCGGACCGCTTATTGTCTAGCGTGTGCGTTACGGAGAATTGGGATCGGTTGATGGAGCGCGGCGTTGATATTCTTTTCCAGCCGGGAACGCATGACTATGTCGCCTATGATATTCTCTGGGGAGCGCAAAACCATCCTCAGGTGCCTGTCTATTATCAAGCCAATGGCGGGCACTATCAAACGCCGCATTTCGCTGTGGCAAAGGACCAACAGAATAGAGACGCCTTCCTCTGGAATCACTTCTTCGGTGGCGAGTCGTTGCTGAGTCCTCCGGCGTCGAGCCATAAAGTCGACAAGGATAAGCTAACGGTTCGTGTGAGTTTTGATGAAGGACCCCAGCCGACAAGCGGGCGTATCTGGTGGATCTATGACCGCGCTCCGGCAGGCTCCGCCCCGTTTTTGCACGTGCAGATCCCCGAGGACCAATGGGTGGACATGGAACGGGATCCTAAGACCGGCTCCTGGACCGCCACAATCCCCTTGAAGGAAGGTGCGCACCGCATCGACTTTTTCAGCAACCACGGGCACATGGCCAACGGCTATCAGCAGTATCTTTCA
>CAZUAH010000489.1:0-10597 GCA_964617665.1 uncultured Pirellulaceae bacterium
ACGCGACCGCCAACGACGCCGGCGATCCCGACACGGGCGCGAACAACCTGCAGAATTTTCCGGAGATGGTATCGGCAACGCTCAACGGTGCGAACCTGGACATCCAGTATTCGGTGCTGTCGGCAGCGCCGAATTCAGCCTTTCCGTTGACGGTGGAGTTTTTCCTGGCCGATGCGGACGGCCAGGAAGGCCAAACATACTTGGGCTCGGACAGCTACTCGGAAGGCACGACGCCGACCGCCACGGTACCGAACGGGGGCGCGGGGGCAGGCACAGAAATTGTGGCCACAGCCACGGACGCCAACGGCAACACGTCCGAGTTCTCTGCATCAGTGACGGCGGCTTCACCCCTATTGGCCGCAGGCGGCGAAGCGAGTCAAGGGTCGAAAGTCGAGGGTCAACAGCTGGAAGCAAACGAGCTTATGCCGGTCGTGGACGCCGCGATCGATTTCCTGGTAGGAGCCGGCTTCGCACCGGAATCGTTTTCCGGCGTGCACATATCCGTCGCGGACTTGCCTGGCGCGACGTTGGGTTTGGCGACGGGCAACACGATCACGATCGACATGGACGCTGCCGGCTATGGCTGGTATGTGAGTCCAGAGCTGAAGGACCCACGTCCAGAGCCAGCGGATTCCGATACCGCTACCGACACTGGACTCTCGACACTGGACTCTGGACTCCGCATGGATCTGCTGACCGTAGTAATGCACGAGTTGGGCCATACAGCCGGCTTGGCAGATCTCCACGACGCGGAGGCCGAAGACGACCTGATGTACGCCTGGCTGGAACCAGGTGAACGTCGCACACCAAACGAAGCAGCCGTGGATCGCCTGTTCGCTTTGTTCGATTGACGAGGGTGGACGGATCTTTGTCGAATGCGGTTCGTCGACGACCCGGCAAGGCAATTCCTAAAATGCTGGCGGCCGCGACCGGTCGTTTGGCTAGTGGTCCACCGAACGAGCGCCAAGGAGTTGGCGCACCAGGCTTACGCCAGCCGTGTGGATGGGCGCGATGTGGCGTTGAATTCGCCGGGCAGCTGAGCTCGCTAGTGGTAAGATTAATCGTCTGAAGCGAATATGCGTTTCCTGTGGCTTAAGCAACAGCTGAATGGGTTGCCATGACGAGACACGTTGTGAGGATCAATCCAACCTATTGCAAGGCTCCAAAGATCTGGCGACTGTTTTGGGGATGGTCCTGGAAGGAAAGTGTGTTGTGAGCAGGATTTCACTCCGTGAGGGACAAGTGGCGCATACGCTACGTTTCGAATCCACAATTCCGGCCATGCTTTTGGGCATAGCTCTTTCCACTGTCCTGGTTCTTGCTGGCGAAGATCAAACTGATTCGCAACAAAAGCACGCGAGCACTCGCGACTTGGCCTCCTTCAGACCAATTTCCGAAGTCCGAACGGACATTCGAATGACCGAGAGGGAATTACCCGCTGACCGAGCCGAACAGCTATTCACCTCTGCCGCCGACTACAGCAGGGAAGCGGTCAATCGACAGGAATGGTCGAATTCCGAGGTTTGGTGGTCCGCGACGGAATTCTCTCACCAACCGCTATATTTTGACGATGTGCTCTTGGAACGATATGGCCAGACACCCTGCCGCTTAGTTCAGCCGGCCCTTTCAGGCGTCCATTTCTTTGGAGCCATCGCGCTGCTGCCAGGCAAAATGGCGGCTGACCATCCATGCGCCCATCTCAGCACCCTGGGCTACCATCGGCCTGGCATCTGCGTGGAGCCAATGCGGAAGAAACTCAGAATTCAGGTAGATCCACTGTGGCTCCATCCCCGAGCCATTTTTGTGCATCACTGAATCTGCACCCAGCCAGTCCGCTTGAACGTGACTGATCTTGATGCTGGTGAACGACAAGAGCCCCTATATGGGGCGTTAGCTAGAGTCCTTTGGCTCCCTCCGGCTGTGACGTCTAGGATGTCGGAGGAGGCTCCTCCAATCTATGCCGATTCTATCGGTCGCACTGTTGGTAGTAGACATCCTCTTGATGCGGACTGTCGTCGTCCGATGGATCATAAGTATTGCGATAGATGTATGTCCGACTATGTCCCTGGCTGTTCTGTGTGTTATGCCCCGCGTGCGCGAGTTCGTTGCAGTGCTACTTGTCTGCAATCTGGCATTACTCGGATGTCGGAACGCGCGCGAGATGACGTTTGATGCGTGCGCGACGGACTACCAGCCCTTCCTTCAGCAGGTCGAGTACGCCGACGCTCAAATCGAATCGGACGTGTGGACAAATGAGGCCTCAGCCATACCGCCACCCTCGGTTCGTCGCGCCGACGAATTGGAAGACTGGCCGATGACGCTGGACGAGGCCGTTCGTGTGGCGTTGTCCCAAAACGAGGTCATCCGGCAGGCTGGCGGCAGAATCGTGAACTCGCCTGATTCAACGACGACTGTCCACGACCCTGCGATTCAGGAGACCGATCCGCGTTTTGGGATCGAAGGTGCTTTAGCCGCCTTCGACGCAGAGTTCTTTACAAACCTCTATTTCCAGCATCGCGAGCGTGAGTTCAATAACCGCTTCCTTGGTTCCGGGGAGTTTGCTCTTGAGGAAGACCTGAGCGATTTCGCTATGGGGTTCAGGAAGACCACGGCTGCGGGAACACGATTCACTTTCGACAACATCACAGACTACGACTACAGCAATTCGCCAAGGAATCGCGTGCCGAGCGTATACAACACCATGTTTACGGCCAGTGTCCGACATCCCCTGCTGCAAGGGGGAGGAATCGCGTTCAATCGAATTGCAGGTCCCTCGGCGACGCCGGGCGTGTACCGAGGCGTACTGATCGCTCGGATTAACAGTGATATCGCGCTTGTCGACTTCGAGACATCCGTGCGAAATCTGCTGCGCGATGTAGAACGAACCTATTGGGAACTGTACTACGGCTATCGGGATCTAGACACGAAGATGCAGGGCCGCGAATACGCTCTGGAAGCCTGGGAGCTCGAGAAGGCTAGAGTGACCAGGGGAACGCGCGCCCCGGATCAAGAGGCATACGCCCGCGAGCAGTTCTACGCTGCACAGGCGGCGGTGGAGAATGCTCTGAGCGGAAGGGGTGGGACGCTAGGTGTTCTTGGCGCGGAACGTGAGCTGCGGTCTCTGTTGGGTTTGCCCGCCACCGACGGGCGTCTAATTCGCCCGAGTACGCCGCCGTTAAGGACGGATATACGGTTCGACTGGGAGGAGTCTCTTGGATATGCCCTGGTACGTCGTGGCGAATTGCGTCGCCAGCGTTGGACGGTCAAACAGCGCGAATTGGAATTGACCGCTGCGCGGAACTTTCACCGCATTCGCCTCGATCTTGTCGGTCGTTATCGATGGCGTGGCTTCGGTGACGAGTTGATGGGTGGCAGTGACAATGCATTTAGCGACCTGTTTGACGGCAACAAGCAAGGATGGCTCTTCGGCTTCGAGATGCGGACTCCTGTCGGCAATCGCATCGGTCATGTGGCAGTCCGCAATGCCGAGCTTCAATTGCGTCGCGAACACGTAATTCTAGATGAGCAAGAGCGGCAAGTGTCGCTTGAGCTGCGCGAGGCCTTTACCGAACTAGACCGTGCCTATGCCGTTAGTCGTTCAAACTACAACCGACACGTTGCTGCCCAATTTCAATTGGATGCCGAGCGCAAACGCAACGCTGAAGGGGACGCGCGACTGGACATGGTGCTTGACGCGCAGCGTCGAGCAGTTCTTGCGGAGATTGCGTTTCACCGCTCGATCGTCGACTACAACCTTGCCGTTTCCCAAATCCAGTTAGCCCGCGGCACGATTCTGGACAGTCTGCAGGTCTACTTGAGCGAAGGCCCCTGGCCGGTAGACGCCCATGCCAGCGCCGCGCGAGAGGCACGCCGTTATCGTCCAACGCGGCTGCGGGGGGCTTGCATAGTGCCGCCTCCAGTCAGCGCGGGCGTCTATCCTCAACGCATGGACGACTACAGCGACGACGATCCAGAGCCCCTGCCGGAGGGCGCTCTCGACGATGTCGACTGACGCAGATTCCCTCGCTTCCTCTCCGTGAAACCAGTTGCCGCGCAAATGGTGATTCTTGCCAAGACTCGGCAGCCTATTTCGCCTGAGAAGCCTCGCGGAAAGGATGCTTGTTTCGCGGCGCGAACATGACGATGAGCTGGCTGCGGGGCAACGCTGGAGGCAAAGACAGTTGGGTTCCCTGGACCTGCTGGATCGGCCACTATTGTCGCCGCAGCTCGTGTAGCGGCCTTGGCTTGTTTGGCCCGCCGGATCGATCCCTACAACGAAATTATTGACGTCGACCACGAACGTCCAACGGACCGGGTATATATCGCAGTGTGCCCCGCCCTTCGACACGCGACCTTCGCTTGCGCGACGAACGATTCGTGCGGCCCGACGCTACGTGGTCAGAGTCGGCAGTGCGATACTCGGGCGATGAAGGTGCGTCCGTCGATCCGCCGCAAGAGCCGTATCACGCGGCAGTCAGGCATGCTCTCGAATCACCGGACGGCCGGTGATCAGCGCTTGTTCAGCGATGTCGGCCGCGTGCTGGACGCCACCGGCCGCGCTAACCGCTTCCTTGAGTTTTCGTGCCTGCTGTCGGAACTCCTCTTCGTTGAGTACGCGTTCGATCAGACTTCGAAGCTGTTGTGGCGTGCTGTGACGAAACGATGCCCGAAGCCCAACACGCGCATACTCGATACGGGAACCCATCCCCCGCTGATCTCCGTTTCGCGGCAAAGCGACCATGGGGACGCCGCGTCCGAGTGATTCCAACACCGTGTTCAAGCCTGCATGCGTAATCATTATCGAGGCACGGTCCAGTAGGGCCAATTGCGGGGCGAAGTCGACAACTATCGGATCTCCAGGGAGACTGCGAGTGCTTTCACGCAGCACGTTTGGAGCATCGGACCAGATTCCCAACGATATGACGGGTTGCGCATTCAGTCCATCGCAGGCAGCCGCAATCCTGGGAAGCACTTTTGCGTTGCGCCGTAACTGTACCGTGCCCAACGACGCGAAAATCAACGGCCGTCCGTCGAGGCGATGCCAGGGAAAATCATCGTCGGGAACAGAACGGTTAGCTGCCAGCGATCCCACGTAATGAAACGTCGCGGGTAGGTCGCGGCGGGGAAAGTCGATTTCCGGACACAACTGGGAAAGCTGTGCCAGCGGAGAAAGGCTGTCATTGACACAGCTCAACGGGCGAAGCCCCCAATCGTTACGTTGCCGATTGAGAATACGCAAGAGCGGTCGCGAGTATCTGCGTTTTCGCCCGTACCCCCAACGATTTCGCATGCGTGCCCAGCGGCTATCGGAATAGGACCACGGAGTAGCAAGCGGAGGAATCCCGACTTCTTCATTCGAGGGAATGCTGGTGCTTACGGTAACGAAGGGCAGTCCCAGGTGTTCTGCTACGGTTGCCCCAGCCCACTGGACTTGGTCGACCAAGAGCCCGTCAACGGAGAGTTCTCGGATTGCATCCGGGGCAAATCGGAACTGCCTATCGGCCCAGTAGCACATGGCGGTCCGCATGGCCTGCGCGGTGCGGTTTCTCCTCAGTTTTGGTTTCCACCATGCCGAGCGAGAAACGTGGTATTTCCGACGGTTGCCCTGAGGTAGTTCATGTCGGTGAAGGCCCAGTTGCTCCATGGTCGCCGCAGCCTTCGACCCTGCCAACACCGTCACTTGGTGCCCGCGACGCTGCAGCTCGTTTCCCAGCGCGCCGATGGAAAAAAGATGTCCAGCCGCTTCCGTTACAAGTATTCCGATATGCGGCATAGCAGGCGTTCCTTGGTCTGCTCGTGGGCAATCACGAAAGGCACAGTTTGCTAGCTACTCATAACGCAACGCATCGATTGGATTCAGACGGGATGCCTTCCAGGCTGGGTAGTAGCCGAAGGTTACACCGACGGTTGCCGAAACGACGACGGCGACTATGGCTGCAGCAACCGAGGCCCGTGTCGGCCAAGCCATGATCAGCCCGACCAGCAACGAAGCCCCACGTCCCGTAAGTATCCCTATCAGCCCGCCGACTATACACAGAACGACCGACTCGACGATAAACTGTCGCCAGATGTCCTTCGCATTGGCGCCGACGGCCATCCGCAAACCGATTTCGCGAGTTCGTTCTGTGACGGACACCAACATGATGTTCATGATGCCCACGCCACCTACGATCAGCGACACAGTGGCTACAGACAATGCCAAACCCGACAATAATCGAATTGTGTTCTCCAAGGCATTGGATACCTCGGCCATATCGCGAACGACAAAATCGTCGCCACCTGCTACGGTGCCATGACGGTCGCGGAGCACCTGAGTCACCTCTTCCGTAGCGGCAACCATCGCAACCGGAGTTTCCGCTTTCACCAATATCTGGCTGAGACTTTCGCTACGCACATGCCTGTCCCGCCCGGGCAGCCTGCTTGTCAAACCCTTTCCGGGATAGCGAGGTGACTGCCTGGCAGCGACTGTGTATCTCGTTGAGCCCTGGCCGCTGATTCGATATTTGATTGTAGTCCAGGGGGCTACCAGAATGTCGTCCTGATCAACGCCCAACAAGTTCGCTCCTTTCTCCCTGAGCACACCGACAACCTTGAACGGTTCGTTCTTTACTCGGACTTCCTGACCGATTGGATACTGCTGGCCAAACAGCTCGCGGGCCAAAGTCTGGCCGATCAGGCATACCTTTGCGCCGCTGCGAACTTCACGCTCGTTGAACGCTCGGCCGAATTCCATGTCTGTCCAATTTCGCGCGATCAGGAAGTCAGGCGTACTGCCCAGCAAGTAGATGGGAATCCAGTTGCGATTGCCATGGACGACCTGCGCGCGCGCGCGGACGACGGGCGCTGCGCATACAACGTTGGGACATTCGCGTGCGATTGCTTGAGCATCAGCTGCTGTCAGTGATTGGGCATTACCCTGTGCGGCCCCACGTCTAAGCGGCGCTGGAATCACCAGCAGCGTATTGGCCCCCATATTCGAGACCGTGATTTCAATGGCGTCCGATGCCCCTTGGCTGATTTCCATCATAGCGATTACGGCCGCCACACCGATGATGATACCCAGCATGGTCAAGACGGTGCGCATGACGTTTCGTCGCAGAGCCTGCAACGCGATCCGGACCGAACCGGCGACGATGCGTGGCGCATTACTCCTTCGCCGCTCGATGAATGGGGCGACTGGCTCAGAGGACGCGTCGGCATCCACTTGTGTCGATGACGGTACGTCGACCGATTCCTCACGCGGATCTTCGACGATCTGTCCATCGGAAATGCGAATCACACGATCTGCGTGTCGTGCCACATCGGGATCGTGGGTCACCAACAACAGCGTGATATTCCTTTCCTGATTCAACTGCCGAAACAACTGCAGGATTTCGTCGCCCGTGTGTGAATCGAGGTTCCCCGTGGGTTCGTCGGCCAACAGCAATGCGGGCTCGTTGATGAGCGACCGGGCGATGGCGACGCGCTGCTGTTCGCCACCCGATAACTGGGCCGGGGAATGGTCGAGCCGTTCTTTCAGCCCTACGGTTTCCAACAGATCTCGGCTGAGCCGACGCAGTTGACGATTGGTGCGCTTTCCCGGCGAGTAGCCTGCGGGCATTCTTACGTTGTCGTAAGCCGACATGCGGGCCAGCAGATTGAAACTCTGAAAGACGAAACCAATGCGACTGCCGCGAAGTGTGGCCAATTGAGTGCGGGACAATCGCGTCACGTCGATGCCGTCCAGCCGATAGGATCCGGACGTCGGCCGATCTAGGCAGCCCAGCAGATTCATCAACGTTGTCTTGCCAGAACCGGATGATCCCATCAACGCAACCAATTCGCCTCGCTCGATGGTCAACGAGACGGCTTTCAATACAGGCAAGTCGATCTCGCCCACGTGGTATGTCTTCGTGATATCTCGAAGTTCGATCAACGGCATGATTCTGATCTGAGCTGGTCTACTGGCTGGATTGAGATCTGTTTTTCGGTTTCACTACCCTGGAGATGAAGCTGCTTACGAAATCCCGTCTTCGTTGACGGACCGTACCGACAACGGCTTCAAGGTCGGCTTCCAGCCCATCGCCCTGGACCTCAGTGACCATTCCGTCTGAAAGGCCGAGGGTTACGGTGATCGGCCTAACGAGCCCCTCCTCGGCACGCACCCAGATCGTTGGTGAGTCGGCTTCGATCTTCGGGGATTCGTCAGCTCCGTCTTCGTCTTGTGGTGCTTTGTATGCGGAACGGGCGGCGGGTGTGATCTGTTCCCAAGTCGGCTTCCAACGCAACGCCTGATTGGGGACCAGCAACACGTCGGTGCGGCGAGCCACTTCGAACTGCAGGTTGGCTGTCATGTAGGGCAACAGCTTGTCATGGGTGTTCTCGATATCAACAACGACTCCGTAGGTCACTACGTTTTGGGACATGCTGGCATTCAGACGTATCTGTGACACCTTGCCGCTGAACGTCGTATCGCGGAACGCGTCGACGTTGGAGGTAACTTTCTGACCAATGTGCACGTCGCCTACATCTGCCTCGTTGACCGCAGCCCACACCTGCATCTTGCTGAGATCGCGGGCCAACAGAAACAGACTGGGCGCGTTCAAGCCCGCAACCACCGTTTGCCCCACGTTGACGCGACGGTCGATGATCACGCCGTCGATCGGTGACGCGATGGTGGCGTAACCCAGGTCGATCTCGGCCTGCTTTTTCGCAATGTTGGCTTGTTCCACCTTGGCTTCGCCGACCGCGATGTCAGCTTTGGCCATCTCGTATTGGGCAACAGCCTGGTCGTATTCGGTCTCAGAGTTGGTCTTGCGAAGCTTCTCTGCACGTTCGTAGTCCTGTTCAACGCGGTTCAGATGGGCGCGGTGGCGAGTCAGTTCCGCTTCCGTGAGTTTCAGTATGGCACGCGACCTGTCCAGGGCGGCCAAGTATGGCGAGTCGTCCAATTGCGCCAGGACAGCTCCCTTTGTGACCTCGGAACAGAAGTCAACCGTCTCCCCCGGCTGCTGCAAATCCGGCCCAAATTCTTTGATTCGTCCATTGATCTGAGCGCCGACGTCAATGACTTCCATAGGCTCGACTGTACCCGTGGCGCTGATAGCGATCAGCAGTTCATCCCGTTGAATAGGCAATGATCGAAACCTAGGTGTCTCGTCCCAACCCGACGCCCAGTACCAGATTCCGACCACACAAGCCGCGATTGCCAGCAGGATGATCGCGAAGGTGAGTCTCATCGCTAAGGCCCTCTTACAGTTTGTCTGTCGCCACTTCCTGTGGCAGTTCGCGCTGTGGAACCTGGACAGCCTTCCCGTCCTCCAGCTTCACAACGCGATCGGCACAGGCGAAGTAACGGTCGTCATGGGTAATCGCCAATACCGACTTGCCTTGCTCTTTCAGTTCCGGGAGCAGCTTCAAGTAGAACGTTCTTTTGAACACCGGATCTTGATCGGCGGCCCATTCATCGAACAAGTAGAACGGGCGATCCTCCAAGTAGGCGGTAACGAGCGCCAACCGCTTCCGCTGTCCCCGCGATAGCCTTGTTGTTGAGAAGACGCCGTCTTCTACACTGACGACGTGATCCAACTCCAAGAGCTCTAGGTAATCCCGCGCTCGTCGGTCGAGGTCGGCACAGTCCATTCCCAGAAGACTGTCGAAGAGTGTCGGGTCATCGAAGACCGCCGAGAACAGTTGTCGGTAGCTCTCCCGGTTCTCTGCAGCGATCGGTTCGCCGTCTAGGCAGATCTCACCGTCGTCGGGAACATAGAGACCCGTGATGATCTTCGCCAGCGTTGTTTTGCCGCTCCCATTGCCACCGACGACAAACACAATCTCCCCGGGAGAGAGCGTTAGGTTGATGGGACCCAGCAAGAATCGGTGTTCCTCTTCTTCGTCTCGGTATACGTGAGTGACACCGCACAACTCGATTCGCTCCCACGTTTCGACCGCGCGAAGCAGTCCGGTTTCCGGTTCTTCCTTTTCCAGCATGATTCCTAATTCTCTGATTTTGTCCATCGAAATCGTGGCTCGACTCATCAGAGGTAGCCACGCCACGATTCGTTCCAGCGGTGACATCAGGTACAGGATGGTCAGCGTGTAGCCGGTCAATGTTGCGGCATCGACGTCTTGGATTTTGGGCCAAGCAAACAACATCAGCCCGATGGCCACAAAGGCCACGAAACGTCCCCAGATAACCGATACGCCCTGTAGACTGAAGCCGATGACCTGGTTGCGTCTGACTTCCGCGACAGCCGATTCCAACACTTCGTCGATGAATTCTGTGCGACGATCGCGGTGGGTTTTCAGTTCCTTGATGCCTTCGATCAAAAAACGGATGTTCTTGAGCACGTCGTCTTGAGCCTCACGGCCCCGCTTGAGGTAGATGCGTGCCCAGCGTGTTCCGTACAGGTAACTGGAGACTCCAATAGCCGCGACGGTCAAGGCGCCGACTAACAGGCCCGGCGACATCCAACCCAAGTAGACTGCACCGCAAAGCAGAATTACGATGTTGACGCACAGTACAGGAACGCTGTTCATCGTCTGAGTAATCACGGCCACGTCACCCGTCAGCGACGCGAGCATTCGTGCGGAGCCTATATTCTCCAGGTTCACTAAT
>CAZUAH010000490.1:0-10578 GCA_964617665.1 uncultured Pirellulaceae bacterium
AATCCGAGCCGCTACTTCATGGCCACGCGCTCGCAGAGTGCGCCGCCGGACCACCAGTAGCTCTCAATCACACACGACCGCGGCCGGGGAAGTGCTCTTGACCCTGCTTTATCGCCCCTGTACAAGCCCGCCTGCCTAGTGCATAGCCCCCTTGCTCGGGACACGGAACATGCGGGCAATCATAGCCTCACTGCTGATTCTGTCGCTAACCGGCTGCGCCACGCCTCCGTCGCCTTCTGTCGCAACCAATCCTCCACCTGGGTCATACTGGGTTCCCGCCCCAACAACACCAAACAATACGCAACCATCGTATGTGCTCGTTACGCCAAACGTCGCATCCGAGAACGTGTCTGACTCCCCGCTCCGCAAAGCCTGGGATGATGTAACGCTTGCCGTCTCCATGCCATACCTTCTTGTATGTACCGGACTGGCATTCTCGCCTTTCAGTGATCTCGTGGGGCCGCCCCTGTAGCCCCCGTGATCAGTTTTGTCTTCCCCCCGCATCTCGCGGATGATAGGGTGGTTTGCATTAACGTGCTGACAAGACCTGACCGTGGAGCAATTGGCCATGAACTTCACATCATCGCGCATCGTCCCCCTTCCTTTTTGCATCATGCTTCTGCTTGGATGCTCGACCAGTGTTGAACAATCTGCGCCACCTGAACCGACGGAAATGACCACTGCCAAGACTGATCGCCCCTCAGACGAAGAACTTTTTGACATGGTTCAGGCCCGCGTCGATCTCAGTCAACCCGTTGAGCTATCGTTTTCGTTGAGTTTCCGAACCGAAGCGGAGGCAAAGGCAGCGGCGGCAAATATTGACGAGACCTTCAAGCCCGATGTTGGCAGGGCTGGTCTATCGTCCGATAGCGATTGGACGGTCTCTGCATCTCAGAGAACGACGCTCACTCTCGCCCATGTCCAAGAAGTCAGGGAGTCATTCACGGCATTGGCGAAAGCCCACAACGGTCAATACGAGGGCTGGGCGGTAATGCTCGGACCTTAGCAATCCTCGTGCCGAGCGATTTCAGCGTTGCAACAAATAATCGACCACTACCGTCTCGCGGGTGGTAGGATGGAGGCTTGAAAATCAAGGACTAATGCCAACCTTCTCGCTCCGCAATCCGTTCGTCTTTGTTTTCGCGTGTTGCGTGTATCTCGCTGCGCTGCTCGCATCATTTGCAGTTGCGGCTGGAGGCGTGATCCACGCAAACTGGAACGACGAAAAGCTGCGGTGCGCGATTGCCGAGGGGAATACTCAACTCGTGTTCGACATCGTCGCGCACTTGTGCATTTTGACAGCATTCATTGGTGCGTTGCTTGCCGGCGGCATTTACTTGCCATTGACGTGGAGGTGGCCGTGGAGATGGTGGGAGATCAGACGCGGCGAACGGCTGTGGTCTGCAACGGGCGTGGGAATGGCGATCGGACTGTTCGCCGCCGAAACGCTATTGCCGCAGCTTGAGGCGGCCCCTGTCGTCGTCCCCGCGATTGCGGGCCTAGTATCGGCGGCCACGTTCTTCAGGCTGGACACTACGAGGCCTTTGCGAGGATGCGCATGGCGGAACGTGGCAGGGTGGATCATCTCGACCCCTTGGCTCCTTCTTTCCGGTCTCGGCACTCTGTCTTGGTTGGGCCAAGTGCTAGGAATAGGATGAGTAGAATTGCCGACGCTGCATGCCCGACAGCACCTTTTGATTACACACCTGGGCCGGCTGTCTCTTGGCTTCGAGTCGAGCGGGTGGTAGGGTGGGGGGAAACTCCCATGTTTGCTTGCATCTTGTGGCCGAAAGCCCTTGGGCGACGGCAATCTCTTGCGGAAGAACATGAAGGAAGATCTCTCCCAACACGACACTCTGATCGAGTCCATACCTGACGACTTACTGGAGTTGTGGCGAAGAGGCCCACTCCTGCTCGCATCTGGATCGAATTTTCCCGTTGTTGAACTGGCCGGGAGAACGGTGACGCTTCGTTGGGGATCAGAGGTCATCCGCGCCGACGTTTCCGACTGTAGCTTTCGAGTTGGAAGGGCATGGCAGATGAAACGCAATGCAAGAAAAGCGAAGCGTCTCATACTTTTCGGGGCTCATGATCTAATCTTGATTGATTTCCCCCCTCTGTATCGCGCGTTCTTCACTGGCAGGATGCACTCCTACAATACTGCACCCGTTGGTTATACTAAGGATTCGTTAGAGAGGTGGAAACGCGCACTCAAGCCTTTCATCGGCGAATCAAGCAAGGAACCGCAGCCACCGATCGCGCGTTTCTTGGAGTCATAGCTTGCCGGCAGAGGCTTGCGTGCTGTTCGTCAGCAACACACTGTTAGGGCACTACCTGGAATTGAATGAAAGGGCTCGGCCGGCATTCATCTTGGTCTCTTTGCCCGTGAATGATAGATTGGTGGATAGGACGTTGGAGGATCAGCAAACACGCGTGCTGCCATGGTGATCATTGCCCATATCATCGCCTATCTGTTTGCCGTCGCTGTCGGAAGTTGCGTCCTCGTCCTTGCTTTGTGGCTGTTATCCGAGAAGGACTCGAATCCGATAGGAGACCTTGGCATCGGCCAGTGCTTCCTTCGAGCTGGCGGCATATGTGTTGTCGCCCTGGTCCTTGAACTGGTGCTGCCTTTCGGCGTGCTCTTCCTTTTGCTTCAAGCTGCCGTCTGGTGGGGCGCGATCATGTTTCTGTTTGACCGCACGTTCGTTCAGGCGTTTCTTCTGGGCATCGCCAATTCACTCCTGATGACCGTAGTCGTAGCGTTGCTGGAATGTGCGGTCGACGCCCTCTTCTAGTCCAGCGGCGTTGTGTGATCAAGGACCACCTCCTGCATTGCGGAAGTGGCACGCTATCGTCTTGGAGAAGGCTTGGCGGAGACCGTGTTTCGACCGCTGAATTGGATTGACCGACGTATCCGAGAGGAAACGTGGGACTGAATGAAAGGCCTCGGCTGGCGTCCATCTTGGCTCGGTGCCTCGCGCGCGGTAGGGTGGAAGAATGAGCGACGTGGTATCTCCGATGGTTGACTGCCCGGTATGCGGAATCGGCCTGTGGCCAACCGCCGACGTATGTCCCGACTGCCGCTCAACGTTCCATACCACGACCCGCGGCCAACACGCGATTGTCGCGTCAGTCAATTCCATTACGTCGCGCTTTCCAGACAAGCCAAGCGTTGACCGGATGCTCAATACATTCCCTTCGATCACAGACTACGTCATCATTGTTGATCTGTCCGAATTGGACACCGTGGGCGAGCCGACCATCGGGAAGCTTGTTTGGCTCAACAAGCTCTCGAAAGAAACCAAGGCTTACCTCCGGTTCATCGCGCCCGATCGGATCGTTGATGCATTCAGACCCTACAGGTTACACAAGGTGCTTAACCTGTATCCAAACCTAGATCGCGCCCTCAATCCGTACGGGTAATTGGGATACGAACCGCCTCTACCAAGTCAGCCAATGGGCTCTTGTTGATGACGTTTCTGCGGCGCTGGTTGGCCGCGATGGAAGACGCGATCGGACCGGCGCCTCGCCTTGGCCGCGGCGGTCGCGCGCGGTAGGGTGGAGGCATGACCTATAAGTGGCGACTCAAGCTTGTGGTTACTGCGCTCCTGATGATCTGGGGTCCAGTTTCGTTCTGGATGGTATTCGATCGGTGGCCACGTGGATGGCTGCTGTTCTTTATCGAAATCGCGGCTGTGATACTCGGCCTACTATCAAGGCCAAAGCGTGATAGACGAACAGACGCAGAAAAGAGTCCCCGCATCTTGCTTGTGGTGGCCGTGTCGCTGCTAATCATGGTCCTCTGGGTAGCGACGGAACTGGTATTGCGATGGCTGCTGTGACTCCGCTCGTCCTTAATGTCCCCATGCTTCTCCGGATCCACCTCGGCCGCTTCGACAACTGCTTTCGCTTTCTCGTAGGTTCGTCGGCTCATGCCAGCCGCCTCGGACGCAACAGCGGTGGTGCGTTTGGATTCGTCACGCGTAGGCGAATCAGAAACCTTGGGGCAAGTTGCCCCACCTTTTTTCGATGGACGTCCGGGTGATTGCCGTTTCGCCTCTTCCGCCTTTGGCTTGTACGCTTCCTCAATGCGTTTGCCGATACTCACGGCTTCAGACGGGGTGAATGGCTTTCGTTCCGTATTCTCGTCCCGTTCGGCTTCCATGAGTTCGGCAGCGTCATGCAGGTTTTCAGCTATTCGAACGATAGCGGCCGTCATGCCGAGCCGCTTCATTGCTTCCAGGTGCGAAAGTTTCGCACGCAGCAGTGAACGACGGTCTTGTTTCGCGGTTAGCATCTCCGTCGCAATAGGTGGGCTCGCATGCGCAGAGTCATTTCGCCTTTTGCCCAATAAGGAGTAGAGACAATGAAACGACAGCTCCTCTTGCCATTGTTGGTGGCGGTTTCCATTGCGTTCACTATTGGCACTGCCGACGCTCAGGCCGGATTATTCGGTAGACGAGTGGCCCGCCAGAATGCATCCAGTGCGCCGTCGAGGCAGGAGGCCACCACGAGGGCTCGGCTGGCTTCTGGGCCGGACGTAAGGCAAAGGACTCGCTTGCCAGGCAGGTATCGATCAAGCCCTTATCCTAGGGCCGGAACCTGGAGCATGGTGCCGCGAGACGTGTCAGACTACGGCAACGGCAATTGGCCGCCCTTCGATTGAGCGTCAACCGACGCAACGAACGCGGTTTCAACCGCCGCCGGAACCTCACCAACAAAAGCCAGTTGGCTATGTGCGCGGCAAAGATGGCTGGGCTGAAGAACGGCAGCAATCAGCACAGGAAAGAGGGTGTGCAAAATTGCACTCCCTCGCATACTGACACCTTGGCGTCCGAAGAGGCTGGCAAGGTATTCGGCATCAGCCGGCGACAGGTATTCCACGCCCTCCGCGTCCTCCGAGAGGGCTGCAATAAACTGATTGAGCAGTGCGAGACGGGGGTGGTGTCCGTGTCGTTGGCCTGCTGTCCATCTTGGCTCGGCGTCTCGCGCGCGGTAGGGTGGGGTAAGAATCCCATACTGGCCGACATCTTGTCGGCCAGAATCCTGTTAGCTGGTCTTCAATGAGCCGCTCGTTCTTTACCAAACGACGGGTTGTATTTGCGGTGGCATCGGCGCTGCTGGCGTTCGTAATCTACGACTACTTCTCGTACCACTCGCGTTACGACTCGGCGATGTCGGTGGTTGGACGCCTCGATGGTCGCGCAGGCTCACTCCTCGATTGGCCGTTTGGACGCGAATGCAGAATCACGTTCGATCGACCTCTGAACCCAGAGGAACTCCGCGAACTTGAGGTGCTCAATTCGCTTTCCGGTCGGCACTGGGTTGGCGTGGCTTTTGATTGTGAGATTGATACAGCCCAACTTCAAGCTGCACACGAGGCCCTATCTGACTGCGTAGTATTTGCAGTTGACCAAGACACAGGCGAAACAGTGTGGCCAGGTAACAACGCACAGTCCGCAGAGTTCGGCATCCATGCCGAATCGCCTTGATTCAGGAACACACTCTTAGGACACTACCCCGGCATTCATCTTGGCTCCGTGTCTCGCGGCTGGTAGGGTGCGTAAATGCGGCGTGCCATTCTCAGATTCCGCCTGCGAACATTACTGCTGGTGGCTCCTGTCCTTGCGGCGCTCATCGGTTTGTGCGCGTCACGCTATTTGGAGTACTCGGCAGACGTTAGCGAACAGCGTGCGCGTGACACGCTTTGCCGGAAGACAAATGCACTGGGAGGTGAAGTCTGGGCCAACTTGGTTGGCCTCGATTGCCTCACCGTTCATCTGTCGCAGACTGACACGACTGATTCGGAGCTTCGTCGGTTTCTCCCCTACGCCAAAACGTGGTTTGAGAAGCGACGCTATGCCGACTATCTACGCATCAGCGTTGTTGATACTCGAGTGACTGCCGAAGGCGTAGATGCATTTCGCCAGGCTTTTCCAGACGGAGTAGTAGTCGGCCTCAACGAGGACACGGTGGTTCGGAAGCCGATTCCGAGGCCCAGCGTGGCGTTGCTCGTGGATCAACACCTAGTACAAGGCGATCAGTAATCCGCGAGCACCCTTTGGTCACACACCACTCCGGGCCGGCAGTTCAGCTTCCCCCCGCGCCTCGCGGATGGTAGGGTGGGGGAATGAAGCCGACCCAAGCAACGCGCCCCTTCCAATTCACTCTTCGCCATCAATTTGTGATAGTTGCCGCCATCGCATTGTGGGTCGGTGTGCTTTGCTACGAGTGGACAAGAGCCCCGAGTGCTTCAACTCTTCTCGGGCCGCTCTACATGATCTGGTAGTCGCGTCAGCAGCACAGCGTTCACTCGCGGCCAGCCTTGAGAGACGGGGCTAGCCGCCCGAACCAGCGAGGAGTTGCAGAACACCGTCGGTCACATTGCCGATGGTCCGCGCTTTTTCGTCGAATCCATCCGGGATCGATATGTCGAAGTGGTCTTCGATTTCCATAGAGATCTCTACGATGTCCAGACTGTCGCAGCCAAGATCATCGACGAGTGCATTGTTCTCCTTGATTTGATCGACCTCCATCCCCATCTGTTCCGCTACGATCTGTGTGACGTCTTGCAGGGCACGATCGCGATCGGGAACGATCCGACTGGGCGTCTGGCTGTCAGTGTGCATCATACTGCTCCTTCTAGATCAAGAAATGGGAAAGGCTAGAGATCCACCCCTTCCAGTTCGGCCGCGTTCATGGCGACAACGAGCTTTCGGACGGTCGCAAAATCGGGTGTAGTTCGACCACGCTCAATCCGGTTCAGCGTTTCCGGTCGGATGCTGGCACGACGGGCCAATTCAGCCTGAGATAGCCCTACTGCCTTCCGACGACGGATTAGTTTGGCGGCCAGCGAGCTCCGATCTATGTCAAAGGCGGGCTCCCTTGTGTCATCCAGTGGGGCATCCTGGACCGCCTCGACCCCAGCTTTCTGACAAAGCCGGTCAAAAAGCGTCTCCCTCAGAATCACGTAACGAACCCCATCTAGCTCCACGCGTTTGCAGTCGATCGCCGTCCGTCGTTTCTTGGCCATGGCTGGGCTCCTCGGGGTTTTCTGTAATGGTAGCGAGCATTGAGCTAGATGTCAATAGCATTGCGTTCTGAAGCACTGCTGTGCGTGGTACCCGACTACGGCTCGCGGTCAGATGGGCGGGGAATCAGTTAGGCGACGACCAGTACAGGCGATCGCCATGCAGTGAACAGCCGCTAACCCGCCAGCGGCAGGGACGTTTGGTTAGAATGGGCAGAGGAAGCCCTGTATTGCCGATGTTTTGTCGGCCACAAGCAGGACAGCGCGATGTCAGACATCGAGAATAGCAGCCAACCGGTGAAGCGAGGGAGGTGGCGTTTCACGTTGCGCGAATTGCTGCTGGCAATCGTCGCACTTTCCGCCATCTTCGCATTGATAGCGCAGTCCAGGCGATTCTCTCAAACGCCCTTTTTCGATAGTTTTGATGGTAACCAAGCGCTGACGGACGCCTGTCGCAAACTTAGCCTTGCCTATGACCCAGGTGCGCAGGGCAGAAGTACCTCACTTCACACTAGGGCTGCCGTTCGGAGTTTGGACATCGAAATCCGATCTCCCCCTCCCTCAAAGTCCGGTCAAGTCATTACGGGGCTACGTAGGGAAATCGAATCGGCTCTCACAAAGCACGATTGCCACATTTATGGTCGCGGGTGGTCCGGTGACCTGGACCTGAGTGACATCGACGATTTTCACTTCGACTACACGCGCGGATCAACACACGGTGACATCTACGTTTCGTCGTTTGCTGGCTCCGGCAAGTCTTGGAAAATCACGATACTCATCCATGAGCTATGACGACCGATTCAACCTAGTCGCTGGCCGCGGCGTCGATCCTAGCGATGATGCCGGCTTTGGTCTCGTCTGGAAGATTCGGCAAAACATGTTCATCCGGTTCCATCAACTAAGTGTCCGTGGCGAGTGTGTAGTGTGTGCTGGCTGCCATAGACAAGAGTTCATCTCGTCATCTTCCCCGCAACACGTCAGTACGACAGAATGGCGTAGGTTCGTGAGACGGGAATCGGTCAAGGGTACGCATCCTTGTCACTTTCGGTCAGACTATACAGATTGACTCGCACGAATGGAGTTTACGATGGATCAGCCAAGTATTCTCGACCATCCGGAGATAAGCGGATCCTATCTGTTCCCGCAATCACGGTTCGTTGACGAGCCGTTCAATGTGGAAGTCGACGGAGCCGAATTGTGCTGCTACCGGAGAATCACAGATCCGGATCGTTACACCGTCTTCCACTTCCACGGCAACGGCGAGGCTGTCGCTGACTATATCCCCGACTTGGCCGATGTTTTCGAGAACATGGGCCTCAATTCCTTGTTTGTCGAGTATCGCGAATACGGTGGCTCGACCGGAACAGCCCAGTTAGTAGCCATGCTTGGCGATGGCGAGGAAGTTATGGCCGCAGCCGGTGTTGTGCCCGAGAAGGTGATCGCCTTCGGGCGTTCTATTGGATCGCTGTATGCCATCGAGCTTGCCCATCGTCGTCCGGACATCGCTGGACTCATCCTGGAGAGCGGCATTGCTGATCCTGCCGAACGTTTTCTGATCTACGCAGACCTGTCAGCTGCTGGAGTAACGATGGATGATGTCCTGGCCGAAGTGAAGCGGCACTTCAATCACAAAAAGAAGCTCGCCGGCTACAGTGGTCCGCTGCTCGTCCTGCACGCGGGGAACGACAGCCTGATCGACATCTCCCACGCAGAACGGAATCACGAGTGGGCCGGCAGTTCACAGAAGCGGCTACTTCGGTTTCCGCAGGGCGATCACAATACCATCATGGCTCGGAACGAGACCGAGTATTTCGAGGCCATTGGCCAGTTCGTGCGAGGATTGGACGAGACGACGTGACTGATCGGCGGAGTCTCAACTGGAGACCGTTGACTTGTTGCTCCACGTCTGAAAGTGTCGCATCGCGTATCGCAGGGCCGCGGCGAAGATGGCTGGTATGAGTTGAGTCAGATTAGCGTGACCAAGGGACAGGGCAGGATCGTTGCACAAGCCGTGACGCGATCCGCGGGCAGAAGTCCGGGCGATGGGCAATCGCGTTAGTGGCCGTACTTCAGACTGGCCCCAACGATTGCCGAGCCACGCCGCCGAAGAATCGCGTCGGCGATCACATTGGCACAACTGTCGAAGCTATTGCTTCCAAGGCATTTTGGCGTACCGGGAAAGTACGTTGGTCAAGACAGGCTGGAAAGTGATCCGCCGACCGACGGCTACGCGGTGAGGGGTCGTAGTCGGTGCAAATCATCGACACTGCAAGCCCGTCCTGCCTCGCTACAACGTTCGGCGCCTCGATCCTGATTCGCTGGATCGCACCTGAATGCTGGCAACTGGCGCGTTCATGGGCGCACCAGCGCCTCTTTATCTTGGAGCGGTCGGGGAGGACTGAGTTCTCCAAGTGCTGTTGCTATCAGAGTTTCGGCGCAGAACGCCACCACTTTCGCTGGAACGTTCATGGGCGCGGCAACGCCTCATTAACGCCCCGGCTGCAGAATCAACCGGAAAGTGGGGGCATGGGTGCGCAGTCGGTGTCACGTTCATGGGAGGAAATTGCCCCATTGATACATCGGCTCAGCAGTTCGCGCAGCGGCTCTAAAGTTTGCATCTGCAATGGCTTGTGTGGTACGATAGCCCAAGTTGACTAGGCACGTTTATTGGCAGCCAGACGCCTCATTAACAGAATCGGGCTGCCCCATGAATTAATAGTTAGGTGTCAACACTTTCCATTCACTCTCACGTCCGGATTCAATCATGTCCGAGAATCCTCAATCAGCCGACGAAGAGCAGATCGTGCCCGAAGTAATAGAGGGTGGGTCAATCACTTTCTCCGAATTTGAGCCGATCGCGATTTCTGAGGCTGTCCATCGCAAAACCACTCAATCTAGCATTTCCTTGACGCTGATCATGATAGGTTCTTGTGTGGTCTTGTTCATTTTCTTCCTCACGAGAGACTACAAGGAAGCCTCCTCATTGGCTTACCTGGGTGTGGGCCTGGGATTTCTTCTTGTGGTCACGGGCATCGTCATGCTATTCGTGAGACTCAAGACCGCCCGTACCGAGTCGTCGGAAGACTTGGCCGTAAATGCGACAGATCTCGAAGTTGCTGTAAGGCAGCTCGGAATGAACTACGACATTCTTCGCACACAAGCGACTTACGGTTTCATTCTTGCAGGTGCATTCATGGCTCTTGGAATCGTAGTAATCTTGCTCGGTTCCGTCGGTGAGATGTTCGGATTAACTCATCAGGGGAGTAACCTAACAACGATTGCAGGCGTGGTAGTTGAAGTCGTGTCTGGCCTAGGATTGTACCTGTTCAAGCAGACTTTTCAGCAATTGAACACCGTTTCTGATCGTTTGCATGAAACTTGGAAAGTCTTGACAGCGTTCAGAAAGGCGGACTTACTGCCGGACGAGCAGAGGCCGGAAGTGATGACAAGTTTGATTCAGCGATTGGCGGGGTTACCCGCGAAGCAAGACACCTAACAAGTAAGCCTTTGACTTCGCGAGCTTGCGAGCCAACAAGTAAGCCTTTGAC
>CAZUAH010000491.1:0-10560 GCA_964617665.1 uncultured Pirellulaceae bacterium
CAGTCATGGCGAGAGCCGCGGCGACGAGACTGATGGATGCTAGACCGGCAAGCCAAGCCGTAGCGTAGCGATAGCCGAACTCGTTCGTCGGTCGGCCAAGCAATCGGCGAACGCGCGTCAAGAGTGCTCCGCCCGTGGCGGCCAGCCCTACGACGGGAGTGGGCGCGCGGTGCTGTTCGAGTCGCGCCAGCGCGTGAACGTACGCTGTCCGATCCCCTCCGATTTCCACGGCCATATCGTCGCAGCAGTTCTCCCGTTCCTTGCGGATCTGGCTGGAGAGCCACCACATTCCGGGATGATAGAAAAGCAATGCTTCGATCACGGTTTGCGTCAGGTTCACCAAGCAGTCATGGCGACGAACATGGGCCAACTCATGAACCAGGATCAACTCGATCTCGGCAGCGCTCAGGCCCGTAACGGAGGAAGCGGGCAACAACACCAGGGGCCGCAGATAGCCAACGACCGTCGGTACCTCGACCAATGCCGACTCGGCAAACCGGACGATTCGTTTCACGCCGAGCCGATTCGTTAATTGCTTTCCCGCACGCTCGAGTGTGTCTGACAGCGGCGACAGCCCGTGACGCTGTAATCGACGCACGTGTATCCAGCCCCACAGTGGCCGTAGCGAAAGAAGCAGAACCCCCATGAGCCAAACCGCCGTTGCCCGCGGCAACCAGAGATTCAACGGCCGTGAGATTCCCGTTGAGTCGCACTCCACTGGGGCCGATGCCGCCGAAGAAGGCACAAACTCCGATGCCGCAGGTTTGGGCGATGCGATCGGAAGCAAGGAATCGGCCGTCGCAAGGTCAGCCCGTTCGACGCCGCCCGGCGGGGCCGTCGTTTCAGCGGCTCCGGCAGGCATTTGACTCACGCTCGTCGACGCCGGCGTGGAGTCGGGCGACAGCAGCGCGTAGGTTCCCGCGGGAAGGCCAAGCATCGCAAGAATCGCAAAGCAGCCAAGAAAGTACCGGGCGTCCGCCGAGCGATTTCGGAGCAAGAACGCAGCAATCGCATAGACGGCTGCGACCAACGCGACCTGCCACAGCGAATGCACCAACGTCAGCCCCATTCTTACGGCCCAATCGGTTTCGAGAAACGCGGCGAAGGTGTTCATTGCTCACCCCCTTCCAGTTCATTCAGCAATTCGCGAATCTCAGCCAATTCTCCCGGCGATGCCTTCTGCGACGCGAGCGCCTGTAGCACGAGGCTCCCTGTCGAGCCGTCGTAGACTTTCTGTATCAGATCCTTGAGCATCTTCTGCTGGGTGCGTTGTTGCGTGACAGCGGGAGAAAACGTCTGCGGACGCACCGTGTCGTCGCGTCGGACGAGCCCCTTGTCGAGCATGACAGCCAGCATCTTGACCGTGGTTGAATAGTTGGTATCGCGAGTTTCAGCCAAGCGATTGTGGATTTGGCGCGCCGTCGAAGAGCCTTGTCCCCAGAGTATGCGAAGGATCTGCAGCTCGACTTCCGTTGGTTGCGACGAAGGTGGACGAGGCATGAAACGACTCCCTTTCCTAAGACGCAAGGGCGAAGAATAGCGAATACGTTCGCCACATGATGGCAGTATAGCGAATGAATTCGCTAAGTCAACGAAAGAAAGCGAAGGAATTCGCCATTTTCTATCGGGGCTACTGGGCTACCATGATAGGCTTGGTACACGAGTCCGTGACGTGACAGTGCGAAGCCCAACAGCCATCATGCGTGATGCGCCGACGGGCCCTGATTCCGTTGACAGCATGCGGCCGGCGTTCGCGGATCATTTCGGCATGAGATGGATCTCCACCACGTCCTTCGACCAGTCGATGCGCGCCTTTTCGGCTTCGAGGGTGAAGCCGTCGGTTTCGATCTTCACGCCCAGGTGCGTCCCCGCTTCTTCCTTCTCGGACTCGATCTTCATATCGCTTTCGTCCGGGGCGGGATCGGGATCGAACCACTCGAGGTAGCTGGATTCGAAGATTACTGGAGTGTCACCGGATTCAAGAACTAGCCCTTCCTTTTCGAAACGGCGGATTCCGCCAGCCCACACTGTGCGGCGGCGCGGGATCCCTTTCCGTGCTTGGACCAGTTGACTGAGTACGCCCATGAGCGTTTCTCCCTCTTCTTCTCTCGCTTTCCCTCTCTTTTCGGCGAGTTCCTCTTCCAGCGATGCAGGGACGTGATAGACCGGACCCTCGGGTTTCCACTTGAATCCCCCTAGTTTGCCATGGTGAATTCGGTAGCACCGTCCCGGCGCGTCGATATAGCCGCGAATCAGATCCAGACGTTCATCAACCAACTTCTTCTGCTCCGCTTGCAGATCATCGTACTCGAATCGGTTCTTCGCCTCCGCCAGAAACTTCCTCTTCGCTTCCTCTTCCAAGGGGAATTGCTTTTCGAGCAAGCCAAACTGGGTCATCCCCTTTTCGCGCAACTCTTTTTTCCATCCCGGCCGGACACGGTCAAGAACGAGACACTGGGCCATCCCAAGATGGTACATCGAGTGAAAGTACGTGATCGGCTGGCCCTCCGGCGGAATGACCCTGGAGATCATGCGATCACACTCTTCCTTTGCGTTGGGGAGGCCTTGGTACTGCGCGTCCTTGCCCTGGTTCTTCGGTTCTATGCCACCTTTTTTGGCAAGGAGTTGATACATACGAGCCTGTGTGTAGGTCGCAGTGCCCTCGCTGTATTCCTGTTCTCCCTCCAAAATCACAAGATTCGCGGGCATGTCTTTTCGCCGATCATGGCGCACGGCGACGAACATCTTCGCGAGCTCTCCGGCCTTCGTGTCACACGGCTCGTCCAACGCGGCTTTCAGTATCCGGCTCTCAAGCCCAATCATGGCCGAGTACATCGGGTCGTCTCCGGGAATCTCGCCGTAGGCTCCAACCGCCCGTTGTCTGTAGCCCTTCTGAAAGCAATGGAAACACTCGTGAAGCAACAGCGAAAGGTAGCGTTCCGTCTCCCCATCTTCCTTCAGCGTGGACACGTAAGCAGCGTGTCTGCCGCCGATCTTGACCGCCCATCCTCCTCCGCGTGGTCCGTAGCGGGTGACGCCATCGCGGATCATCACCGGTTGGCCATGCAGCTTGAAGTCCTTGAAGGGCCGAAACTCCTTCGGCGGGTCCGGGTGGCCGACCAGCAGTTCTTCCTTGTCGTCGTTGTTGATCGCCACGGCAGTCTTCCGGGTGTCGAAGCCGGGCCAGATTTCGTCTCCGAATGTATCGGTAATGTGGTGGAGTTCCCGAATCCGAGTGACGTCGATTTCGCCGAGCCGTCTTTCTGGCTTGCCCGTTCCCGCTGCATCTTGGCCGCTCGCCGCGCCGCAAAAGGGCACGACAGCGAGGGCAAGACACAACCGTCGTTGCCGAGAGAATACTGAGGAGAGAATCGCAATGGCCTTAGTCATTTGTCCACGAGTCCATCTATTCGGATTCCGGGTGCCAGTCGAGACCGCGCTCGCCGTCCTCCAATCCAGCGTGCCTGCGGCAAACTTGCGGTTGATCGTCGCGTAGGCGGCTTCAGGAGAGGAGAAATCGTCCTTCGCCGGGAAGTCCGATACCTTCTTGTCGACACGATATATCTCGATTTCCTCTTCCGCCGCCGCACCCAGAGCTAATGGGCCGAGCCCATGCACGGCCAGCGCTGCCATCAGCACGGCCAGTAGAACGCGGCTCTTGCGAATGTGCGGTGCCGCAGCAACATTGGTGAGCATGATCATTCTCCCGACGTGCAAGAAACCCGACCAGACTTGCGCCAGACAAGCAAGGCTAGAGCCAGCACTATCCAGACCGATTTGCCGCATTATGTTTTCCGGCGTGGATTTATCAAGATGGGCACGTCGGATGCGACGGATGGTACAATTCAATTTGGTGTTCTTGAAATGCCGGACGAGTTGATACGAACTGCGACACGAATCTACCGCCGTGATAGAATACGGGCGGGGAACGAACCGGCGTTTCACTTTTGGAAGGTCTAGAGGTTATGACCTCGCGAAGCTCCTCGGCCTATGGACTGCGAAGTCCATGTTTCATCATCTTGGCCTCGATGCTGCTCGGGTTTGCCTCAGGTACGGCGTGGTTTGCTGCCTTGATGCCAGTCGGAGTGACCGGTGCGGTCGGCTACGATCTGAGCCGTTATGGGTTTTCCGCTGGAATTCTGGCAGTGCTTGCGAGCCTCCTCTATCGGCCGTGGCGCGGATGGCGGTTCTGTGTGTCCATTGCTGGGTTTGTGCTGGGGATTCTGCCGTGGCTCCTTTGCGTGCCGATCTCGGTTCTGGCAGGGGGGCTCGTGATGTATGTTGCCATACTGTTTGGCGCCCCGCTTGCCGTTGTTGCGGTCTTGAGCGTCGCCCTTTGTCTGGGGTCGCGTGCGGGCGATCGCAACGATCCTGCCAAGGTTCCGCGCCGGTTTGGGGTGGGAACTCTGTTGATCGTCGTGCTATCCGTATCGTTGCTGTTCGCCGCTGCAAGGTGGCTAGACCTGCCCCCGCCCCTGACCATTTTTGCCGCCAGTTTCCTGGCTGTCATTGGAGCCCTGCAGATGCTCATGAACAAGGTTCCGCGCGCCGTGTCGGTGGCGGCGGGTGCCATCATCCTGCCTCTGACTCTGGTCGCTACTTGGTCGGCCTCTGGCGCGAATACACATCCACTCTTCCGTACGTTGGTAACAACACCCGCAGACATCGTCTTCGGTCTAGCCCATCTCGCCGCCGTTGGCGCCGTATGCGGTTACGTGGGTGGCGTGCTGGCGGCGGGTCTCTTCCTCGTCATCGACGCGGTTGGTATGCAACCGCTACGCGCACGGTCTTCCAAGGAAACTCATCTCCAATCCGCGTCCGCCCTGGGCCCCGCCGCTACGGAGAGTGTTCGCCGAAGTACCCCGGGAGAATCTGAGTGGGAATAAACGCCAAAAAATTGGCGAATGCCTCTTGGCCCGATTGAACGTAACGCTAAAATATTGGCGTTACAATCGGTCTTCCCGTGTACTACTCAGCCTCGTCTGTGCAACAGTGCAAGCTGCCATGGTCGACTCGTCTCAACTCAGTCGCCGGGAACGGCAAATCATAGATGTTATCTACCTACGAAAGGAGGCGTCGGTCCTGCAGATCCAAGAGGGACTGCCTGACGCACCTTCTGCAACGGCCATTCGTACGTTGCTGCGTATTCTTGAAGAAAAAGGCCATGTCCGCAGGCGCAAGGAGGGGCGAGAGTTCTTCTACCAACCTACGCAGCCAAAGAAGAAGGCGGGTTTTCACGCACTTCAACACGTGCTGGAGACCTTCTACGAAGGCTCTATCGAAGGTGCTTTGGCCGCGCACCTGACGGGCAGCAAGAACGGTTTGTCTGACGATGAAGTCCACCGGTTGATGCGACTGATTGGCGATGCACGGAAGAAGGAGGACTAGACATGCTTTCTAGTGCAGATTCTTTGATTCTCGGAGTCTCCACGACGATGTTCATGTCGGTGTTCGTCCCCGCGGTTGCCAGGGGCGCAGTCCAGCTGGCCCTCGTAACGATTGGCTTGACATGCTGGCGGGGCAGTTCAGCCGCGATGCGACACATGGTCTGGGTCATGGCCACAGTCGGACTGCTTGTGCTGCCGATAATGTCGCTCGTTCTACCCGGATGGAATGTTCTTCCACAGTGGCTCGACGTTGCTGCTGCTGTGAATTCTGCCACAGAAGATGAGAGACCGGAAAACACTCCTGTTGAATACCTACCGACCGCGGACTCGCTTCCTCCAGCCCGTGTCGAATCCGTAGAACTCCTTCCCACACGTACCGAATTCGTGGAACCGATCCCGGAAGAGGGCTTGCCATCCACAACTCAGAAAGTCGACGCCACGGTTATGCCGACCGAAAGCCTCGGATCAAGCGATGTTGCCGTGGCACCCGCCGCGGGACTACGAGTTCCCGAAAATCGGAAACCAACTGTCCAGGTCAACGCTGGCCCACAGGAGACGGCTGCCGCGTGGCTGCTTGGTATCTGGTCAGTCGGCGCAACCGTCTTGTTGCTGCGACTGTTGGCGAGCCAGTTCAGTCTGTGGCGGTTGACTTGCAGGAGTAGTCGAATCACGGAGGGCAACTTGCTGGAATCGGTCAAGCGAATCGCCTCGTCGCTTTCCGTGCATCGCTCCGTTCGCGTGTATCTCAGTTGTGATCGACACATCCCAATGACTTGGGGAGTCTTCAGGTCACACCTGCTGCTGCCGGCCGATGCTGTCGGGTGGGACGGCGAACGGCTACAGGCGGTGCTCGCGCACGAATTGGCTCATGTCAAGCGTTGGGACTGTCAAACGCAGTTGCTGGCACAGATCGCTTGTGCGCTGCACTGGTTGGATCCTCTGGCCTGGTTCGCGTTGTGGCGGATCAGCCTGGAACGTGAACGGGCCTGCGACGACACAGCCTTGGCCAGCGGAATCGTGGCGGCCGATTATGCCGAACACCTGATCGGCGTCATCTCCGGCTTGAGCCGACAGGAATTGGCGTCGTACACAGCCCTGGCAATGGCCCGCCCGTCGCGGCTGGCAGCGCGGTTGTCAGTGCTCCTGGACGAGAAGCTGAATCGACGGAACGTTACGAGCCGAGTTGTACTGACGACGGTCTCCGTGCTGACCGCACTGATCCTGACCATCTCGATGCTACGCGCGGCAGGGCCGCCGGACGAGGCAGCGGCCCTCGCGGAAGAGGATGCTGGCAACGAACAGCATGGCGAGGCCGATCCGTTTGGTGAAGATGTCGCCGACGCCGTCGTGAGTACACTGGAGGGTTGCAGCTTGAGCTTCCTTGCGCCCGAACGCCTGCTGGAGATCCACGCCGACTTCAGAGATTTCGTGGCTACACTCGACTTGAGAAACGCCTCCAGCGAGCGACGGGACGAGATCCTCAAGTCGATCGAGGCCAACGGGGCTCGCATGTTCAAACCTCGCGACGCGACCACGGAAAGAGACCTCAATCGCATGTTTCTGGCCTTTCCTGATGCGCTGCGGACTTTGAAGTGGAAACTGTATAGGGCGACGAAAGGCGGCTCACTGTCGGACGAGGAGACAACGCGTCTGGAAGAGCAGCGTCAATGGATGCGAGCATTCATTGGTGGGTTGACTGACGACAACGAACTCACGCGTGATCAGGCCCTCAAGCAGCTTGAAGCCAAGTTCGACGATCCGTTGTGCATCAGCTTCAACCGGCCAATGGCCGTCGAGACGTTCAAGGAGTTTCAGTCGCGCGTCCGGCAAGACGGATCCGACGTTCGGCGGATCGTCGGCTGTCTCCTCTTGTCAACCACCTCCCAACTCAGGCTGTTCTCCCGCGATACGGACCTTCCTTTCAACGATCGCGTCGTCAGCTACGGGGCGGGCACGGGCGTTGTCCAACTTGGATTCGCCTCCAACGAGGTTTTTCGCGGCTGGTCACGGTCGATTGCCGAGATCGAGTCGAGCAACTCAGTTGTCGACGCCACAACCGGCTTGCCGCACGTGGCGCCTGATGACGTGGAGAACTCGGAGGAGTTTTGGCGATGGCTTGACGTCTCGGGCAAGGGGGATTTCGGGTGTGACCGGCCCGACGGAGGTAGACTGGTCGCCGTGCGCGGGGCCAGAGTCGTGGCACTCGCCGTGGAAGACTGGCATCAGGCGGATAGCATCCCTGACGCGCAGTTGCTCGAAAGCATCAACAAGGACGGAAGCCACGTCGTGCCCTTGGCCGAGTTCCGCGAGCGGCTGAAGCAAAATGAAGATGCGCAGACAGTCTACGCCGGACTTCGGACCAAGGAAGGCCGATTGGCAGTCGTTCAGGTTCAACGGTTCAAAGCCCCAAACAGCATGGACTACCACGTTCGCTTGCGCGCGACGAACCCGGCGGCCGAGTCGAGTGCGGATCGAGGTACCGTTGGCCAAGGCAAACAAGAAGGCGACTGGAGCGAGGTCATCGAGGGGCTGCAGTTCCGCCTGAGCGCACCACGAACGGAGTTGCAGGCGTGGGAGTTGCCTACGTTTGTCATGGAGATCCGCAATCGCGGATACAAGGCGGTGACGGAGAAGAGGGCCCAGTCTTTGTTCGGCGATGATCGTTTTGGTCCGGGGCTGCGATTCCTGTTCAAGGACCAGTACAAACGTGCCTTTAATCCGAACGTCCGCGTGGCACCTCGAATCCAATTGGACGTGCAGAAGATCGTCGGCCTGGAGATTGGCGACTCGATGAAGCAAACGTTGACGCTGACGGCAATCGGCGATCTGGTTTTCCAGCAAAGCGCCCCATTCGACCTGAAACCCGGGCGATATACGATCGGCATCGGGAAGATCGGCCCTCGGCTTGCGGCCGACCTGAAAACCAATCCAGTCACGTTGAACATCCTGCCTCCCGGGGTCAAGAACGGCGCGGAACTGGCAGCATTGCTGAAGCCCCATCGGATCAACAATCAGTCGATAGAGGCTGGCTTCATTCCCAACAAGACGAAGCTGGTTTGGGGCGAGCCGATGTTCATTACGCTGGTGGTGCAGAATCTAGACGAGGAGAAGTTCACGTTCGAGTTTGGCGGGGATTATCGAGGCTCGGGCCGCCACGAGCGTTTCAAAATCGAAGTGACCGATTCGGGCGGAAAACTGCTGCCCGACCCCTCCCAGGGCTTTCATGGAGGTGGGATCCTGTCGTCGCGCGTGGTTCAAGGCCGTGATGTTGCCGTCGAAACCGTCCAACTGGCCGAATACCGTTCACTTCCCGGCCCAGGCGAGTACACGGTATCGTGCCGCTTTGATCTCGTGCGAAGCTGGGCCACGGGAGACAAGCCGGAGTTTCGCGTTCCCGTGGAAACGACGTACAAACTGACGATCCTTCCGCGTGAGCCAGCCAATGTTCAACGAGTGCTTGCGGAACTCTTCCAGCAGAGCTACGCAACCAGCGGCACGCCGCTTGGGAGGCTGATCGATACGATCTGCTCTTTCGGCAAGGAAGCAGCCGTCCCCGGCCTTGTCAAAATAGCCACCGATGGCGACGCGACGCATCGAATCGCCGCCATTCGAGGACTTGGGAAGGTCACGACGCCCCAGTCGCTCGGTACCCTGCTGCAGGCCGACCGGGAAGAGCAGGTCGCGGTCCGCGTCGCTGCCATCAAGGCGCTGGGCGCGTTCACGGACCCGCTGGCCGTGGATGCCGCTGTCAAAGCCCTTTCCGATCCGAACGAGCTTGTTTGCCGGACGGCCGCAACGGCTCTTGGCAGTATGAAAACGGATGCAGCGATTGACGCTCTCACCGCACGATTGCCGGATTCGCAACCTTCGATCGGCGCGGCAGTCCTTCTCGCCATGGGAGCCAGCGAGTCGCCGCGAGTTTTCGACATCATCGTCCGGTCGCTTGCCAACGACGAAGACTCGATCCGTCGAGCCGCATTGGATGCGGTCATCAACTACCCTGCCGAGCAGGCGGCCAGCGCTCTTTTGCCATACACCACGGACTCGGACATGGACTTTCGAGAAGCAGTCGTCCGCAAACTGGCCGAGTCCCTGAAGCAACCAATCGATCCCCAATGGCTAGTCCCTGTGGTCAAATCGCGCAACGGCGCACGTTCGATAGGCGACGTTCCCCGGCTCCTACGCCTTTACACAGGGGACAAGGCTGCGCCGGCACTTCTGAGTTCCCTGGACTTTGACAACCCGGCGGTTCGCAACTACTCCAACATGACGATCATGGACAACCAACTCGCCTGTGACGGCCTGGCTGTTCCTTGGATCGCCGATCTGAATCGCGACGGCACACCAGAGGAAATCGAACAGAACCGTCGTACGCTGCAGTGTATCAAGCATTGGGTCGACTACTACAAAGCCAACCCGTGGTCTGAGCCGCCACGGCCCTGGCGACTCGACCGCGAGGAGCAAGAGCAGACGTGGGGTGATCCTGTGGATGATCTGAGCATCCGGGCCCGAATCTACCGTTCCGTCTGGCCTGCGGGGCTACCACAAGTCGTCACAATCGACGCCCGCGGCCATCCCGGTCAGGGTTCGGTGAATTTCAGCAAGCGTCCCGATCCGTTGGAAGTCGAAGTAGACGGCACCTGGTACCATTGCGATCCGAATACCAGCCTGAAGGTCACGGGCTCCTGGAACGCGTATCACGGCAATCCGCTGCAGGACATCCAACTGGATGACCGCTGGCGACGAAAATCGGATGGCCAGCCCCTTGACTTGACGCCAGGCAACTACGTCGTTCGAATCCGCCTGAGCATCACACCGAAGGACAAGCGGACAGGTCTGGCAGTGAGCAAGCCCGTCAAATTCGAGGTGATTCCGACTCAATCGCCAAACGGCGAAAACGAATGATCGCGACCACGAACAACCCAGGATCGTTCGAGAAATGGCTGTCGTAGCGAAACGGGGCAATTGTTCCTCGAACGATGCTTAGTAACGCTCACGAAATAACTTCCAAGTTGGGTAGCGGTACGGCGCAAGCCGTCCGGTGATGCGGCGGCAGACCGGGCGGCTTGCGCCGCACCGCTTCGAATCGCGGAGTCCGCAAAAACGGGGAAGCTATTTAGTGAACGTTGCTACAAGGAAGCTGCTTACCAAGTGTCTACTGAAAACCGCCCAC
>CAZUAH010000492.1:0-10480 GCA_964617665.1 uncultured Pirellulaceae bacterium
TCGGGAAGCCAGTCGCAGTAGGTGATGACATACAAGTCCAGCCACCCGTCGTTGTCGACATCCAGCCAGGCGCCTGTTACGCACCACCGATCGGCGACCAGACCGGACGACGCCGTCACATCCTCGAAGCCCCCTTTACTGTCGTTTCGGTAAAGGCTGCAGCCGTGAAAGCCAGCGACGTAGATGTCGGGCCAACCGTCGCGATCGAAGTCCCCAACAGCGCAGCCGTGCGAGTAGAACTCCCCTCCCTGGACCCCTACCTCCTGAGTGACGTCGGTGAACCGAAGATCACCATCATTGCGATAGAACACAGATGGACGCCCCGCAATCTTGATAGGAGGTCCACTCATGCTTCCACCGCCGGTAAGAAACAAGTCCATGTCGCTGTCTTTGTCGAAGTCCAGCATGCCGACGCAGCCGCCCAAGTTCTCGACCAGCTGATAGAAACCGGCTTCCTGGCCGTCGCGATAAGTGAAGTCGATGCCTGCTGCCTGACTGATGTCCTCGAACCAATCGTCGTCACGAGGTGGGCGGGGCGATTCCCTCCGTTTATCGAAAAAGGGAATCTTGGCGTTTCGTAGCGTCTCCGTCCCTGCGTTACCTGGTGCCTTCGCCTCGGGAGTTGGCAGAGGATCCTGCTTGGGACCGCAACCGCCTGCCGTGACCGCAAGAAGCGCGACAAGAATGCCCGGCACAGAGCTTGGGAAGAACCACGACTTCTTGTGGCATCGAGGTTGGGAGCCAGTGCGCTCCTTGTTCTGTATCAAACAGCGAATGGTCATCATCGTTGATCAGTTGCCCTCAAGAGAGCCAAAAGCTAGTTCGTTCACTACCCGCTTCCAAAAAACCACTTTACGGAGCCTTTGACAGAACTGCGAGCCCCGCTAATGGCCCAGTCGATCGCAGTTTTGGGGTATGTCATGATTCATCAATGGGTGCGTGAATGTCTCGAAATCACTTCAACTCGAATCCTGTTGCGGGCGTGTATCTCCTTCGAGGAATCATCTCGCCCTAAAATGGTCAAGCCCGCAGTTCACTCGATGGGGTGGAAGTACGACGACACACCAACATCCTGGCCCTCTTTCTCAAGGAAAGGTGAACCATATAGCGATAAGAAACGTACCTCTGATACGCGCATATGCCATAAACCGCGCATTGCAGAACTTCTGACCGGATCCTAATCCTCCACTGGAACAGCGAGCTTGACGGTCAGGAACGATGTGATAAAGTTTAAGTTGGGCGATTATGAAGATTTTGGGTTCGGGTATTATCCAATCCTGCTTTTGAGGAGTTAGCAAGATGAAGAAAGTTCTAGGGCTACGACGAGGCTTCACGCTCGTCGAGTTGCTGGTGGTCATCGCGATCATTGGCATCTTGGTTGCGTTACTGTTGCCTGCGATTCAGGCCGCACGGGAAGCCGCACGGCGCACAGAATGCGTTAACAATCTGAAACAGCTCGCCTTGGCGGCCCATAATCACCAAGATACGTATGGTGCTCTTCCGCCGATCGTGAGCCATTCAGAAGGGCCCACGTTCTTCATGCATATCCTGCCCTACATCGAGGAGCAGGCCTTGTTTGATATGTATCGTGGTGGTGCCACGCACGGTAGCGAGACGACGAACGTACGGGGATGGGACAACCATAACGCCCGGATCATTACAGCGATGGACAGCCAATGGCAAAATATTCAGGGCATTCCCGCCTTTCACTGCCCTTCATACCGTCAGCCTGATGTGCGAACAAACCAAGGCAGCGGAAATGCCCGGGGGCCAAAGGGCGACTACGCAGTCGTGTTCATGCAAGGCCGAGCAACCGACCTGAGGACGGCCTATAACCAGACAGAAAACGGTTGGTGGGGCCATCATAATTCAACCAGTAACGGTTCCATCAACAAGCAGAAGGGTGCCATCAAGACAGCCAATGGTGTCGGCCTGCCCAACCTCGGTGGAGGGCCAGGATTCGATTCGCGCCGAGAGCAGGCAAAGTTTCAAGTAACCCTTAATAGCATCAAGGACGGGACGAGCAATACGGCAATGCTGGGCGAGAAGCACTGGACAAAGGGCGAATGGACCCGAAACTGCTGTAATGCCCATCGGGTGGACGGCTCCGTATTCAACCAGACGGGTAGCTGGAGGGAATACAACGTCACCAGGAATATGCGATTCCCCCTGCGACCCGGTCTGGAAGATCGTTTCGGGGGCGGTGGCTGTTGGTCTAGTGGCGATCCACGTTGTAATACCGCTGCACGCGGTGCTGGGTTTGGGAGCGTTCATCCAGGTGTGGTTATGTTCGCCCTTTGCGATGGTTCCGTGCGTCCCATCACCTATAGCATTGACCTATTCATGCAATGGAAAATCGCAGACGCCAATGATGGCGAGGCGATAGACCTTCGCTGACTAGCGCGGCAGTGCCGCAAGGGACATGGGTCCGTCAAGGGCAGCTTGACGTGACAACGGCCGCGGTCGACGGATTTGAACTGTGGGTAATGTAACCGAAACTCTAACAAAGGTTCGCTCTCAATGAGGAATTTCATTCTTTTGGCTGGACTGCTGTGCTTCGTAATCGGGTGTGGCCCTGGTGGCAACATTGTAACTGGCAAAGTTTCTTTGGATGACGGTAGCGCCGCTCCACGTGGTGCCGTCATGCTTCGGAACGAAGCTGTTAATTTTCGAGGGCCCATTGAGTCGGACGGAACCTACACCATCGAAGGCGTTGTCGATGGAGACTACCAGGTAGCAGTCATGGGTGTCACGGACAGGGACACCACTGGGGACACTGGGGACACGGGGGCGGAAGGAGGCGGCTCCGAGCCTAAGGAAGGCGAGCACGACGAAGAAGGTGCAGGCTCAGGTAACGACTACATGGACATGGGTGAGGAGGCCGTGTTGCTCATTGACACCAAGTACACCAATCCCACGACATCGGGCCTGACTATCACCGTTCCGGGTGGGGACTACAACATTACAGTGGATCGAGCCAGCGGGGCGGGGGCTCCGGCTGGGGAAGGCGGAGATCCGGCTGGGGAAGGCGGAGATCCGGCTGGGGAAGGTTCGTCCTAGGGAAACTCAGATTACTGCAAATTTCTTCACAGCCCGCTGAACATTCAGCGGGCTGTTTTTCATTTTCCCTTCATGCGACAATACCAATTCTGCGTTAATGTGGCACGGACACTCTTCCCGTCTGCAAGTTATCGAACGGCAGCAGTGCCTGCCCTACGCTAATGGAGAGCCAACGTTCGCATGTTTCGCCGTCGAATCGTGGTGATTGCCCTAATCGCCGGCGCATTTGCCGGTGCCACGTATTGCGCTACCTCCTGGTACCGTCATGCTCAGGTTGAGCAGCAAATGGAAGTTGCCAGGGAGGAGCTGCGTGCGGTTTTTACTGCGTCTACACCACACGAACGGCAAGCCCACGCCCGCGCATGCTTCGGAATGTCTGAACCTCTTGTCGGCGAAAAAGATCCGACCGGCGCGACTGCAGCTATGTTCGCGGTCGGCGTGGCCCCAATCGCGAAGATTACGACGGACGTAGACGTGCCTCCTGCCAAGCGAGTCGAAGAAATCCCGACAGCCGATTTGCTGCTGATCACGCGAGCGTTGATCGACACCGGACGAGTCTTGTCGGCGGACCAACTGCTCGATTTGGCTCTGAGCCGACATGACGCGTCCCGTGAAGAGACCCTCGTTTTGGCCAGCGCATTCCGTTTGGAGCTGGGCCGAGACGCGGAGGTCCTAAACTATTGCGACGAACTCATTGCTCTCGATAGTACTGCAGCCAGTCCGTATCGAATGCAAGCGGCGGTCCATCGACTCCACGGAAGATGGGATCACTACGTCCAAGCCGTGGAAAAGGCCCGTGCGAGAATGAAGACGGAGGACCCAGTCCTGCAAGTCGAACAGATCGATGGGTACATCCGCATCGGGCGTTTTGACGAAGCAAATCGCGAATTCGACAAGCTGAAAGCCAGCCACCCAGAACTCATACCGTCGCTGCCGACCGTACATGCTCGATTGCTTATTCAGAAGGGCGAATCGGAGAAGGCCAACCAAGTTCTTACGGACTACTTGAAGTCAGACCCCAGCGATGCCGAGGCTTTGGTGCTAAAAGGAAAGCTGTTGGTCGACACGGAGGATTTCGAAGCTGCAATCGAAATACTCCAAGCGGCATTGAAACACGATCCATCAGCACACGATGCGCACTTTCAGATCGGCCAGACTTATGCCCGATTGAATCAGACGGATTTGGCGAAACATCATCTGGCACTTCACCGCAAGTTGTTGGATAGCAAGGTGCGTTTGCATGCGCTGGAGCAGCAGGCGGCGCACGAACCTGGCAATGTAGCTGTGCGCCGTGAATTGGCTGAGCTGTATTCAGAAATTCAGCTTCCCAGTCTTGCTGCTTTTTGGGAGCGAGCCGCGATTGCTGCCGAAGGTAGGTAGACCTGGTCGGTGGCTATCCGCATCGGCCACCGCAGGGCTGTCCGTCGGGCGAGGCGTGTGGGGATCGAGGTCGGCCTTCTTTGCTTTCTGCACCGGAGCGTAGACTGTCGTTTTTCCGTCCGGCGGGCTTCCCCTTGCTGCGAATCACAACTCCGATCAAGTTCTCGGGCACTGCCAATTCCCCGCAGTGTGGCGTACAACCACAAAGCGAACAGAATTCGTGGGTCGATCGCCGATTGGCCGGTGTGCCGACAAACACTAACCTGCAGGAACCTGTAGATTTCTCCAATTCGGGACAAGAATTCTTGGATGTTTTCCGCGGGCGGCACCGCCTTGGTGGGCCATCGGATCAGGACGTGTCGTGTTGGCGGTGTCGCCGGACCAGCTATCCGAAGCCGTCGCGGGAAGAGGGATGGATCGTTCACACGGGGCGAAGGGCGACCATCAACTAGCGGTATTCAAATTGGACGGTCGCCGTTGTATCAGTGTCGGACACCGCGCGTATCCAGTAGGCGCTGTAGCCATCGGGAAATGCATGGCGGGCGGTTTCGCCCGATTTGACCACGAATGTCTCGTAGGGCACCCAGAGGTCTGTTCCGTCGATGTCTACTTCCAAGGTAATCTCGATGGGGCCCCGAGCGCTGTGTGACAACTCGACGCTCTTGTCATCGTAAGCGGTCATGAGATATGGATCAGACGGTACGCCCGCTTCGACCGCGGTGCCGTTCCAGGGGCCGCCGACGCCACGGGGCTTGCCCAGCGTCCACAGGTCGTCGACAACGCCAGCCCAGATTGCGGCCTTGCCATCGGAACTGCGGAAGATGTGCTCGCTTCGTGTATCGGCGTCGATACCGGTAAAGAGCAGCAGTCCGTTGTGCGAGCAGAAGTCGTGAATATCCAGATTGTGTGTGGCGACAGGACGAATCTTGGCCATGCCCTGCGCGTTGCGAGCCGGAAGTTCGTAGAACGTACCATGGACGTTCAGCAGGTCGCGTTCCGTAGCCACTTCACGACATACGCGACGTTCGACCAGTCTTCCCGTGTACCCCAGATCTATATCCAACTCTTCATCAAACAGGCCAATTTCGTAGATCCTCACAAACCCGCTGTCAGGAGACACGAGCCGAATGTGTTGGGCGGTGACCGGTTCGGGCAGATTGATTGCGATGGTCAAGAACGAATTGTCTTGTATCTTTCCGCCCGGCGGAGTCTGCCACTTGTCGCCACATTTCGTTTGGACCTCGAAGTCGTTCACGGCGTATTGGGCCTCCTTCTTCCATCCGGAAACCACGCCGACACTGCGGAATTGCTTGGGCGTGCCCAGATCCAGCTCGATCCACTTCTCTCCGCTGGTCGGAGCAATCCAACGCGACTCCTCGTCCAATCGGCCGTCCACCGCAAACTCTCCCTTGTACGCCTCGTGGGAAGCGCTGACGTTGACCGCGGCCCCTTTTGCCAGACTCGCACTAAGGTACTCTTCGATGGTCTTCTTCTTCGGTTGATGATCCTTCTTTTCCGGGTCCGCGATTGGCCGAATGTACTTGTCGTTCTTGGGAAGACGGTATCGCTTGCCATCCTCGACAACGACAACAGACGCAGCATCTACCGCGACGACGTCCGCCGGCGGTCGGCCAGCTGCAACGAGTCCTGCACCGGTCGGCGGATCATCCACCGGTACCAATTCCATCTGCGGGTTCAGTTCGTAGTAGCCAATCTGTTCGCCTGCCGGCTCCGAGGCGACGAGGCCAAGTCTGTCGTACGCGAGGCTGCGCATAAGACCACCGGTGGCACTCGGATCGTCTATCGTGGCGATCCCCGCGAAAAGTGGATCGTTCGCGGTGCTGCGATCGTCTTTGTTTCTGTACTGGAAGTTCGCCGTAACGCCGACGGCGTCTCCATCCGTCTGGAGCCGTATCCATGCGCCTTGTTCCGCACCCGTGAAGACGTAGCTTTCGGACGTGCCAGGCGACACGGGAATTTCCTTCAGAGTTTTCCAGGTATCGTTGCCGGCTACATCGATCTCCAGCATGAAGGTCACACGATGGGACGCCTGATGCGTCAAATGCAACTGCCGGTAGTCGTACCCGGAAAACAGATAGGGATCGCTGGGGATGTTCGCCTTGACTTCGTCCCGGAGCCAAACCGAGCCGCGGCCAATCGCCGGGCCAAGTTGATCGAGTTTCTCTGGGGGAATGAACCACAGGTTCGAGTTGGATTGTTTTGGCCCGGCATGCTTGGCCTTGAAGGGACGAGTATTGATGAATTCGGACTTGGCCGAGTCGTCGCAACCGAGGACGATTCGATCATTCCAACGGCAGAAGTCGCCGACGACCTTCAGATAATTGGAACGCGGGGCGATCCCGGCCGAGTTGCCTCTGGAAAAGGTCGCCGGAAACCGCCAGAAGGTTCCATGCATGGTGGCCAGCAAGTCGGCTTCGCCGATCTCCCGGATACGTGGCCATTCGGTGTTCCAGCCGTGCGAGCCGTCGTAACTGTGGCTGGCCTTGGGCAAACGGTAGTAATACCACTGGCCATCGTCAAGCAAGGCGAGGATCAACGAGCGGGCATCCCAACCCATGGACCAGATGGGGTCGGTGTCAGGATCGGAACTGCCGCGAATCCCGTCGGGGCCGCTGACTTCCGTGAATTGGTTGCGGCGGACCATCTGCCAGTCGCCTTCTCCGAGCCATTGCGCCAGAGCGCCGGATGTGACCGTGGGATCCACGGTGACGCGCGGGCCTCGCTCGCCATTGTTGGCGTAAACCACTCGGCCCTGGCCGGAGTAGAGCCCTTTGCCGTGATAGCCGGGAAGCTGGCTATCGATACCTGTTTCAGGGGCTCCTCGATTACCGTCACGCATGAAGCATTTCACGTCGAGCGTGGCGACGTCTACTTCGTAAAACCCCTCTTCCATCGTGGCGTAGTAGACCTTGTTCTCCGGATCGGTCAGATGCCGGGCGTTGCCCGTGAGTCGACCGAACATCGAAGACGGTGGAATGACTCGAATCTGTTTCTCGGCGTCAATGACGTAGGGCCCAATAAGGAGTTGATTGGACTCGCGATGGATCATGCGATTGGCTGGTGTCCCGCCGACGCTGCCTTCGAAGATGCGTTGTTCCAGGTCCGGAGTCACTTCGTACAGTTTGTCCGAGGACCCGCCGGGGCAGTGGGGCGAGTAAGTGATTGCCCACAGGCTTCCCTGCCAAGGGACGACCGCCCCGGTGCCACATTCGTTACCCTCGTTTCGCATGGTCAAATGCGGATAGATGCCGGAAATCTCTCGTTCTTCAGCACCGACGGAAGGACAGGGCAGCACCGCAATGAGCGTTGCGAAAGCCGGCAGAACAAATTGAGTAAGACTTCGCAGCCCTGAAATCGAGTTGAAGCATTTCATGGTCTAGGTTCTTTCCGTTCAGTGGTGCGGACAGTCGTGAAGGAAGCGTTGTAAGGTGAAACTCATGGTTTTGGTGATTCTCGCGAAAACCGCCACGCTTTGGCAGCTTTTCCTTTTGTGCTGGTCAAGCCGATGCGACGAATCGAGGATTCGCCATCTGGTAACAGAACGCGAACATGAATAATCCGGCCTTCGGCGGGAATCTCGGCCTTCACATCCTGCCACTGGTCCGAGGCGGGGATCCGGAGCGACACGGCTTGCCCCGGCGGGAAATCTCGCTGTCCTTCGGTCCGCCAAGCGAAACCCGCCGCGCCGCCAGTTGTCGAGCGCAATTCAAGAGTCGCCATCGCAGGCCCCGGGATACTCATCGTCGAGCATGCGATGAAAGGACGATGCCTTGCGCCTTTGTTGGGAGTGACGTGCAGCGCCCCATCTTTCACGACCGCCGTGCTGTTGCGGGCGATCCAGCCTTGCACGGTGCTGTCGCGATTGCCCCTGCCTGCAGCACCCGGGGCGGGTGCTGGTTTGCCGTCCAGGTAATAGTCGAAGTATTGCTCCCAAGTGGTTGACATCTGCTTGGTTTCCAGACCTGGCGGATTCTGTTCTTGCGCCCATTTGGCGAGTTTCGCTTGCAGTCGCTGCGCGATTTCCGGGTGCTCTGGCAACAGATTGTGCTTCTCTTCGCGATCTGCTTCGAGATCAAACAAGTACTCACGAGCACCGCCACGCAGGTACTTCCATCGCCCTTCGCGCACGGCCGATTGAGCGATCCAGCGCCAGTAGAGCGTATCGTGGGGCGCGCCTTCGGCTTCGCCGCAGAGGTGCGGAATCAGGTTGACGCCGTCGAGCTTAGGATCCGTCGGCAGACCGGCCAGCGCGACGGACGTGGCGGCTACATCGAGCGAGATGACCGGATGCTCATAAATCTGCCCGCCCGGGATCCGGCCTTTCCAGGACACGACAAACGGCACGCGGATCCCGCCTTCGGCCAGCATTCCTTTCTCGCCGTTCAACGGGTCGTTCAATGAACCATCCCAACCGGGGCCACCGCCGGGAGCGTCCAGTTTGTGGATCTTCAACGGCGCTCCATTGTCGCCGATGACAAAGATCAGTGTTTTCTCTTCCAGCCCATACTGTCGCAACGTGCTCATGATACGGCCCACGCCGTCGTCAATCGCCGAGATCATCGCGAGTGCCTGTCGGCGACGTTCCGGCATCTTGCCAGGAAAGCGCTCAAGATACTTTGGCGGTGCATCCAACGGAACGTGCGGAGCGCGATACGCACAGTAGAAGAAGAACGGCTCGTCATGATGTCGCTTTACAAATGCGCAGGCAGCCGCGCTGTTGGCGTCCAGATGATACAGATCGGAGTCTTCGGCACCCGGTGTGCGGTCGTTGCCGTCCAGATTGAAATTGGCCCAGCCGGGTCGGTTGGCGTTCTTGTAGTACACGTCGTCGAAACCGTGGGTAACGATCTCGGGCTGCGGACCAAGGTGCCACTTGCCAGTCATGCCAGTCGCGTAGCCAGCTTCCTTCAGACGTTCAGCGATGGTCTGTTCTGCATTGAATCCGTCCAACGGCTGGCCGTTACTCTCGACGCCAAAGCGATTCTGATACCGGCCGCTGAGGAGCCCGGCCCGCGACGGTACACATTGCGGTGCGGTAACGTAACCGGACGTCATCCGCACGCCATCCGCCGCCAGCCGGTCGATGTAAGGCGTCTTTACGTCATCCAATATTTCTTGACTCGACAAATCGGCATACCCATGGTCGTCGGTGAAAATGACGATGATGTTAGGCCGATCGGCCGCGAATGTATTGCCGACGAGGTACACGAGTGTGAGCACGGCCAGAACGTGAGTATATCTCAAAGCCCCATAGAACGATCGTCTCACGTACTCAGTTCCTTTCTCGACGAGGGTTTCAGTCATGAAGTTCCGGCCTCTTGTGCTCGAGAATGGTTGATTGCCCACCGCGCGTAAGCAGATCCCACGATCTTCGGATTGTACTCGGTGGGCTAGCAATCAGAGAAGGCGCCATGCCGCCGTTCGTTCAGCGGTGGCGCCCCAGGCGGCTGCCGATCTTCGTGAGAGGAAGTCAACGTTTCTACGCTGCCCAAGACACGGCCGATCTGCAGCAGCACACCAGCCGTGTAATGAAACGCCAAGCCGCGATCGTCGCGTCCTTCGGTCACGAATTCCCAGAGATCAGTCGCGAAGCCGCGTTCGGCCCGGTGAATTCGATCGAAGGTCTCCTTTGACAACGACCAATTGCGCTATCTCGCTATCGCCTAAAACTTGACCCGAGCACGCTGCAGTTTCTCGAACTCCTGCCGTTGCTCTGGTGAGTCGCTTGCAGCCGCCTTTAGCTGGAAACTGCGATCGAATTCGGCGGTATAGCTGTACTCGATTAGTCGCGCGTTCTCGCCCATGGCGTTGGCCGCCACTTCGACGTCCCAACGCAAGATGCCCTTCGGGCGTTCGCGGCGCAAATACAACTTGTCTTCGCTCAACGCATCTTCAAGCTCGCCCAAATTGATTCGCACGTCCGATGCACGCTCGGTGTGAGGTAGGCGGTCGAAGACGGAGATCTGGACTCGGGGGCGCCAAACTTGCTCTTTCCTGGTTAACTGAGCTGGTTTTGTGA
>CAZUAH010000493.1:0-10455 GCA_964617665.1 uncultured Pirellulaceae bacterium
AGGTATAATCCATTCCTTGTTCTCGGGAAATAGAAATTACGCGCTTCCTTAGAGAAACTGTTGGACGCTGCCAAAGCGGATCCCGAAGGGCTATCGCAACTGGCCGGCGAATTGTGGTTCGATGAACTCGTTCCAACAAGCATTATGTTCGGAGGTTTGGACCAGCACGCGAGAAGGACAGTCATGCAGGCCGCCTGTGCCGCGTACCTGTTTCGCTTGGAGCACGGCAACTATCCAACGAATATCCAGTCGGTCGTTCCAATGCTAGGCGAGCTTCCTCTCGATCCGTATACCGGTGAGTCACTTCCATGGAAGATGATCGACGGAGACCTCGTCATCTACTCAATACACTTCGATCGCTATGACAATGGTGGCCGCGATGGGCCGGACTTCGTGATTCGTTTCAAAGGCAGTGATCAACCCTCCACTTCAACGGATCGATAGTCGCACTGCTCATTTCCGCCGCAGTTCTGGCAAAACGCGGTCTCAGACGGATGAATCGCGTGGGTGGAACGTATCCTGACATGGTCAACTTCGGCCCGCGCGACACCGTGCCGGACGAATTTAGGGATCGCAAGTTCTATCAACACAATCCCAACGTCACGCTGATGCGGACGAACGTCGACGAGAGTGCCAAACTGGGCGAAGTAATCGGCCGCAAGGTCGCCGCATCAACAGGACCTGCCGCCCTGATGCTACCCCTGCAAGGCGTATCTGCCATCGACCACTCCGGACAAGCATTCGACGATCCGGAAGCGCGCGAGGCCCTTTACGGCGCTATTCGCGAGAATCACGGGACCGTCGCGTTAGTCGAAATAGACCAACACATCAATGATCCCGATTTCGCGGATGCGGCCGCGAAGAAGTTGCTCGAATTGATGCAGCAGATTGGATGACGAAGAAGGCGGTCGTAGATTGGCTTGTCGGCGAGGGAGTAATCCAACTCCGAACCGTTTCCCTGGCGGTCAACGCCGGCCCGGGCTAGGAATCTTCGTCTTTGCTGTATCCCAGCGACTTGAAGACCATCAGCATTTCTTCGTAGTTGATGAAGCGGCGACGGTGGTGGAGCTTGTATTGGTCGATGGCGGTGGCCACCTCTCTGGCTTCAGGAGTCAGCTCGCTGTGGCTGTTGGTGAATTGTCGCCGTTCGCGCACAGGGGCAGTCCGGTGGTTGCGTAGTCGCGCCGGTCCACAAATGCGTTGGAATGATTGGCGGTTAGTGGCGACATGCTTGCGGCTCCTAACAAGCGGTGAGTAAGTAAAAACGATGGCCCCATACAGCCACCACGATTAAGCGTAGGTCACAAGGTAGGGCTCGTCAAAAGCGTCTTGGAATTAGAGCCTGTTGGCGTCCCGTTCAAACAGAAAAAGCGGAATATGCCGCAGAATGCGACATGTTCCGCTCGTGAAGTTGCGGTTGGGAGCCATTACGCATCGCGTATCGACCATAACGCTCCGTCGTGACAATGTGACATCACGACGGAGCGTGATGACTACACTGAAGATCGGTCCGTTGTGATCGGGCGATGCCTAGAAGCGGTTTCAGAACCGGGAGGGCGAGGCTCGCGCCGAGCCAAAACCGCTGAAAAATACGGCTCAGCAGGAGCTTCGCCCTCCCAAGAACGAGTCTTGAAATGCCTTCTAGTATGCTTCGAAGTAGACGGTGAAGGGATCGATGTAGACGTTCAGGTAGTTCCGTACGGAACCATCCGCGCCGATGTATCCCTCCGATACATAATTGCTGAAATAGAGGTCGACACCGAACCAGATCCGCTGGCCTCGGACCTGTTTCGCCTCTTTCTCGGTCACGATTTGATTCTCTTGGGGTGCCAATTGCTTGAGGGCGGCGGGAAGCTGGTCGGTCGCGGCCTTTTCCTCTGCGCCAACCGTGCCCACACTCAACATGCAAGTGGCGGCCAGCAGGACTACCAGTACAATCGGAATACGCATGCGCAATGCTCCTTTGGACAGAATACGACAAACTAGACAAAACAAAGGCGAACGTCACCTTCGCTGAGGTTTCCACACAAGATTAGCAAGCCCCGTGCCAGCTGAGTCGGTTGCCACATGGGTCAACTCGGCAATTCGTCTAAGTGCCTGCCAGATTCCCCGTTAGCGTCGTGCGCCGGATACGAGGGTGGCTTGGTACCACCGTCTTTGGGCTTCAGATGGTTGAGTTTCGGCAACGCGATGTTGCCAATAGTCAACGTTGCCGAATGTCACCATCCGGTCTGGCGTAACGCGGTTGAATGGACTGTAGATGCTGGTCGAGGGCCAAGCTTGGGCCGTGTTCCGGAGATTTGGCCAGAGCCGACTCGATGGTTATTCGGGCATTGATCGGGTCGCCCCCCAGCATCTGACACTCGGCCAGATGGAACAGCAGGTCTGGCGATGGTTCGAAGTGTTTGGCCGCATCGCCCAGCATCTCCACAGCAGCTTCATGGCGTCCAAGCTCTTTCAAGGCGATGCCCTGTAGAAAGAGCACGTCCGGCGGGACCTCGTCGACCGGGTAGCCATCGGCTAACGACCGCAGCGTGGCCAAGGCACGAGCATGCCGCCCGCGATTGTGATAGGCTTGGGCGATCGCCAATTGCACGCGGGGGTAGTGCTCCTGGTAGCTGAGCGCCCGATGATAACTGGCCAGAGATTCGTCGTATTGGCCCCTTTGGCTCAGGACATCGCCCCGCAGAGCCCAGGCGGAAGCCAATTGCCGATTTGCTCGGATCGCCGATTCAGCTTGATTGGCCGCTCGCGGTAAATTTCCCAGGGCCAGATACATGTCGCCAAGTTGTACCAGCAACTCCGCATTGCCACCCGACAACCGTACGGCGCGCTCCATATGAGACACGGCTTCGTCGCGTCGCCCCAATTCCCAAAGCGTCTCGGCGTAGTGATACTGAATACGCTCGTCCAGCGGGCACATCTCCAGGGCGTTGCCAAACAACTCTTCCGCCTCGGCCAGTTGCCCGCGCTGTGCAGCATCGACTCCGCGCAGCGAAAACTGGCGTGCCGTGACCACATCATCGTCGATCCGTTTCTTGGATAGGGAGGTACAGCCACCTGCAGCGCAAAGGGCGATCATCACAGCGCCAGCAAGGACGCAATGGGCGGATCGCTTTGACGGGGTACGGAACATGATGGCGGCAACAGTAATCAGTGACGGGCTGGGACGCGTCGATGGTCCGGACGAAATAGGCTATGGACGCAACGAGCCCCCGTTTTACGCCAAATTCGGCTACACTACCTTTAGATCGGCCAGACTTGGTCGCAGGCGATATATCAGATGTGCTTTCACGAGACAATAACGGTTGCACGCAAGTACAAACCGTGCTAGCAGAGGCGTTTTCAAATCATTACCGCAAGGCGAGGACGATGACCGCGCATTACGAAAATTTCGGAGTGAGTTTCATGTACCCAGAGAACTGGGAAATCGTTGATGAGGAATCAGACGACTGGCCCCGCGGTGTCTCTGTCCAGAGCCCGGAAGGCGGGTACTGGGAATTGAAGATTTACCCCTCGCAGATGGATCTGGATCAACTGAACGACGAAGTGTTAGCGGCCATGCGGCAGGAGTACACCGAGCTGGAATCGGATGCCGTGAGCGACCATGTCATGGATCTGCCGGCCGTCGGCTACAACCTGACGTTCTTTTGCCTGGACCTCTTGGTGATGTCACAGATACGCAGCTTGCATGTGGACGGCCAGACATATCTCTTGACGTATCAAGCCGAGAATCGGGAATTTGATCGCGAGAAGCCAGTATTTGACGCAATTACGACAAGTCTGCTAACGGGCTGAACAGGACCGGGCGGCCCTTCGCTTGTCGCTTGCATCCGACGTTCACACGTGAATCTTGCACGCGCTAGATCGAGGGGGATTCCGTCTGCTCGGATCCCAGCAGTTCGTCCACGCGTTGCATCAGCGCAAAATGCGAATCACCATAGGACGGGGCGCTGTCCGGATCGCAGGCCTCGAAAACGGCGTGGCAGTGTCGGCACTGGATTTCCATCCCAAGGTATTCGACACAGACGCGCACTTTGCGCCCACACGTTGGGCACTCTTGGATGAAGAAGGTAGCTCTTGAAGACATGGCGATAACCTCCTGTTGCCATTTCTCCCGCAGTACGAGACTCCTGCGCGGAAGTATGACGAGGAGTTTAAGTGTACTACATCAGCGCATTTTTTCAAGAAAGCTAGCGTGAGAGCGGAGAACCTGGGACGGGATGCAACTGTTTTTAACCCGTTTGGGGGTGGCGGGCGTGTCTATCTGAGTCTTTTGATGGATCTTAGCCCAACCTCTTCAGATGGCACCTTGGGGAATTGATCTCGGTCTGCCACGGCGACTTCCGCGATTTTGTCGACCACGTCCATGCCCTGGGTGACTTCGCCAAACACGCAGTAACCGTAGTCGTCGGCGTGGGCTGCACTCTTGTGGTCAAGCGCTGCGTTGTCCGCCAAATTGATGAAGAACTGGCAGTTGGCGCTATCGGCGTTTGTGCGATCACGGGCCATGGCGATCGTGCCGCGGAGGTTCTGCAGCCCGTTGTTCGCCTCGTTCGAAATCCCGTCTCGCGGTGTCTTTTGTTGCAGGTCTGCGGTATAGCCGCCTGCTATGATCATGAAGTCCTTGTCGACGTAGTGGAAGATCGTGTTGTCGTAGAAACCTTGATCGACATAGTTGAGCAAGAAGTTGTCCACGGTCATCGGGGCTTTCTCGGCGTTCAGACGAACGTGGATGTTCCCGAACGTGGTCTTGATCACTACCTCCGGAAACTGCCGCGTATCTTCGAGAATGACAGGTGCCGGAGTATCGCTGGCGACACCAGCCCGAATCTTAACCGGCTGAGTGACTTCGGACGAGGATTCATTTTGTGTGGAGGAGTTGGTGCCCTGCCCTGGTGCATCGATACTTGCGGACGGGGCTCCGTCGTCAGAACCGCAGCCGGCTGTCACGACCAGTGCTAGCAAGAGGAAGGATAGCGATTTTCTGGCGGATTTCCGGTTCCAATGCATCGCAAATGCCTCCATGTGTTGTACTCGTTAGCCCACCTGCGCCGGCCAAGCACCGTCACTCATCAACACATCCGCGACGTGTGCGACCTGTGGGTGGGAGTTCCCCATCCTACTAAGGAGAGCATATGATGCGTTGATCTGTGATTTAGTGCAACATCGTTTTTCTGGATAATACTCGGCACACTCGGTGCATTTTGGGATATATTGCGTTTTCGTTCATTCCATGTGGAAGTACGGGCAACTATCCAGGATCGGCGATTGTAGGTGCTGTGGATTTCTGGCTCGGCGTTAGAGCGCAATCAATGGGTGGCTGGTCTATTCGGCGAAGGACATGATCTCAGTTTCCAGAATTCAAATGTCTGCGAAGGAGGATATGTGAAATGAACCCTAAAGGTCGATCGTTCAGAAGTATGTTTGCCATGTTGTTTGTCAGCCTGGTGGGAATCTCGTCGGCAGCCGAGAAACCGGCTACTCCGCCGAAGAAGCCGAGAATTGACAAGAAGATCCAGGCCGCGCCAAAGAAGCCGTTCATCAACCAGAAGCTGATGGCGGTCGATGAAAACCGACCAAAGAAGAAGATGATGATGTTGGTAGCGCCGAGAGGACCTATGCCGGCGGCGCAGGGGATCGAAGCAAGATTGCAGCGATTGGAGATGAAGCTTGATGCCGTCATGCGCGAGCTACAGCAGTTGCGACGGGAATTGCGAACGCGACCTCCCATGCCGGGAATGCTGCCGCCGGGGTCGAAACCAGGCATGCGAGACTATGACGGACCAGACTCGGATGCGCACGGTTGGCATCCACGCGGGCCACAACACGGCCTAGGTGCCGGCTCGCATCCACCACATCAACCCGGCGGAACCGCAGGACCACCGGCAAAGGACTTCCGCGGCGGGCAGGGCACACCTTATCCAAAAGGCGGACCGCGCCGGAGTTTCGGTGGCGAATCAAAGCCAGAGACTCCATCCAAGACGAAGAGCACGACTGGTCGGCCAAAAGCGTGACGCATGTGAAAATGCGTGCGTGCGGAGTTGCGTCGTTGATGGTCAGATACTCATCGACCGACGAGAAAATGCGCTCACGTTGTCTTTTCTTTCGGAGACTCCTGGCTCTGGTCTGGGGCTGCGACTACTTGCTGGGTGCGCAACAGAACAACAGCACCAATTACCATTGCGACGCCCGCTATCCACTGGGACGGCGACATAGACTCGTCCAAGAAAACGATTGCCAACGCAACGGTCACCAGAGGCGTAATTGCCTGAACGCCGGAAGTGATCGCCGCGCCGAGTCGAGCGACGCCGATGTACAGGAAGAGGTGGCCCAGCGCAATGCCCAAGATCGACGAAGAGACAAGCTGGCACCAGCTAGTCGGGCCAAGTGACGATAGAGCTTGCGGCCGGGCAACTCCAGCCGTTGCCGTCAGTGTCAAAGCCAACAGCGTGCCGATCGATACGAACTGCGATACCACACCGAAACCGACCAATGGGTGAACGCCCCGCAGGCACCGACGCACGCTTACCCCATAGAAACCGAAGAAGAAGCTGCAGGCAAGAATGATGATGATGCCCTTCACCGTCACGTCTGCATCGAACATGCCTTTGGAAACGGAAAGGACAACGAATCCTCCGATCGACAGTGCCAGACCGACGTAGAATCCGGACACTCGAAGCAACCGCCTCTCGTCCGGAAAGAGCGTCATCGCACCCAGCAGCGACCAGACAAGCGACATGCGAACGAGAAATCCAATGGCACTGGCCGGGAGATAGTAGGGTGCCAGGGCCCAGAGGACTTGGCCCGATAGGGCGAAAAACGCGGGTATCGCACACCTCGCGACCAGCTGACGATTCAACACGCCCGCGCGCCCAAAGACGAACAAGACAGGCCAGTACAACATCGCGGACAGCGGATAGCGGACAGCATTTGCCGTCCAAGCATCGACATCGTCCGTCAACTCACGCAGCAGGACGGGAACCGAGCCCCAGCAAAGCACACTGCCCAAGATGGCGGCTGTGCCGTAAATGTCGATCTTCTGATGGTGTGTGCTACGGGTGATGGTAGTCGGTCCTGGCTCGGCGAGCGCGTGTCAGATGCGGTGCTTTGGGAGGTTTCGCGGCTCTGGAAGCGGCGAGGACGTCTGTTTGGAGACAAAGTGGGGGTACGGCAGCCAAGTTCAATCGTAGCATCAGAACCGCCCGTGCCGCGAGTAGACACAGCAAATTGCAGCAAGGGCGGCAACGGAACGGACCATGTCCACGCGAGGCCGCAACTTCCCCTTGTCGTTCAACACCGCCGCGACCGGAACGCCGTTGACGCGGGCGCGGTGTGTGATGGTATATTGTCACAGAGTGAAATCACGGGTGTCGATCGGCGGATGCTGTCTTTTCGGCACAGTTCCTGTCTTACACGATCAACTACGCCTGTCTCAAGGGGCTGAATATGAAGTTGAGCTTTCTGGGGGCCAACCGCCAAGTAACCGGGTCACGATACTGCTTGGAGGCGGCCGGATCGAAGATCATGATCGATTGCGGTATGGTCCAGGAACGAGCGTTTCTGTCCCGCAACTGGGATCCGTGTCCTATTCCTGCCAGCGAGTTTGACGCGTTGCTGCTGACGCACATTCACATCGATCATTGCGGATTGACTCCGAAGTTTGTGCATGAGGGCTTTCGCGGAGGCATCTACGCGACTCGACCAACGACCGAGATGGCGGAAGTAGTCCTTTACGATTCGGCTCACATTCAAATGGAAGATGCCGCCTACAAGAACCGGCGGCACCAAAAGGAAGGCCGTCGCGGCAAGTATCCTGTTGTGCCGCTGTACAACAAGGCCGACGTGGATATGACGCTGCCGCTGTTTCAGCCCGCGGCTTATAAGACGCCGGTCAAGATCAACGACGCGTTTTCCGTCACCTTCCATGATGCGGGCCACATTCTGGGTTCGGCCGTGCTGGAGATACTGGCTACCGAGGGAGACACGACGCGTCGCCTATTGTTTTCTGGCGACCTAGGCCAATGGGACAAGCCGCTGCTTCGCGATCCTACTGTCTTCGAGGAAGCGGACTATGTGGTCGTCGAGTCTACTTATGGCGATCGTGAGCACACGGATGCCGGGGATATCGAGACGCAGCTGAGCGACGTAATCAACAAGACGCTGTCGCGTGGCGGATTTGTTGTGATTCCTACCTTTGCTATCGAGCGGGCTCAGGAGTTGATGTACCAGATTGGCCGTTTGGTACACGCCGACCGGATACCGGACATTCAGGTTTATCTTGACAGTCCGATGGCCGTGGACGTGACATCGATCTTTCGCAAGCACCGGGAATGCTTTGACGACGAAACGTGGCAGTTGATCGAGGCGAACGAACCGCCGTTCAGGTACCCCGGTCTGCGACTTGTGCGCAAGGTCGAAGAGTCAAAAGCTATCAATGCGCTGCAGGTGCCCAGCGTCATCATGGCTACTTCGGGGATGTGCACCGCGGGCCGCATCAAACACCATTTGAAGCGGCACATCGCGCGGGCCGAGAATACGATCCTGTTCGTTGGCTGGCAGGGCCGTGGCACGCTGGGCCGGCGGATCTTGGAAGGAGAACAAGAAGTCCGCATCCACGGTAAGACGCATCGCGTCCGAGCCCGGATCGACCAAATTCACGGTTTCTCGGGACACGCCGATCGCAGTGCTCTCTTGCGTTGGCTCGGCAATCTGAAGCAGCCTCCGCGACGCGTCTTCGTGACCCACGGCGAGGAAGAAAGCTCGCTGGCTCTGGCCGAACACATCGACCAAGAGATGAAGTGGCCGGTGCACGTGCCGGAGTACGAGGAAGGTGTGGAATTGGACTGATCCGGTGTCGCCAAAGGCGAAACGGAACCATCCGGACACCCACTTGCGTGGTTGCCGATCCGTGATATCCTCTGATCGAAGATGGAGATAACTGGGGGACGAGCCTCATTTGTACGGCCCACCGTGCGGATGGTTCCGACAAACGAGCCTCGTCCCCTGCCCTTTTCCCCCGCAGAAGACGCCTTATTTGGGGAGTGATGCATGCCACGCATCCTAGAGAAACGAGAACTCGTCGAGAATATCTACGAAATAGTTGTGGAAGTGCCTCGCTTGGCGGCCAAAGCTCGCCCGGGGCAATTCGTCATCGTAATGTGCGACGAGCAGGCCGAACGCATTCCGCTTACCATTGCCGACTTCGATGCGTCGGCCGGCACTATCACCATGGTGATCATGGTCGTGGGCACGTCATCGGCCAAAATATGCAAACTGAACGTTGGCGACGAGTTGCTTGCCGTGATGGGACCTTTGGGCCAAGCGTCGGAGATTGAAGAATGCGGTACCGTCGTTATGGTGGCCGGCGGCGTGGGGACCGCACCGATCTACCCCATCGCAAAGGCCATGCGCGACCTTGGAAACCGAGTCATATCCATCCAAGGCGCACGAAATGCTGGATTACTCTTCTGGGATGACAAACTGGCCGAGGTTAGCGACGAGCATATAATCACCACAGACGACGGATCGAAAGGTCGCAAGGGCTTGGTGACCGAGCCTCTTAAGGAACTGCTGGAGCAGGACGCGGAGGGTCAGATTGGCAGCGTCTACGCCATCGGCCCGGCCATTATGATGAAGTTCTGCGCGGCAACCACAAAACCGTTTGGCGTTAAGACCATCGTCAGCCTGAATACCATCATGGTGGATGGAACGGGCATGTGCGGTGGATGCCGCGTCCGTGTGGGCGACAAGTCTCTCTTCACCTGTGTCGACGGACCCGAATTCGACGGACACCTAGTGGATTGGGACGGAACACTGGATCGCCAGAAGATCTATGTGCACGAGGAGAAATGCTCGCTGGACCGGTACGTAGAGGAGTCGCAGGAAGGATGAACGAACCAAAGAAGAAGAAAAAGAAGAAGATCGTGAAGACCCGCACGCCCATGTCCGAACAGGATCCGGCCGTGCGGAGAAAGAACTTCGACGAAGTTCCCTTCGGATATACTCCAGAAGAGGCTCGCAAAGAAGCCGCGCGCTGCATGCAATGCAAGAAGCCGGTGTGCATTTGCGGTTGCCCGGTCAGTGTCGACATCCCCGGCTTCCTTCAGCATGTGGCCGATGGCGAATTCGCCGCTGCCGCGCGACAGATCAAATCAACGAACGCACTGCCCGCCGTGTGCGGTCGAGTCTGCCCGCAGGAATCGCAATGCGAGGAGCGTTGCATATTGGGCAAGAAATTCGAGCCCGTGGCGATCGGCCGGTTAGAGCGTTTCGCAGCCGATTACGAACGTGAAAACGACCTGATCGAGTTGCCGGAGAAGAAGCCGCCGGTTGGCAAACGAATCGCGATTGTTGGATCGGGTCCTGCCGGGTTGACCGTTGCCGGCGACTTGATTCTGTTGGGCTATGAAGTGACCGTCTTCGAGGCATTCCACAAGCCCGGCGGCGTGTTGA
>CAZUAH010000494.1:0-10453 GCA_964617665.1 uncultured Pirellulaceae bacterium
ATCCGAGCCGCTACTTCATGGCCACGCGCTCGCAGAGTGCGCCGCCGGAACTGCTTCCCGATACGCCGCTCGAAGGCAGCCGGAAACTGGCAAACGAGGTTCGTTCGATGTGGTTTGCCGAGGCACCCGCGCCCAAGTTCGATATCCTTGTCTACCCCTCGGAACAGACGAAGACTGAGTTCTTTGATCGAGTGCTGCAAGATCCTGTGGGTGGCAATCGCCCGGTTCACGGCGTGGAAGTACTGGTGATGGAACGCATGCCTTTCTGGAAGCGTTTGATAGACACCGCTGGTGCAATCACTGGGCTAGTGCTCCTCTCGCCGTTGTTCATCGGCATCGCCATCGCGATCAAATTGACATCGCGCGGGCCGATCATTTTCAAGCAGCAACGCAGCGGCCGAGGTGGCAGACCGTTTTGGCTGTACAAATTTCGGTCGATGGTGACCGATGCGGAAGAGATGAAACGGGAGCTCTTGGAGCTAAACGAGCAAGACGGGCCGGCATTCAAGATGGAGGAAGATCCACGAGTGAACGCCGTCGGCCGGTTCCTGCGGGCCACCAGCATCGACGAATTGCCACAGCTTTGGAATGTCCTGAGAGGCGACATGTCACTGGTCGGCCCACGACCGCTGCCATGCGATGAATCGGACGAGTGCGAAGGTTGGCAGCGTCGCCGGCTGGATGTTACGCCAGGGCTCACGTGTTTCTGGCAGGTGAAGGATCGGCGGACGAAGATCCCGTTCGCTGACTGGGTCCGGATGGATTTGAAATACGTCAAGTCGCGTTCGCCTAAGGTGGATTTGAGTCTGATCACCGAAACGATTCGATACATCTTGCGGCGGAAAGGCTGTTGAAGGTCAGTGCATGACTATCCGAGGATTGCTGGATTTCGCGAGCCAGTTGTCGATGCGTGCGACTGGTCGTGCGGCCGTTGTTCTGAGCAAGTTGCTCGGCAGTCGCGGCGGTAACGTCGTAGGCATACTGACATACCATCGAATTGCGCCCCGTGTCCCCGGTCTTCCATTTCCGCTCCACAACGTCACGCCGCAGCGTTTTCGCGAGCAGATTTCCGGATTATTGACTCGCGGCTATCGCATTTCGCCCTTACGCCGAGTCCTTGACCACCACGAACACGGCCACGATCTGCCCGAGCGAACGATTGTCGTTACGTTCGACGACGGATACGAGTCGGTGTATCTAAACGCCTGGTCGATTATGCGCGAGTTGAACGTGCCGGCCACCGTTTTTGTGAGCACAGCCTTCTTGGACAACGCCAAACCTTTCCCATTTGACGACTGGGGCGTCGACTTTGCGGAACGTGTTCCGCCCGAGACATTTCGCCCACTTGCTACGGCCCAATGCCTGGAGATGCTGGAAGACGGCCAGATGGAATTGGGCGCGCATACCCACACACATCAAGACTTTCGTGACCGGCCGGAGGAGTTTCGTGAAGACCTACAGAGGTCTGTAGAAATCCTGGAATCGCGATTCGGCGTGCAGGGCCCGACGTTCGCCTATCCGTTCGGGTGTCCTTTTCGTGGTTTTGCCGCGCAGGATCTCGTAGCGGCTGCGAAGGAGACCGACGTTCTCTGTGGACTGACCACGGAGTGCGCACTGGTCGATCCTGCCAGCGATCCATTCCAATGGGGACGCTTCAACGTGTTTCCCTGGGATACCGCGGCGACACTCGCGGGCAAACTAGCGGGTTGGTATAGCTGGGCACCAAGACTTCGCAAAACGATTGCACGGGCGGTGCGTCCGCAACGTCCACCAAGCCTTCGACGTCACAGTGCGGTCTCCACCATTTGCGAAGGAGGCCGCGGATGCTGATACCATCAAAACAGCAGACGGCCACACTTGATGTCTCGAGCGTGCGAAGATCATTGCGGTGGCTTAGTGGACAGTTCGGCAAGACATCGCGCAAGGGCGTGGTGGCTCTGGCCGACCAGGCGGTGTTCAGTGGCTCGAACTTCCTCACCACGGTCATGATCGGGCGTTTCTGTGGGTTGGACCAATTGGGAGTCTACTCGCTTGCATTTGCTGTGCTGATCTTCATGGCAGTGATTCACGAATCACTGATCTGGACGCCCTACACGATCTACAGCCATCGTTTGAAAAGCGACGAACGGCCGGAATATGCCGGCACGATTCTAGTCATGCAGGGACTATTCACATTAGTGGGAGTCGCATTGCTGCTGGTATTGGCGGGCGTGCTGTCTGCGGGCTTCGGACCGACGGGACTCGCCCCGGTGATGTGGGTATTGGCGGCAGCGGCGCCGTGTTACTTGCTGCGAGAGTTGGTTCGTCGATTTCTGCTTGCGCGTTTAGAAGTTGCCAGAGTCTTGGCGGTCGACGTAGTGGTCGCCATCGTGCAGTTCGGCGGCTTTGTCGCGTTGTACTGCATCGGTGGTCTGTCAGCGGCGACGGCTTGTGCCGCAGTGGGCATCGCTTGCCTAGTAGGTAGTATCGCTTGGTTCGCCACGACGGCGAATCAGTTCGTCGTCCGTCCTCGGAACGTGGGCAGCCAGCTACGGCAACACTGGGCGTTCGGTCGCTGGATCTGCGCGAGCCAGATAGCGGATTCAGCACACAATTACGCGTTGCACTGGCTTCTAGCAGTTGCATTGGGCACGGCTGCCACAGGCATCTTCGCCGCCTGCTCGTCTCTCGTTCTGATATTCAACCCGCTGATCCTCGGCATCGGCAGCGTCCTCGTGCCGAGGGCATCGCAGGTGTACGCGGACGGCGGCAACGCCGAAGTCCGCCGCGTGGTCTGGAAGACAACCGTCTTCCTGGCCGTGGCGATGTCGGTCATTTGCCTTGGCTTGGCCCTGTTTGGCGACTTCGCGCTACAGATTCTCTACGACGGCGAGGAATACGCGGGACACGGATTGATCATCACGCTATTGGCCGTGGCGACGTTGGCCGGAACGTTCAGCTTCGCCGCAGACCACGGTCTTTGGGTAATCGAGCGTCCGGACATCAACTTCATGGTTAGGGCGGGCGGCTTGGCGATCACGCTAACCGTGTCGTTTCTCCTGATTGGGAAATGGGGCATCGTAGGCGTTGCAGTCGCTCGCCTGCTTGGCATGTCTGTGGCGTCTGCGGCGCAGTGCACTTTCTTTGCGCGGCTCACCAAGGGGCGAATTAGCCCGGGAGGTGCCGCATGAATGCTGACGTTGCATTTTGCGCCAGTCGCACAGTGGAAAACCGCGCAGTTGATAGGCCCGTGCCGCGTATTTTGTTCGTCTGCATGTGGCTGTTGACGATGATTTGCTTCTCCGTGCCAGGGCGGATCGCTCCGGATTCGGTTGGCTCGCTTGACTTGATCGCGTTGCTGAAACTTGGGACACGTGTCGGTGCCTTCACCGTTCTCATGTGGATGCTGTATCGCAATTGGCATCTTCCGCATCGAGGTAAGGTGGTCGCGTGTTTGGCGCCGTTGGCGTTGTTCGCTGGTTGGGCCGTGCTCTCAACGCTCTGGTCGCCGCTAAAGGCAGTGTCGCTCGGCCAGTCTGCCAGTCTGACGGTCCTCGTGCTGTTAGCGATGAACCTCGCGCTGTTCTGTAATGGCCCCAAGAGGACGTCGGCTGTGTTGTTCAGCCTTTCCCTAGCTGTGCTCTTCTTCAGTGGCGTCATACTGATCGCGAATCTGGCCTTTCCGCAATTCGGCGCCTTGACGCGAGATGCCCCAGGAATCGTCCACCCCACAACTGCCGGCTCGGCGGCCTCGCTGGGTATCGTTGTGTTGGTTGCGTCTCGACTCGTGTGGGGATGGCACTGGACGCGAATGCTGATGGTGCCCGGTTTGGTGGTCCACATTTTACTGCTGCTGATTGCGGCCAACCGAACTTCGTTGTTTCTGACTGTCCTACTAGGTTTCATCCTGTTTTGCGTATTCGCCAGTCGGTTGCTTGTCTCGCTGTTCATCGTTGCCGTTAGTATTGCCGGCACGGCATATGTCACGTGCGATCCAGGTTGGACGTTGGCGGGATCCGCATTCGGCGATACGACGACTTATGTGTCTCGAGGCCAGGACACGGATTTCTCCGATCTTTCGGGTCGGCGTGAAATGTGGGAAGTGATGTGGGGCTCGTATCGGCAGTCGCCGTGGATCGGCCACGGGCATTTTGTCAGCTCCGAGACCGGCGAGATCTACGTCTGGTACGAATGGACCAACTGGACCGCGCACAACGTTGTACTGCAGGCCCTGGTGACCACAGGGCTTGTCGGGGCGTCCCTACTGGCATGCGGGGTGGGGTCTCCGTTCTTTCGATTGCTTCGGTCTCGTCGAGCGGATTCGCACACTAGAAAACTGTTTCACTTGGTGCTTATCGTTGGCGCCTGGTTCGTACTGTGGGGATTCTTCAACTCGTCCTTCCTCGGGCCGATCGAACCCGAATCCGTCGCCTTCTTCACGACCTTTGGATTGGCCGCGGGACACGCTTCCAGCGCCACATGTCAGATGGCGCCGCGTCGGTCGTCCGGACAACGAGCTTCAGATACATTTGCCTCGTCACACTTGGCCGGGAGTTGATATTCAGATGAAATTCCACGTCATTCCCGCCGCCGAACTTGACTCGGATCTGATCCAGGCGTGGTCTCGCCTGCAGCAGGCTGACCCGGCATTAGATAGCCCGTATTTCCGGCCAGAGTTTGCGCTCGCGGTTGCATCGGTTCGCGATACCAGTGAGATCGCGGTGTTTGAGGAGAACGGCGAGCCAGTCGGCTTTTTGCCTTTTGACCGTTTGAAACGGAACGTGGGTCACCCGATTGCCCCCGACGTAACGGACTTCCAAGGGGCGATTGTGCAGCAAGGCGTCGTTTGGGATCCCAAGCAGATGGCCCGAGAATGTGGCCTTGCAGCATTGTACTTCGATCACCTGATCGTCTCTCAGCAAGTGCTGCAGCCATATCATTTCATCTCGGCTCCGTCCCCCTACTTGGATCTATCGCAGGGATTCGATGCCTACAAGAAGAAGCGGACGGAAATGGGTGCCACCCGTCTGAAGACGGCGCTGCGCAAGGCTCGCAAGATGGAACGCGAACTGGGCCCGATTCGACTGGAGATGTTCTCCGACGATCGAGAGATCTTCCGTACGCTGATCGAATGGAAGACAGATCAGTATGTTCGCACGCGCGCGATTAATGTGTTTGCCGACAATTGGAAGGTGCAGCTGTTGGAGCGATTGCTGGACGAGCGCAGCGATGAGCTTACCGGAACGCTGTCAGCTCTCTACGCAGGCGATCGGCTTATGTCCATTCACATGGGGATGATGTCGCGCGGCGTGCTGCACTACTGGTTCCCGGCCTATGATGTTGAATTCCATAAGTACTCCCCCGGGCTCGTCCAGTTGATCCGCACGGCGCAAGCCGCCGAAGACTCGGGCATCAAGCGGATTGACTTAGGAAAAGGCCCCGAGGCATACAAGGTCAGCTTGATGAGCGACACGACGGCGGTCGCCGAAGCGGCGGTTGATCGGCGGCCTATCGCGCGACCTCTCAGGCGAATGTGGCTCCAGAGCCAGACCTTTGTGCGATCCTCTCGGCTTCACGCGCCCGCGCGTTTCGTGGCACGAAACTTCCGCTACCTGACGCGGTTGGTGCAGGGAGGCGTGAGCAAATGAAAGTTCTGTTGTGCCACAACTACTATCAACAACCAGGCGGCGAGGATCAGGTCTTCGCGGCCGAAAGCCGTTTGCTGCACTCACGTGGCCATGAGGTCCTGGAGTACACAAAGCATAACGACGACATCAATGACATGGGTCGATTGGAGGCCGCACGCAAGACCATATGGAACCGACAGATCTACAGAGAGCTTCGCGACCTGATTCGACGTGAGCATCCGGACATTCTGCACGCCGCGAACATCTTTCCATTGATCTCGCCTGCTGCATATGCGGCCGCGCGCGACGAGAACGTGCCGGTCGTCCAGTCACTACATAACTACCGCTTGATTTGCCCGAAGGCCCTGTTGATGCGAGACGGCCGAGTGTGCGAGTCCTGTTTAGGAAAACGGACGCCATGGCCAGCGGTTGTTCACGCCTGCTACCGAGGCAGCCGGGCCGCTACCGCGGTTGTCGCGACGATGTTAGCCGTTCATCGGCGTCGAGGCACTTGGACGCAATTGGTCGACCGATACATCGCTCTCACGGAATTCGCACGACAGAAGCTGATCGAGGGAGGATTGCCAGCCGAGGCGATCACTGTCAAACCCAATTTCCTTCCAGAAGATCCGGGCGCCGGAGATGGCCTCGGCAAGTATGCCGTATACGTTGGGCGGCTTTCGCCGGAGAAAGGCGTCCAGGTGCTGCTTGACGCTTGGTCTCGCATAAGCAGTGACATGCCCCTGCGACTCGTGGGCGATGGCCCGCTCGCCGAAACGGTTCGCAAGGCAGCAGCCAGCGACGCCAGAATTGAGTGGCTCGGCCAGAAACCACACGACGAAGTTCTTGACTTGATTGGCGATGCACGCTTGCTGGTATTTCCGTCCAACTGCTACGAAACGTTCGGACTTTCAATCGTGGAAGCATTCGCCAAGGGCACGCCAGTCGTGGCATCGCGACTCGGCGCCATGCAGGAACTGATTTCGGATGGTTACACCGGCTTATGCTTTCGATCCGGTGACGCAGACGATTTGTCTGCAAAGGTCCAGCAGCTTTGGAGCAATCACAGCGAATTGGCCCGCATGCGAAGCCAAGTTCGGGGTGAATTCGAGGCCAAATACACAGCGGACGCAAACTACGAGATGTTAATGTCGATCTACGGGCAAGTGCTGAACAATACGTCGCGGGCCGCGGAAGATGCCTTGGCCCCATCAGCATGCGCCCACTGAACGAAACGGGAGACAGCCATGAATGACACATCGGCCGTTTGGCCCAAGAAGATGGACGTGCTGGGTGTTGAGGTAACTCCGACCACCTACGAAGAGGCCGCAGAGACAATCGTAGAGGCGGCAAAGCACCGCGAGGCAGCAGTCGTGTCTTGCCATGCCGTCCACGCCGTCGTAACGGCTAGTTGTGATCGCTCGCTTCGAGAAAAGGTCAATACGTTCAACATGATCACGCCCGACGGACAGCCGGTACGCTGGGCATTGAATTTGCTGCACCGGTCAAAACTGACGGATCGGGTCTACGGACCCAATTTGACCCTCAGACTTTGCGAGAAAGCTGCAGCGGAAGGTGTTCCGATCTACCTTTACGGCGGAAGCCCAGAGGTGGTCGAGAAGATGCGGGAAAACCTGCTAGAACGCGATCCAGGACTAAAAATCGCTGGATACGAGTCTCCGCCATTCCGACCGTTGACACCGGAGGAAGACGAGCAAATGGTCCAGCGATTGAACGCGAGCGGTGCGGGCATCGTCTTCATCGGCCTCGGTTGTCCCAAACAGGACCTGTTTGCCTACGATCACCGTGACCGAATTCAGGCCGTGCAGGTCTGTGTCGGTGCAGCATTCGACTTTCATGCCGGAGCAGTGTCCCAGGCGCCCGGATGGATGCAACGGTTCGGGCTGGAGTGGTTCTACCGATTGATCCAAGAGCCTCGCCGACTGTGGCGCAGGTATCTGGTTACCAATAGTATCTTCCTGGCAAAACTCTTTGCGGCGATGTGTCGCAAACCGGTTCATGGCGGGGCTTGAGTTTTCGTTGGGAGCATCCAACTCGCCGGTGAGCGTGTGGCAACAACCAAATCTCAGGAAAGAAAGCACCAAACCACAAAGGACCATCGAGATGAGCGACGACATTCCTCGGGTCAGTATCGGCATGCCCGCGTACAACGCGGCCGACTACATCGCTGAAGCGATTGAATCCTTGCTCGCGCAGACATACACCGATTTCGAGTTGATCATATCCGACAACGCCTCGACCGACGACACCGAATTGATCTGCCTCACCTATGCCGAGCGAGACTCGCGGATCCGCTATTACCGCCAGGAGGAGAATCAAGGCGCGTTCTGGAACTTCCACAGGGTTCTTGAGTTAGCGCGAGGCACGTATTTCAAATGGGCACCACACGATGACACGTGCGCTCCGACGTTGTTGGAACGCTGCGTCGATGTACTCGACGACAATCCAGAAATCGCGCTCTGCTACACGCACGGCGCGAAGGTCGACCAGTTTGGTCGGCGAATGACGGAAGATCCCGAGCACGCCGACGGCTCGAAGGGTGTTGTGCACACTGGTGAAGCTGGGTTTCCGCGCCAGCACCATGACTCGCCAAAACCGTGGAAACGCTTTCTGGGAGTACTGCTGGGAAGCAGTTGGTCTGCCGACTTCTTCGGTGTGATGCGAACTGACGTACTGCGCAAGACCTGCCTGATCCCGCAATGCTATGGGGGCGAAAAGGTATTGACCGGCGAGTTAGCGCTTTGCGGTCCATTTCATGCAATCCCGGAGACCCTGTTCTTCCAACGCATTCACGCCAGCGCTTCCGGCAGCCAGAATGCCGCCGAGTCGCAACGCGAATTTGTCAACCCTCGACTGGCCAAGAAGTTCACATCCACGCGTCTACGTTTGCTGGGCGGCTATGTGCGGGCCATCCAGAACACCAAGCTGAGTTTTGGCGAACGTCTTCGCTGCTACTGCGTTCTGCTCCGCTATTTGGCGCAAGTAAAGAAATGGAAAAACGTGGTATGGAGCGCAGTCGCCGGAACGGGCGTCGGCAGCAGAAAGACGAAGCCAACGGCTTCGAGCCACGAGTCGAACTCGCACAATTCCGTCGAGTGTGATTCAACGCACGACGGAAGAAGCAAGAAAGTGGACAGCGAGGACAACTTCGTGAGCGTTCACTAGTGACTGCAGGAGGAACAGACATGATCGAACAGCAGCTTGCCCTTCAATCCGAATGCGGGCCGCTCGCCTTCCCAACAGCCACCTCCTGCCCGGGCTGCGGTTACGTGGACTACACCGATTTCTTTGAAGCCCGGGACCTTCCAGTCCACGTCGGCAACTTCTACGACTCAGCAGAAGAAGCCGTCGCGGCACCAAGAGGCGATGTCACTCTAACGTTTTGCCATGGCTGTGGCCTCGTATTCAACAGGCGATTCGACCGCAATAAGATCTCCTACGAACCGGGCTATGAGGTCGCCCTGCACCACTCGGAGACATTCCGGAAGTTCATGGATGGTGTGGCAACCAGCTTGATAGAACGATTCGAGCTTCGGAACAAGAACGTGCTCGAAATCGGCTGTGGGTGCGGCTACTTCCTCCGGATGCTGTGCGAACGAGGCGGTAACCGTGCCGTGGGAATTGACCCGACGGTTGCGTGGGAGGGCTTCGAGCGCGTCGGCGATGGTAGCGTCCGCTTTATCCGTGATTTCTTCAGCGACCGTCATGCCGACATTTCCGCTGATTTTGTCTGCTGTTTGTCGGTGTTCGAGCATATACCCGATCCCCTTCAGTTCCTCACGATGCTTCGCCGGATGATCGGCGACGGACGGCCGGGGGTCTATTTCGAGATCTTCAACGCCTTCGACGCTTTCCGGCGCGAAGAAACGTGGAGCATCCATTACGAGCAATCCAACTATTTCAGCAAACAGTCTCTCGCCGCCGTGTTCCAGCGGAGCGGATTCGATGTGATCGAAGCGGCCACGTGTTACGAGGGCGATCAGTATCTATTTGTCGATGCCGTTCCTGCAGATGTGGACGGCCATGATTTCGCCTCCAAAGAGCCCGAACACCTTGATCTACCCGAGGCCATCAGCAACTTCGCAGAAAGACACGATGAGAAGTTGAGCATATGGAGAGACCGGTTGGTCCGCTGGAAGAGCCGCGGGGAGCGGGTGGTCCTGTGGGGGACAGGCGGAAAAGGAATCACCTTTGTCAATTCTCTGGATACTGCCGAGGTGATTCCTTTCGTCGTCGAAATCAACCCGGACAAGCAAGGCAAATACGTGCCTGGAACTGGGCAGCGCATCGTTCCCCCGGGATTTATGGCCGATTACCGGCCGGACGAAGTCATTATCACGAACGCATTGTACGAGAAGGAAATGAAGCAGCAGGCGAAGGAATTGGGGGTAACATGCCAGTTCCTCGTCGCATGAAGAACACCTGCTCGGATCGAGCAGTCGTCTTCCCTGGCCTCGAAACAGCTTTCAAGTAATGTGACGATGAGAATAGACGTCATTAGTGCGAACCAGCTGCCCGCCGAGCAAGAGGCGGCGTGGGCCAACTTGCAGCAGGCTGACCGGACGGTCGACCATCCCTGCTTCCGGCCAGAATTCGCGAAAGCGGCCGCAGCGGTGCGAAGCGATGTCGAAGTGACGGTCATGGAGGAAGACGGCCGCTTCGTGGGATTCCTGCCATTTCAGCGAAATCGACACGACATTGGTCGGCCGGTTGGTTCTGTATTATCGGATATGCATGGGGCGATCGTGGCCAAGGATGTGGAATGGGATGCCGTGTTCGGCGTCAATTAGCTTAAGTCTTTAGCGACAATTAGGTTGAGGGGCAGG
>CAZUAH010000495.1:0-10395 GCA_964617665.1 uncultured Pirellulaceae bacterium
GGACAATTCGGCGGCAAACTGGGAAGATTCCGAATTCTTGCGAATCCGGCTACCAGTTGGCTGAAGTGTTACGAAACCGCGTTCCTATGGTGATCCCCTTGCTTCGGAACCATCACTTCTTCTGCGGCGGGATCAGCACAAGTGTGCCGGACCAGTTGGTTTGCAGTACGGCGAGCGTTTGGCCTCCCTTGATCGACCGCCCCATGGTCAACATCGGCGTGCGGTGCTTGGTCGAGTAATGGAAGCCGGGATGGTCCAGCACTTCCCAACCGGTTGTGTTGGTCCCTTCCTGTTTCGCACCTGTCGTCGCGTAAACTACCGTGTCACGACGTGCAGTCACCGTGATCTTCGCGGCAACACCGCCACCAACTCGTGTGACTCTCCAGCCGCGGAACGGTTCAGGCACATTCTTCCAGACGTAGTTGCGATTGCTGTAGGCCGCGGCATCGTTGTCCAGCGTCGCGATTTCGAAGTCGAATCCCTCGACCTTGAAGTCCGGGCATTCGAAGATCGTCTTCTTTGGCGGCGGCAAGGGCGGAAGCTCCATCTTGTTCAGGTTTCGGAAATCCGACAGGCGGTGGAACGTCAAGTAGTTGGCGTCGTGGTAATTGTGGGCTCCACCCAAGCCGTCATCGTATGCCGTGCGCGACACGGCCACGATATCGTCGCCGTCGAACTGCCAGTCGGGATACTGGAATCCGTGCTTCTTCACATCGTGGTGATAGGCCACGATCGACCGCACCTCCCACTCACGCAAATCGGCCGAACGGACTAGGGCCAACGTATTGCGCGTGGCACCCGGGTGCAGTCCCAAATGGCGAGGCGGCATGTAGCTGCTCAAGGTCCAGTAGTACTTCGACACCGGATCGAAGCGGATGGTGAACTTCACGCACCCGCCCGGCAGATCGACAAAACCGGTCTCGGGATCAAACGAAGCAGTGCGACCATCGTCGCTAATGTCAACAATGGCTCCCTTACCACCACCGCTGGGATACTCCACACGCAGGATGTCCACCATCCGCCCATCGGGCGTTACCACCGCATTGCCTTCAAGCCAACCGCCGAACTTGCCGCCCAGCCACTGCTTGTCGCAAGGCAGTCGATTACTGCAAGTCCAGTTCTTGACATCCAGCAGATCGGCATCCGCGGAGGCCGACATCATGAACGCTCGAAACGGCAGCCCCCAACGCTGCGTGTTGGTAGAATCCTCCATGGCCCGCCACAGCCGCCCGTTGTGCACAATCACAGGCACCGGCGCGCAATGGAACAGGCCCTTCAGAAGCAATCCCGTCTTGTCATCCTTCGGATCGGTCCAAGTCTTACCGCCATCGGTCGAGCGGCGAATGATCACATCGTTGTAGCGAGCCAGCGTTCCCATGATGTAGAGGTCGTCGCGATGGGCGAACAGCGTCGACCAAAGCTGCCCATCAATATCACTCAGGTGCCGCCACGTCTGGCCACGATCGCTCGATCGGAACACGCGCGTCGTGGCCCGCTGCCGGTAGTTTGATTTAGGACCAAAAATATCGTGCGAGGCCACATAGTCTCCGTCCGGCAGAATCGCGATACTTGGCGAACCAACATATCTCCCCGTGCTAGCCGCCTGATGATCAATCACCACCCCCGGCACCGAGACCGCCGCATCCTTGCCGGCTGGATCGTCGCCACGTACAACCAAAGCCCCGATCAGCACGACCGACCACGCAAGAAACGGAAACAAAACAACTCCACCAAGTCCCCTCGCCCCGCTCGCGGGGAGAGGGTTAGGGAGAGGGGCCGACGCCACGAAGACCGGAACCCTACCCCTTTCCCCAAACTCATTGCCAGCCAAGCGTATCTGTCGAACATTAACAATCGCAATCATGTTTGTCTCCACTAAAGTCTCTTGTGCCTCGTCCGGGTCCTGCACAGGCCCACTGGCCCAACGGGCGGAATGAGCATTGCTTCGGTCGGCGCGTCCGAAATCACTCTGCGCTCGCGGCGATGACCTTATTCTGAGCGTCTAGCCGCACGACGGCGATACGGCCTTCGAGTTTCTTGGGGCCTAGAGTCACTATCTGACTCTCGCCGCGCGGGGCTACGTAAACCATGTCTGTGCCTTCGGCGTGCGATACGGTTACGATCGTTCCGCTCGCTGACTCGGACATCTCTGCCTTCACGGACGGGCGTTCTGCTGGATAGGGCATCAGTACCCATGCAAGCGTCACGGGGCCGTTTGCGTTGAGTTTGTAGTTCAGTACGGGAATGGGCTCCTTGCGGCTGGCCGGGGCAAAGCCGAGTACCGGTTCGTCGCGGCCAACTACGATTTCCAGTTCCAAGCCTCTGGTCACCGCAGGCGTCACCATCAGGTTTGCCACACCTTCGTCCGTTCCCCAAGCCGCCAGCGTTTGCGTATCCTTGGCCGCTCCGTCGGCGTTCAGATGCCACAGGATATCGTAATCGTGTGGATTTTCCGCCTGGAGACGGTCCACGACGATCCAATAGTCCGGTCGTACGAAGACCACAGTCCGTGCATGGTCGACTTGGATGTCACGCTTTGGGCCGTATCCGCTGTCGTAGACGCCATCCACGGCGTCGAACGCGTCGTTGTGAATCCACTGATTGTCGAGTGGTTCGTCTGTCTCGTACGTATCACGTAAACCGCCGCGATGTTGCTGCTGACCGTCGACCAGAATCGTGTTGTGCGCCCATGTGCCCAGAACGTAACGTCGATACTTGCTGCGGTCGTAACTGTACGTGCCCGCCTCGGTCAAGAGTACTCGCCCATGTCCGTAGATGAACGTGGACAGTTTGTCTTCGTGTTGGTGCCCGATGCCGAACGGGCCGGATTCGAACAGCAAATAGCGGTCGTCGCGATTCCACCCGGATCGCATCACGTATTGACCGGCATAGGGAAATTCGACAGAAGTGTAATCCGGTGCAGCTCCCTGGATTCCGCCCGTAGCTGCCCATCTAAAATCCTCGCGGCCAAAGAACTCCGCCCCCTCTTCGAGCGTTCGCAACACGCCCGTGTACCCGGCATCGTTTAGCGGTGGCAGCCTGCCTTCGGGAGTCATCGCCTTCAGATTGTATTCGTACATCCTCTCAAGGCGTGCCAGATAGTCCGCCGGCACAGCCACATCATTGTGTTGGGCGATTCTGAGAAGACCGACGAAGTTGCGAAGGGCAACTTGATGATAGCCGGTGGTCAATTCCTTCTGCGCGCCGTCCGGGTACACCTGTCGGTCCAGTTCCATTGACATACGATCGGCGGCGGTCTTCAGCCACAGCGGTGCATCTTTGCACTCCGGCAACAGGATGCCCAAGTGCCCCAATCCATTGCATTCCATCGTCACCCAGTTGCCGCCGTGCTCCGGGTACTCGATGGTGATTCGCATCAGGTGATGGGCGTGTTCGATCCACGACTTCAGGAATGTGACGAGATCATCGGGCGTGAGTGACGGTGAGCCCAGGAAGTAATACAACGCGTCCGGCCACGTGCCCGAGGTTCGGATACCCGCCTCGATCGTCCGCCATGTGAGTGTACTGTTGCCCGTCTCCATCACTGGCCAAGGGTTGTCTTCTACCCAGTCGCGCATTTGGGCGATCCATTCTTTCACGTACTTCTCGTCGCCTGTGGTCCAGTATGCGTGTCCAAGAGTCCGCCAATGTGGGAATCGGTTCAGTCCGTACGTCCACTCGCGAGTGAATGCGGGGTCATCGGGGTCGTACTTGTTGGCTTGCCAGTCGATGTCGTCGCCCAAGAAGTGGCCGCCGTACATGTGATCAACGATTTTGTCGGCGCTGGGGACAATGTCAGGTGTATCCGAGTCGGCGGTAATGGTAATCACATCGCCCGTGGCCTTGGACGAGTGAGCCCAGAAACGCAGCGCGTCGAACTCGCGCCAATCACGCGGGACGTCCGTTATTCGCAGACCAGACCGCTCGGGTAGCCGCGACCAGATCGCTGCTTGGTTTCCTTGCTTTACGACGTCCTTCGTCGGCTGCAGAAACCGCCAACGTCGGAAGTCCTCGGCAGTCTCGAAATCACCCAACGGCACGGACTGTTCGCCCGTCAATTCAATCGCGTCCAGTACAAGCACAGTACCGCGGCTGGGCGTGCGGTCTCCGTAAGCGGCGCTAAAACGCAGGTCGCCGACCCAATGCCAGCCAATCGGCTCGCGCGCCGTGCGCCATTCGTTCAAGGGCAGAGTGATTTGCTTCCATCCGGCCCAGTCGATCTTGATCGAGTTGACATAATAGTCCCATCCTTCGCTTCCGCCGGTTACCGGCGCCTGGACGGTTGGGCGATCACGCCAGTCGAACCACCAGCGCGGCTTCTGACGCGCACGCATATGGTCGAGCAGCGCGGCCTTCGCCGCATCCAGATTGCCTACTTCGACCGCCGCCCGTACCGTCGCCAAGTCCGCTCGTGACAAATCCAAGTTCAGGAGAAACTCTTTGTCTGTCATGCGCGGACCAGGACGCGGGGGTTCGTATTGGAGTCGAACGTCGTCGATCACCACGTCGGCCTCGGCGTGCGGTGTGTTCGACCAGCCAGAGGCCGTGAATGTAATTCCGTCCACTTGATCCCACCCGCGAGGCGCTCGCGTTCCTCCCATTTTCCCAGTGGGCAGCACGAGTTCTTTCCATCCGGTGAAGCCCAGCCGAATGCTGTACGACCAGTAGTCCATACCGTCGGTCGAAGGGTTTTCGGATCGGATAATGATCATGAATCGAGTGGGCACGGGCTTGGCGCTGTGCACCCAGAGTCGAAGCTGGTTGTACTCGGTCCAGTCCTGCGTCACGTCGGGCACACTGAAACCGGTTACCTGCGGATGATTGTGCCAGCGGGCCGCCGCCTCGCCTTGCTTAACGCACTCGGTCTCACGCTCAAGACCCTTGACTCCTTCAACACTATTGCAGTCCCAGATCAAGAGCGTTTTCGAAGGGGTGTCATCTTCCGCAGCCGCGACGAAAGGAAGGGAGAGACATACAATCCAGACAACAATACGTAGCATCTTGGCCTTCTTTCTTGTTGATTGCCGGCGCGGTCGGCTCACCTGTCGTGCGGCGAACCGTCTTATCCGTCCCGCCGATTGTACGCTTAGCACATGAACGTTTTCCAGACTCCGAAGCGAATCGGTCATCGTCCATCTGCCGTGTCGTCGCGATTCGAGATACGGGATGCGGGATGCGAGGTGAGTAAGTCCAGAGAGTCGTCGGCTCCGCAACCCAGCGTGTCAAAGTGTCGCTGGCAAATCAGAATCGTCTACAGATCCCGTATCCCGAATCCCGTGACACGTCGGGCAAACAGTTGATAGAATGGCACTGTGCTGCCATTAGCGAAGCTGAATCGTTGAACAGGAAGGAGACATTCATGCGAGAGACAATACGGACGATATTCCTGGCGTGGTCACTCGCGGTTCTACTCTTCGCCGAATTTGCGGCGGGCCAAGCTCCTGATCCCGGCGACTATTCGCAAGCTCAGTTCGAGGTCGAAGAGTTCAGGGACCAGAAAGTTCCCGTACGCGACGGCGTTCGGATTGTGGTGGACATCTTTCGTCCCAAGGCCGACGGGCGTTTTCCGGCGGTCTTGCAGCAAACGCCGTACAACAAGAACGGGCAGGCGGCACGAGCGAAGAAATTCGCGGCTCGCGGCTACGTGGTGGTCAACTCGGACTCGCGCGGCCGCTTTGACTCGGGTGGCGACTGGGATCCCTTTTCGCCGAAACACAAGACGGATGGTTACGACCTGGTCGAGTGGATTGCCGATCAGGAGTGGTCCAACGGCAATGTGGGAACGTACGGGCTTTCGTACATGGGTTGGACCCAATGGTGGACGGCCTCGCAAGCGCCGCCAGCACTGAAGGCCATCGTGCCCGAGGTTGCTCCGCCGGATCATTTCCACAACTGCCCTTATCAGAACGGCATTTTCGTATGCTGGATGATGGATTGGGCCGGCATGATGTCCGCGCGCCATCCGCACCGTGCCGGCCCTGGAGCCTATGGCGGGTTCGCCGTCGAGCGTGAAAAGGCCTACGGCCGGCTCCCCTACATCGACTTCGACAAAACTCGGAACCACTTGCCCAATGCGTGGTGGCGGAAGTGGATCGAACAGAACACGGCCGGTAGCGATTACTGGCAGGGGATCGCCTATCAAACGCCGGAGAGTTACGCGCGGGTCCAGGTGCCTTCGTTGGCGATATCTGGTTGGTTCGATGCCAACTTCCCCGGTACCCCGATGAACTACCTGGGTATGAAGCAGCATGGCGGAACGCCCGCCGCGCGCCGCCCACGAATCGTGATCGGCCCCTGGGAACACATCATCAACCGCCACCGCAAAGCGGCCGGTGTCGATTTCGGTTCGCAAGCTATCATCGACTGGGACGGCTACGTCCTACGTTGGTTCGACCATCACTTGAAAGGCATCGACAACGGCGTGCTCGACGATCCGCCGGTGCATGTATTTGTGATGGGACGAAACAAGTGGCGCGCGGCTGAGAACTGGCCGCTGCCGGGGACGCAATTCACCAAGTATTACCTGCACAGCGGCGGTCAGGCGAATTCGTCGGCCGGCGACGGAACGCTCAGCACTCAGCCACCCGGTAAACAGCCGCCGGACAAGTATGTGTACGATCCCCACAATCCGACACCTTCGGCAGCGTTTGCGAACGGCCACATCGACGGACCGCGCGACGTCAGCCAGTCTGCCGCTCGGCAAGATGTGCTGGTCTATGATACGTCCGAGTTGACCGAGGAGGTCGAAATCGTCGGGCCGATCACAGCCCGGCTGTTTGCCGCCACCAGTCGCCGCGACACGGACTGGATGATCCGTCTGGTCGACGTGCATCCGGACGGTCGGGCATTGTTCCTGGGCGAAGGCGTGATGCGAGCCCGTCATCGCGATCCGCAGCGCAATGGCACGTTCGACCCGAACAAACTAAGCACAATCGAGCCAGACCAGCCATATGAATACACAATCGACTTCTGGCGACCGACCGGCAACGTCTTCGCTCGTGGGCATCGCATCCGCATCGAAATCTCCAGCAGCTATTACCCGTACTACTTGCGGAATCCCAACGCAGACGGTGAAAACATCGGCTTGGCGAAGGAGTTTCAAGCGGCGGAGCAAACGATCTATCATGATGCAGATCGGCTCTCGTACGTCGTACTACCTGTGATCCCAATCGACAATTGAGCCGACTATCGTTTTGCGACTATTCTCCGGACCCGCAGCGTGCCAGTCTCTCAGCACGGCTCTTCGGCTGCTGCTGCGAAGGGGCCGTTCTCTAAAGCGTCGAGACGCTTATGGGTGGCTCATGAGAACCACCGGTCCAAGTAACCCCGAAGGAAGCAGAGGGGAATCCGTTCGATAGGGGTTCCATGTGGTCCACGTGACACGTTTCTCCGGTGGCTGGCTCTGGTCGCCAATCAGCCGATTCGGCCAAAGGTTGGCTACGTCGATTTCCAGGCGATTTCCATGTGGCTTCAGCGCGTCGGTAATCTCCACGTGCCACGGGGCACACCATACGACACCGAGATCGTGTCCGTTGAGACGGACGCGGGCCATATTGTGAACCTCGCCGAGATGCAAGAACAGAGGTTGGGCGGGGCGCTGCGTCTTGTCTGGTAGATCGAAGGTGTTTCGGTATGTCGCGATTCCCGAGTAGTATTTGATGCCCGGTTCGCTTCGTTGGGTCCAGTCTTGAAGTATGGGAAACTGCACGTGATTGGGACCACCCGACTTCGTATCGAAACTCACGTCCCAAGGCCCGCGAATCTCCGCGATTTGACTGAGCGGTGGAAAGTTGCGGTCGCTGCGAGGTGTGGACGTGTTCTCGGAAGCCTGTTTTGGAAAGACCACGAAGAAACTCTGATGAGGTTCGAAGCGAAGCGGCACATCGGTACGCCCGCCGCGTTCTTCGTATTGGGGCAGATCGCGTCGCGTTCCACTGATCGGGTCCCATAACTCCGGCCTTGCGCCGCTTGCGCGGAAAGTACACGTCGTCTCGACCGACTCCGGTAGCGCACTGGCGACGAAGTAGATGTCCGCTTCCTCGGTGCGACGGTGGATGAATCGAATGGCTTCGCCGGATTCAAAGTCGGGTGGGACGCCTTGCTTTTCGAGCAAGGCGGCCGTGGCGGAATACTCGGGATAGAGATCCGGGAAGACCGTTTGGGTCGGCTTCAGATGCCAGGGCGCTGCAGCCATGGGGCCAAGCTCGACAACATCGCCCCACTCTGACGATGCGTGGCCGGGCAGATGCCAGTCTTGCTGAACCTTCGTGGACACTCGCCAACTTTGATCGGTGACCATTTCCTGAGAACTGCCGTCGTGGTAGTTGATCTTCAACGCGGCTATCAGCCCGGCGGGGTTGGGGCCATCGCCGCCGTTTATGGCCTCGACGGCCAGAAAGTTCTTGCCCGGTTTCAACGACGCTCCAACTTTGGCCGTGAAAACCTGGTGGAAATTGCTGCCTTCGAGGGCCATTCGGCCGTTGACCCAGAGTCGAAAATCATTGTCGGCGGTGATCTCGACGCGAGCCGCGCGGACGCGTTTGTTCTCGGCAATCGTGACCACGCGACGGAAGAAACGAGTGGTGGGCGGCGGGGACGTGCCGCCTTTGGCTTCCGGGTGCCAGATCCATTTGGCTTGGCGGATGACACGCGGCGCGAGCGGCTCATCCGCAGCGGCTTGCAGTTCGCCGCCCCACACGACCTTTCCGCGGCCGACCGATCGCTCGACGACAACGTCCGGCTGTGTCGCGTTTCCCCATAGTGCCGTTGCCAGCGTCTGAACCTGTTGGTCGCATTCAGGATAGCCGGAAAGACTGGGCGACTTGCGCGGCGGGCCTCCAACGGTGGTCGCCCCCGCCTTGACCAAATCTGTAATCTTGCCCAGCAGCGATGGCGTCATCGTATCAAACGCTGGAAGCACCAGCAGTCGATACGATGTCCCGCTCGAGAGGACGATGCGCCCGTCCTTGACGACGGCGTGGGCAAGCAGGGTCTCCGGGGTGCAGCCGGCGAAGCGGTAGCGCCGCCGGTCATGCTCGACGGACAGCGCCGACTGTGGCGGCCGAAAAACATGCGGCGCACCCTCGGGAACCAAATAGCAGATGTCGGCCACCGGGCTTCCCTGCCGGAGCAGGAACTGACAACGTGCGACGTACTGGTGATACGCCGCGATCATCGGCCACCATGTCTGAGTTCGGTCCCAATGAACACCGTACGGGCCCATGGTCATCCCTGGACGGCGGTCGAGCCAGGGCTGATGGGCGTAGCGATGGTAGACCAAACGATTGATACCCGTACAAAAAGCCCAGTCGCCCTGTTCCTTCATCGCCGCCGGAAAGAGCTGCCACGCTTCGCGCGAGTTGGCGGTAAACGCCTCGGCAGCGACAATCGGTCGCCCCAGCGTGTGTGCGACGGACGCGGCTTCGTAGCAAGTGAAATCCGAATCGAAACCGTAACCCCGCGACCAGAATTCGCACATCGGCACGTCGGCCACACTGCCCAAAGTCATATCCGACGTGGGGTTCATGTCGTAAGGTTCGATCGAGAGACCGAATCCATGACGTCGGCCGAGCCGTTTCAGATGCTGGGCGTGATTCTCGATGACAAGCTCTTGTGCCGTCAGTCGCAGATCCCAGAGGAATCGTTCGGAAACCTCCAAACTCTCGACGACTCGACCCGTCATGGCGGGCAAGTACCGCAACGGGTCGTAGCCGCGGCGGCGTTGGAACTGGCCACGGAAACCGGCTGTCCAATTCTGGGCGCCCATCTCCCAGCTGTCAATGTGCAGCATGGTCCAGCCGCTGATGCATTCGGCCGGACGAGGCCCAATGGCGCGAAGAAGCTTACCCACGAACGCGTCGAAATGGGCGTCCAGCGCGGCCGTGTCGAATTTGTCGCTCTCCAATCCCAGTCCGGGCTGCGGGGCGGGACGAGTGTTGGCCCCGGTATTCCGCCTTCCGAAACGAAGGATTGTCCAATTGCCGACGGGGACTTTCCAACTCAGATGACCGTCGTCTGCAAGACGCTCGGTGAGATCAATCACGCCGCCCCGAGGAATAATCGCGTCGGGCGGGAACTCCGGATGGGTTGCCGGAGCGGCCAAGTAGGGCTTCACTCCTGGCCTGGATGTGTAGGGCGCCCGTACGTAAAGTGCCTTCTCGTCGACATCGGCCAAGCGTGACTCGTCCTGCCGGCTAGGAAAGGCGAGCACAGCCACATCGGCGTAGAAATCGTTGCGAGCTTGGATTAATTCATGCGGCAAACCAGCGCTACCAAAGAACGGCTTGCGAGGCTCGGGCCGCGGCAGCAGTTTGTTGATGTGCGCCGGACCAGCAACCTCGACGGCCGAAGCGACCAGGTGCTGCATCGATTGTTCCGCTTTCACCCATGGGCCGC
>CAZUAH010000496.1:0-10389 GCA_964617665.1 uncultured Pirellulaceae bacterium
TTCGGTCACTCCGAACGACGCTGAGACGGGAGGGCTAATTGACGCCTTACACGCGCAAGACGTCGAGAACAATAACGTCGCCAACCGTCCTTTTGCGACACCACAACGAACAACCGCAGGGAGGATTGTGCCGTGGAGACGGCGGCTCGATGGCCACGGTCGCGCCGCACGCCGGACATTCGTATGACGGGTTTTCAATCGTTTCTATTGGAACACTCATGTTTCAAACTTGCTGGCTCAGGGTCATCGGCAATTATTACATCTAATATTGTCTATACGTTCTCCGGAATTGGAATGGCCAATAGGAGGGGCGAACAACCGGAACGGGCATGCGAGTTAGGGGGGATCCACACCTCAGCGTTTCGGCTTCCTGCCCTTCTTCCGTTTTGAACGAATCGCCGCCGCGTGAGCCTCGCTGGTCCATTCGCAAAGGGACCGCGGATTCTCCAGCACGTCGACAGGCACTTCCCAATACGACATCTCGACTGGCTTCTTCTTGCCCTTGCGGCGATAGCTGAACGGCTGGCTGCCCTCCGCCTCGAACTTCGGGCGGTTGCCATCGTCCACCTTCAGATAAAACACACCATCGGCAATCAAACCCACCATCACGCCATCGCGGTAGATGCCGAAGCCGCCGAACATGGCTCGCGCGTGCACGTTGCCCAGATCGGCCAGCATGTCGAGAAGGTAGGCAACAAATGGAGTCGTCTTTGCCATGTTTGTCCAAACGCCCTACGTTTAGGAAACTAAGACTCCCAAACCAGCCAAGGCGGATTCGATCATCTCGCATCGGGCCAACTGTTCACGCCATTCCGATGGTATACCGGACCCGCCCCAGTGCGCGCCGGAAAGTTGCCCGCAGATGGCGCCTGTGGTGTCGGCATCGTCGCCCAGGTTCACTGCCCTCAGCACCGCTTCGCGGAAGTCGGCTGCATCATGAAATGCCCAGAGGGCCGCTTCAAGCGACTGCACCACGTAACCGGAACCCTGGATGTCCGGCGGCTGTCGTTCCCGGAAGCTGCCTGCGGCAACTTGTTCGACCTCCGGATGCAGCGGGGAAACCCGCCTGAGACGTTCCAGCGGTTCCCAGTTCGAGGCCAGCACCTCGGACGGTTCCAGGCCGTGTATCAAACCGGCCATTACCAAGGCAAAGTAGCGACAAGCCGACAAGCACTGCGGACTGGCATGAGTCGGCAAGCTAGATTCGGCCGCCAATGTCGCCAGTTCCTCCAGGCGTTCGGGAAACAAGTCAGCGTAGCGAATAGGCACAGGTGCCAACCGCATGATCGAGCCATTGCCACTTGCATATTCCGACGGATCGCCGGATGTCCGAGCATCCCCGGTACTCTCGAACTGCATCAATGCACTGCGCGTCGTGATTCCAATGTCAAAACAATGACAGTTGACCGAGTACTGACCGTTTTGGTACCAGGCCAGATAACGGCGAGCCTGGTCGTTCAGGTCCCAGCCGGCTTGACCGATGCTGTCGGCCAGCGCCAATGCCATACTCGTGTCGTCTGTCCATTCACCGGGCTCAAGCCCGTGCGGGCCTCCCCAGTTGTATCCCGTCACTTCTGGAAAACTGTCCGGTGGCTGGAACTCAACCGGCGCGCCGAGAGCATCGCCCACGGCCAGTCCAATCAGAGCGCCTCGTTGTCGGTCTTTGCTGATCATGTCACAGTTTCTCGAACCAGATGTTCCGGTATTCGATCGGATTCTTGTGGTAGTGCAGGATGATGCGACCCACCGTGGCGGAATCGGGTTTGGCTTTGCGACGTTGCTGAGCCTTGGGCGAATCCGGCAGTTCGACGTCTTTGTGGATCTGTTTCCCGTTGTGAATCACGCTGATCCGACCCGGTCGGGTACGAGTGCCATCGTCGGCGTATTTCGGCGCGTGGTATTCGATGTCGTACGTTTGCCACATCAACGGCGGGCGGCACATGTTGACGGCTGGCGCAGCGACCTTGTAGATGCCGCCACACTCGTTATCGAGTCCTTCCAGACCGTAGCTGTCCAGGATCTGCACCTCGTACCAGCTATAGTCCTCGAACGCCAAACCGCCGTTGGCCCTCGCCTGACCAGTCTTGTCGCTCATCAGCGGCAAACGAAACTCCAGGTGCAACCGGAAATCCTGAAAAGCCTCTTTCGTGGCGATCGAGTGCCCCGCGGGCGACTTGCTGTCGATTGGCGTCACGCGCATGTAATCTTCATGCAGTTCCCATACGATTTTCGTCGATGGGATCTTGCTGCGGTGAACTTGCCAGTGATCGAACCCGCTGCCATCAAACAGCACGATGGACCCCTCGGGTGGTTTCGCGCCGACCCGGGACGGCGGGCGTACAACTCGCTTCAGCTCGAACGTCACCGGTTCGCCTTCGATGGTGCCTGACCCTGCGAAGCAGCCCCCTTTCACCCCACCCTTCCAGCCATCCTGGTCAAATCTCAGCGCACCGTCGGCTACCTTTGCATCGACGCAGGCCAGCGGTTCGCATTTTACATCGAATTCCGGCAGCAGATTGATCTGGTACTGGCCCGAACCGCGAGGAATGACTTGGGCGACCAATTCTTCACCCTGCCAGTCACCCAGGAATCGATCGGTCGGTAGGCTTTCAGCAAACGCTCGATCCGCAAGAATGGCGGAGGCCGAGACGAACAGTGACAAGGCAATGGCGTAGACGCGTAGCATGGATTCTCCTCTCAAATGTACCCCGTTCGGGCTCGCCGGGTTGACAACAGCAGATTCTCAGAGATTCGAGCGTCCCAAGCAACCCGCGCCGCCAAAAGCGACGGTTTGCCAGCGGTGCCTTTTCATTGTTCTCCAGGTCAAGGCGATGATTCTTCTGGTTTAACGCCGAACCAGAACTCCTGTCCGTCGCGAAACTCTGTGACCATCTCGAAGTTCTCGAACGAAATCCCACCCGGAATCGGGCTTCTGCTGGCCCAGTACTTTGTGCGAGCGTTGACCAGCACGCGCAGATCTTCCTGCGGGTCTTCGCACCGCCAGCACTGTACGGCCCGACGCCCCTGGAATTTCCAACCGCGGAAGGTACCTGCTGTATAGTCAGCGTTCTGCGGATTGCTTTCGTCTGTTGTTGCAGAAGCGACGACGTGTCCCGCGGGCGTGCGAGTTAACTGTTCCAAAGGAAACTGCCGGTGCGGTGCGAAGCCACTTCCATCGAATCGCGGCCAAAGGTCGTGCGATAGGACGATTCGATCGGCAAGGTGCAAGCGTCGTAGTCGAGCGTAGTTGCCCATCGTTGCAGTTAGGATGCACGTTCGCATGGGCTTGGAATCATCGTGAGCAAAGACAGCAATCCCCACCTCGTATAGCGCATCGGATCGAAAACGGAGTCTGAGGTACGGGTGCGCACCCGAGTCGAAACGTTCGACGAGAATGAACACCTCCAACGTTTCGATGTCGCCATTGCGCGAAATCACGCCGCGTGCTGGATGATCGGCCGGACGAATTGGTAGGTCGTCGTGCGTGTCGCTACTCCAAAACCGCTTGCCACGCAGCCCATCAAGGCGGCTTGGTTCCAACTCTGAAAAACTCCGCCTTTCCTGTCCACGAAGAATTGGCTCGACGGCAATGAAGTTGATCACGCGACCAGCCGGTTGCTTAAGATACGGAGTGTAGATCCGCAGCAACCCTCTCGGGCCAGGCATCGGCGCCAAACCGACCTGCAAACCGTTTGCGTGTCCCCATACCGGCTGGGCTCCGGGTTGGGGCGACGGTCGAACCAAACGTCCCTCGGTCTCGGGCGCCGCGAGGTCCGTCCAACCATTGCGATCCGCGGAATACGTATTTCCACAAGCGAGCAAGCTACCGAAATACACCAGTAGCAGGGCTGACTGCATTCTCATCGTCATACCAAAAATCAGATTCTCGAAGCCGGACTCATTTTCGATCGAAGGGTGGAATATCCATCCGCCGTCGATTCGACAACAGAAACGATTGATGCCTCACGAGACAAGTGTAGTGGACAACTACCGACTCGAAAACGCAGGTGACACTTTGCGTCTGGACTCGGCTGTGTTAGTCTGTCCGGTATACGGCTCATTTTTTCTGTGCGCTACAAGAATCCCTGCCCGCTCGCTACGACTCCTTCACGCCGCTGGAGTAACGGCCATGAGCAGCGAATCAGACTCATCGGAAATCCCCGCTCCGCTAGAAGTGGAATATCAGCCGGCGCGGTTGACTTGGGTGGCGTCAACGACCGCATGTCTGAGGACGATCGGCGTTGATTGTGATCAGGTGGACGTTGCCGGGTTTAGTGGCTACGCGTTCCACATGGGTGTTCACGAAGAAGCCTGCCCCTCGGGGCCAACCATGCTCGACTGGTCGCGGTTGAGCCGCGGAGTCCACTCTCTGGGACGAGCCACGATGGAGTTCAATTCTCCGTGTTGTGAGGTGTCTGGCACGGCTCGCGAAGACTCCTGCCGCGCTGCATTTGAATTGGTCCGTAACGAGTTGCTGGCCGGACGACCATGTGTCCTCTGGGGCACTTACGTTCCAGAGTTCGGCGTAGCCGTGGGCATCGAGGGTGAAGCCTACCAAGTGAAGACCTTCAAGGAGGTGCTCCAGCAAGAACAGCCCGCGATTCCATACAACGAGACGGAGCCGCCCGGCGGAGTCTACGTATTGGGTTTCCCTGCTGAAGCTGAATACGGAGAGTTGCAGCGCGACCTAGCAGCCATCTTGGAGGCGCTCAGACAGTGGTCCCGACCGGCGTACGGCCAAAACCGATTCGGAACCGAAGCATACGACGTTTGGATCGAGGCTCTACGCGCGAAGCGCGCTAATCGCTTCGGCTGCGGCTACAACGCGGCCTGCTACGCCGAAGGTCGACGATTCGCCCAGCAGTTCTTCGAGCGGATGTCCACCCGACGTCCATTGGCCGCCAACTTATTGACACAGGCCGCTGAGTCGTATCGTGAAGCCGCTGACACCATGGATCGTGTCAGCGAGGTCTTTCCGTTCAGCCACGACGACGAAGGCCCGATCACTGCTGACGCCAAAATCGGGCAGGCCGCCGAGCTTCTGGCAGACGCCCGAGCCGCCGAAGCCCAGGCCATGGCCTTCCTGACCGAGATCACCAAGATTCAGGTGCAAAGGCCGCCAGCCGAGCCTTCGGAGCCGCCCGGAGCCGAGCATTAGGTACTGAGTACCGAACAGTGGGCCGTTCTCACATGCCGGGGTCATCTGCCGACGGGCCGTAGAGTCCCGGTACTGGAATGTCGTTGACTCGCAGATAGACGCACATGTGCCCACGATGATGGATCGAATGGTTCAGCACCCAACTGCGCAGCACGACGAGCCGTGGCAGCGTCATGATTTCTTCGCCTTGTTTCAGCAGTTTCCACGGTTCGTATAGCGTCGCGTCCTCAACCGTCTCCAAAAGCGGCCTCGCTTGCGCGACGTTCTTGTCGAACAAAGCGAGGATGGCTGCCACAGTGGACTCGGTGGGCGATTTGTATTTCTCACCCTCGACCGGCTCGACATCCAGCGAATCGTGACTGATGGTCATGTCTGCCCACCTGGGCACATCCGCGAGATGATTTGCGACCCAGCCAATGGTGTTCGACTTGTCGTGTATCTTCCAGCCGAGCTTCTCGTCGGGGATTCGCTCCAACACCTTGCGCGTGCTTGCCATTTCCATATCAAACTCGGGAATCATCGCTTGGCCGATTCGCATATCGATTTCTCCTGTGGATTCGGTACACACCAATAAGTGATTGTGACGCGCTGAGATTCTAGGCTGCCGGGCCGTCTTGGTGTAGTCATGATGGCCAGGATTGACGCTACTGGCAAAGCGTGGCTCTCCCGCACTCGCAACGGATTGCCAAGCCGTGCACTAGTCCGTATTTCTGACGACTACTTGATTCTTGTCAAAGTCCTCTTGTCTTCTATGACGATAGAAGATATCTTCTATTGCTATAGACGTTTTGGTGTCAGGTCCAATGGACAGGTGAAATGGCTAAGAAGACTCGACAGTTTCCTGCGGAACTGGAGTTGAAAATCCTGAAGATCCTGTGGCGTGACGGGGCGCAGAGAGTGCGCGATGTACGACGGCTATTGGCCGAAGAGGGGCGGGACCTCGCCCACACGACTGTGGTGACGACTCTGAACACGATGGTGGACAAGGGATTCGTGGCCCGAACCCAGGAGTTGAACGCCTACGTGTTCGAGGCCCGCGTATCGGAGCCCCAAGTGTCGCAAGGGATGTTGTCCGACTTCGTGGACCGCGTATTCGATGGGTCGGCCGTCTCGTTGTTGGTGAATCTTGTGGACTCGGAGCAAGTCGACTCGGAGGAGTTCGCGGAACTTCGCCGTCTGATCAACCAGAAGGCAAAGGGAAAGCAATGAGCATTATCGACGTCGCTAGTACGGATCTCTGCGTGCGTGCTGTGCAAACGCTGATGCATTTCCTCTGGCAGGGAATGCTGTTGGCCGTCGTCGTAGCCGTGGTCAACGGACTGTGCCACCGACGGTCTGCATCCCTGCGGTACGGCGTCAGCTTTGGTGCACTTCTGATTATGGTCGCCTGTTTGGCTGCGACTTTTCTGCTCGTGCCGCCCAGTCAGGTGGCCGATGTCGACGCGCGGTCCCTTGTCCAGGATCCCGCACTAGAAGGCGTCCGTGATTCCGGCGACTCTCTTTCGACTGCGACCGCACCCGTTGCGACTCGCGTAGCTGATCTTTCCCATTCGTCAACAGTTCCCGGCGACGCACCGGATGCAGCCGGTACGAACGTATCGTCTACGGGGCAATCGGAATCGGCTCTCTGGAGACTGGCTTCACCGTACGTAGTGACCTTCTATGTCGTCGGCGTGTTGCTAATGTTAGCGCGGCTGTTGTTGGCGATCGGCGGAGGGGAGCGGCTACGACGATGCTCCTTCCCGGTGAAAGACCGCGAGATTCTCGAATGCCTCGCGACGAAGGTGACGGAGCTAGGCATGCGTGTCGTGCCCACGATTGCCAAATGCGAGCGTGTCGCCGCGCCCATCATTGTCGGCGTCTTTAAGCCGACGATCCTGTTGCCCGTTGCGATTCTGAGCGAGCTTTCCCCTTCACAGATCGAAGCGATCCTAACGCACGAACTGGCGCACATCCGCCGTTGGGATCATGTTGCGAATCTGCTCCAGCGAATTGTCGAGTCGTTGCTGTTCTTTCACCCGGCGGTTTGGTACGTCAGCCGTTGTGTCAGTCGCGAACGTGAGAACTGTTGCGACGACATGGTGTTGGCCACAGGGGCCGAGGCAACGGGCTACGCGGAGTTGCTGGTCCGTATTGCAGAAATGACGCAATTCCAGCGTCCGGCTCCGGCGGCAGCGCTCGCCGCATCTGGTGCGCACCCGACGAAGCTGCGCGAACGCGTGTTGCGAGTACTGGGGGCAACGATTGATACGCCAGTACGGGTGACGCGAGTCGGCTCTGCGGTTGCTGCAGTGCTTGTTGGCATTGTGGCTGTAGAATTGCTGTGCCTCCAGGCTTCAGACGGGACGAATGACGCGTTGTCTGACTTCAATTTCGAGGACCCACCTGCGGCGTACGAGAAGGAGATACGCGCAGCCGACGCTGACCAGCGCATCAAGGCTGGACCACTTCGGTTCACGTTCTCCGGGCTGACCAGGCATCGCGACGGGACACTTGAAGCCAGCCTGGGATTGAAAAACGGCTACGAGATCGTTTCGTTTCGGCTATTCGACCACTCCACGCGGAAGTTCTTCCACGATAGCGCTTGGCAATTGAATCCAGGGAACGCTCCTTCAAGTCGAAAGTTTGCCGTAGTTCGTGACGGGGAAACGGATCGCGTTCGAATCCACGAGACGGGCGGTCAACTTCCCGCGACGATCGACGTGTGGATGCGTATTGTGGAGAACGGACGGGGCAGTCGCATTCTGATCCCAGCGAAAGAAGGTGCTGCGGTCAAATGCGGAGATAGCCAAATCGTTGTCACGTCGCTGCTTGCCGGCAGCATGAGCGGTAGGGGCTCTCGATCGGGCAAGATGATCTGGGACGTCGAGAACCCCCGCGACACGGACTGGAATACCACGGTAGACCTGGAAAACAAGGGCGAAGTCTTGCGTGGGAGACATCACCTTGTCGCGGTTGCGAAAGATGGTTGGCGGCATGCCATGGATCACAAACACTTCCTTGATTTCACAATGCGTCGCCACGAGTACGTCCGCCTCGACGTGCGACTCGACCAAATCGATCACCTCGAGCTGATCCCGTTCAAAAACCGCCACAAGTTCTTCTTTGGCGGAGTCGATGTGCCAACCAAAGACTTGTCCAAAAACACGGGCGAAATCGGCCGCGTTGCCAATTCGGCGGGCGAAGGAGTTGGCGGTGCCAAACTTGAATTCGCTCGGCGCGAGTCGGTAGTTGGCGAGAACGGGAAGAGTACCTTACGAATCAAGATCTTGGCGGAACGCACGTCTCGACCGGACGGTTCGTACGACATTCCGCGGCTTCCCGGAGTTGAACAGTTCCAAGTGTTTGTGTTCGCGGACGGCTACTATCCGTTTGACCGCTTTCACTTCAATATCGAGGGGTTCGTTGATCAGCAAGGAAGAACTCGGATCTTGTCTCGGGACGACGGGTTGAGCCGCACGATCCACTTGGTGCGCCCGGCTGTGATCGCGGGGAAGGTGATCGGACCGGATGGCAAACCGTTAGCCGGTGCGCCATTGTCAATCTCGACGTACTGCGATTTGGAGCACATGTCATGCAGCACCGGAAACCACATGCGAGCCATAACCGACGATGATGGGCTCTTTCGGTTTGAACAAGTGCCGCCGGGAGAAATCGTCCTTTACTATCCTTGGGACGGACCGAACAGGCTGGAGGTCCGCGACGGCAAATGGAGCAAGTGGACGAAGCCAAGTCAGACGTACCCATCGCCACCGACAGAAGGACCGTGCTGGGTGAAAGTGTTCGATGTTGTCGAGAACCAGCAATTCGATGAGGTTGTTGTCGATTTGTCAAAATCGACTTGCGTTCTGGAAGGCCGCGTTACCGATAGACGGGGGCAGGCGGTCAAGGGAGTGAACGTAAATCCGTTATGGAAACGGCGGGGCGGCTACTATAGCGTCCACGGAATGGATGCGTTGCCGGCGATCTCTACCGATGATGAAGGCCGCTACCACATCACCGGCCTGCCGCCCGGCGAAGTCCACGTCGGTGTTCACTCAAAGAACCCCAAGATCGAAATCGAGCCGGTCGCAGTAAGACTTCATGTAGGCACGTCAACGCGTCGTGATCTTCGAGTTCGCGTCGATCAATGAGCACGAATCGAATCGCGGGTAGAGCCTCAGTAGCTCGAGTTGATGCTTCCCTGGCTGTGAGATAGAGGAAGGCACGAATTCGATGAGATCACGCCGGCAATTGCGTAGACGTCGTGGGCATCTTCCGCGTGTTTGTCCCCATCCCTGGCCCGGGCTTCCACGCTAAGAAGTCGCCTACGCCGACATCATAATCGAGGCCATCATATGGCCAAAGAACTCGTCTAGTGTCATCTGCGTCCCATCTGGCCTAGTGGTCATACCTCCCATTGGGTTGCCGTGAGGTCTCGATCGCGCGTACAATTCAGACGGTTCGAGTCCTTATCGTTCTTCCCGGGGCTGACGACCGCTCCAAAAGAACACCCCACAGCCAAGAGCAGTGATGCCAATGAACACCTCGCCGGAAACGCCCGCAAGTACGCTATATCGCTGCCCAGCGTGTGATACGGCGTTGCCGTTCGAACCGCACTTGTTGCCGTTCGATGCTTCCTGCCTGGCATGCGGATATGCGCTGTGGTGTGTCAAGAGGACGACGGATGGTGAGGTCGTATTGGACGTAGTGCCAGGCGCGACGCCGGATGTGCGAGACATCGACCACGTGACCGAGTCGCTTGTCCACACCGCCGGGACCGCAGGCGTCCGCATCGACCTGTCACGTGTCGAGTCCGTCACGTGCGCGTTCATCGCCCGGTTGGTAACGCTGAACAAACAGTTACACGCCGCGGGCAGCAGCGTGACTCTGGACGGCCTACGTCCGATCGTCTGCGAGACCTTTGATCGTCTGGGACTCCACAGAGCGTTCCACATCGCTGGCGACGAGCCCGACGCGTAGCGGCTACTTGTCCAGCGGTTTGATGCGGATGTTTCGGAACTCGACGCCGGCACCGTGACCGAGGAAACCGATGTGCCCCTTCTCGTTGTGCAGCCCGGGATGCGCGTGACCGTCGATCGGTTCGACCTTCTCCAGATCAGCGTCAACGATCACTGTTCCGTTCAACGTGATCGTGATGCAGCTGCCGACGGCTTTGATCTCCTCCGAGTTCCATTCGCCGACCGGCTTCTGGAATCCGCGCTTCGCCGCCACGACGCCATAGATCGAAC
>CAZUAH010000497.1:0-10366 GCA_964617665.1 uncultured Pirellulaceae bacterium
GAGATGGGCTTCTCGACCGCGCCATTGATCACGATGGGCTGCGTCATGATGCGCAAATGTCACTTGAACACTTGCCCTGTGGGCGTCGCCACTCAGGATCCGGAATTGCGTAAGAAGTTCAGCGGTAAGCCTGAGCACGTGGTGACCTACCTGTTCATGGTGGCTGAGGAAGCAAGACGGGTCATGGCCGAGCTGGGCTTTCGCAAGACGGAGGACATGATCGGCCGCGTTGATTGCCTCGAGACGGAAGATGCTATTCGCCACTGGAAGGCGGACGGATTGGATCTGACACCGATCCTCACACAAGCCGAGAGGCCGGACGGGGACGAGGGAACTCGTTGCACTATCCAGCAGGATCACAGGTTGGAAAAGGCGTTGGACAATACGCACCTGCTTCGTTTGGCGGCTCCAGCATTGGAGCAAGGCGAGAGAATCCGCGAGGAGTTGGAAATCACCAACGTCAATCGGACGGTGGGCACCATTCTCAGTCACGAATTGGTCAAGCGTTGTGGCGACAACGGGCTGCCGGACGACACGATCCGCTTCAAGTTCAACGGTTCCGCCGGCCAGAGCTTTGGTGCATTCCTGGCCAAGGGCGTCACGCTGGAATTGGAAGGGGATGCGAACGACTACGTGGGTAAGGGGTTGTCAGGCGGCCAATTGATCGTCTATCCGCCCAAGGCAAGCGGATTCGCGGCGGAAGACAATATCATCGTGGGCAACGTGTCGTTGTACGGCGCGACGGGAGGTCGAGCGTTCATTCGTGGCCAGGCGGCCGAGCGGTTCTGCGTCCGCAATAGCGGCGCCTGGGCGGTGATCGAAGGCGTGGGCGACCACGGCTGCGAATACATGACCGGCGGCCGTGCCATCATTCTTGGGCCAACCGGGCGCAATTTTGCCGCGGGAATGTCGGGCGGCATCGCCTACGTTTGGGCTCGCGATATGGCCAAGTTTCGCCTGAACTGTAACTTGGGCATGGTCGAACTCGAGAAAGTTGACACCGAACGAGAGATCGGCCTATTACTGGACATGGTCGATCTGCATTGGAAGTACACTGGATCGCCTGTCGCCCAAGATGTGCTGGCCGATTGGGACAGGATCGTGCGAGATGAGTTCGTCAAGGTGATGCCGGTCGACTACAAGCGGGCGTTACGGGAGCGCATGTTTCATGACGAAGAGGAAGAGGCTCCGGTCCACGCCGAAAAAGCGACACAGCCGATATGAGATAGACAATGGGAAAACCAACCGGTTTCATCGAATACGAACGAGAAGACGTACCTTATCGCCTGCCTTCTGCACGGGTTGGTGATTTCAAGGAAATCTATACGGACTTTCGTGAGGGGGAATTGCGCACACAGGGCGCGCGGTGCATGGATTGTGGTGTGCCGTTTTGCATGTCCGGTACGGGCTGTCCGATCGACAATCTCATACCCGAGTGGAACGATTTGGTTTATCGCGGGCGTTGGCGCGAAGCATTGGACCGACTGCACAAGACGAATAACTTTCCTGAGTTCACCGGGCGCGCATGCCCCGCGCCATGCGAAGGTGCTTGTGTTCTGGGGATCGTTGATCCGCCGGTGACAATCAAGAACATCGAGTGCGCTATCATTGACCGCGGTTTTGCGGAAGGCTGGGTCAAACCGAATCCGCCGGAGGTGCACACCGGAAAGGAAATCGCCGTCGTGGGCTCCGGGCCGGCCGGGCTGGCTGCCGCTGCACAATTGAACAAGGTCGGCCACGAAGTGACCGTCTACGACCGCGCGGACCGTATCGGCGGCCTGTTGATGTACGGTATCCCGAATATGAAATTGGACAAAGCCGTCGTCCAACGGCGCATTGATTTGCTTGAACAGGAGGGCGTAAAGTTCGTCACCCGAGCCCATGTCGGGAAAAGGGAAGATTTCCCCATCGGGCATATGACGGGGATCATGGAGGAGCGTGGACATGAGATTCAGTACGTCGATCCGAACGCGTTGCGAGAGGATTATGACGCGCTGTTGCTGGCCACCGGTGCTACACGACCACGCGATCTACCGATTCCCGGTCGCGAATTGGGCGGTGTCTACTTCGCAATGGATTTCCTGACTCGGAATACGAAGAGTCTGCTTGATGCGAATCTCGAAGATGAAGCCTATTTCTCTGCCGAGGGTAAGGACGTAATCGTGATTGGTGGTGGCGACACCGGCGCCGATTGTATCGGCACGTCGTTGCGTCATGGATGTCGCAGTGTGGTGAACTTCGAATTGTTGGACCGACCACCTGCCGGTCGTGCCGAGAATAACCCGTGGCCTCAATGGCCACGGATCTTCCGAGTGGACTACTCTCACGCCGAGTGTCGCGATGCCCTTGGCGAGGATCCACGCGAATTCTCCGTCTTGACCAAGGAATTCGTGGACGACGGCAACGGCAATGTGGCAGCCGTGAAAACCGTCAAGGTCGACTGGTCAAACCCGTCGTCAAACGCACCATTCACCGAGGTTCCGGGTAGCGAGCAGGAATGGAAGGCCGATTTGGTGTTTCTGTCGATGGGCTTCCTTGGCCCGGAAAGCGCAATAGCCGAGATGCTGGATCTGGTGTGCGACGATCGCAGCAACTACAAAGCGGAGCACGGCCCGTTCGTGACCAGCGTGGATGGCGTGTTTGCCGCGGGCGATTGTCGACGCGGCCAATCGCTTGTCGTCTGGGCCATCAACGAAGGGCGTGGTGCGGCACGGGCCATCGACGAGTATTTGATGGGCTGCAGCAACCTTCCAGCACCAGGGGTCACCATGGGGTCGGCGCTGACGGCGGCATGGCGATAGAGTTGGGCGGACCCCACGCTCGACCAATCATGCTCTGCTGGCAACTCGGAACGCTACTACGGTCCGGCCTTTCCGCATAAGCTCAGCTAATCATCAGGATTAGCAATATCCACGAAGCTTATCTATTTGGGGGTTTTCCTATTCAGGGTTCTGGATAAGATTGACCTTTTGAACGTGCTGTTTGCGGCAGTGCATAGGTAATAGGAAGAGTTCTGCGAATCGTTCGACGGCCGATTGCCACGACGCGTGGCGGGTAAGATGTCGAGAACCGGCACTTAGGCCACTCGCGACCCGAAGAGAGAGCCGAGCCTGAGAATCAAGCTGCTGACACGTAGATTTCCAAACGCGCCGACACAATCAGGAAACGTAGAGAGAATGAAGACAACCAGTCGACTGGAAAAGGTCTTGGAGAGCGGTGCCTTTGCGGTCACGTCTGAATGTGGGCCGCCCCGAGGGGCAGACCCAGAAGTCGTCCACAAGAAAGGCGAGCTTCTTCGAGACGCGGTAGACGGCGTCAACGTCACGGACAACCAGACCTCGGTGGTTCGGATGTCTTCCATTGCTGCCTGTACCGTCCTCAAGCAGATGGGCTTTGATCCGATCGTTCAGATGACGGTGCGGGACCGAAACCGCATCGGCCTGCAAAGCGATCTTCTGGGTGCGGCTGCCTTGGGAATGCGCAACATCCTCTGCCTGTCCGGGGACCACCAACGATTCGGCGATCATCCCGGCGCCAAGAACGTTTTCGATATTGACTCCATTCAGCTTGTCCGCGCTGTCTACCGGATGCGAGAAGAGGGCAAGTTGATTAGTGGCGAGGAGATCAAGTCTCCCCCTAGGTTCTATATTGGTGCGGCGGCCAACCCCTTTGCGGATCCGTTCGAGATGCGCGTGTCCAGGTTGGCTAAGAAGGCGGCAGCCGGTGCGGATTTCATTCAGACCCAGTGCATCTATAATCTGGACAGGTTTCGGCAGTGGCTGGACGCCGCGGTGGCCCGCGGTCTTCATGAGAAGGTGAAGATTCTCGCGGGGGTCACCCCCATGAAAAGCGTCGGCATGGCGCGTTACATGAAGAATTCCGTGCCGGGGATGGATGTGCCCGATGAGATTATCACGCGCCTGAAAGGTGCAGGAAAAGGGAATGCTGCCAAAGAGGGCATAAAGATCTGCGTCGAGACAATCCAGCAGCTCAGAGAAATGGAAGGCGTAGCTGGTGTGCACATTATGGCCATTGAGTGGGAAGAGAAAGTCGCCGAGATGGTACAGCAGGCCGGGCTGATGCCGCGGCCCGAAGTGGCGGCTTGTGATTCGACGTCTTCGTGTTGCGCAGGAACGATTTGATGGCCAAGCCCGTGTCTCCAGACATCGCCGTATACGTATGCGTCAACTGCATTCCTGAGGGCGGGCATTTGCCGCGCCAGTGGTTGCAGGATGGTGCACGTGCCTTGGTGCGCGAGGTTCCGTGCAGCGGTAAGATGGACGCCCAGTATCTGCTTAATGCCCTGGAGGGCGGTGCGCGTGGAATCTGTGTGGTGGCGTGCCCCAAGGGTGAGTGCCTGTTGGCGCAAGGGAATTACCGCGCGGAAGTGCGGATCGGCATGATCCAGCGGCTATTGACCGAGATCGGAATGGAGCCCGAGCGTGCAGAGCTGGTCCATCGCTTGCCGGACGCTTCCTTCGACCAATTCGAGCAACTCGTACGCGACGCGGTTGGGCGCATATGCACATTGGGGGAAAGTCCCATGTGCCAGGACAAAGCACTTGAAACCATCGGTGAATCCGGACGGGGGACAGACTGACCGTGCCTGCCAAGATCCATATTCATACCGAGCCGGCCCCGCCGCGTGTTCGCCCCGTGGGCAAGTTGGGGATCGTCGATTGGCGCGAGGACTGTTCGAGCTGCCACAACTGTGTGAAGCGGGGGTGCATCTACGGGCTGTGGCGTGACGAGGCTGACACGCTGCATGAGGAACGCGGCTATCTGGACTACGTCTATCAGTGCAGAGGCTGCCTGACGTGTGTTCAGGATTGCACTAAGGGCATCCTCACGCGGGTGATCAATCCCGAGTACGAACGGCTTGGCGACGAGTATTTCACCCCGGACATTATCCTGTCCACTTGGTATCAGGCGGAGACAGGCCGAATTCCTGTTTCAGGTGCAGGCTACAACGGCCCCTACAGCGGACCGGGATTCGATTCCATGTGGACGGATATGTCGGAAATCGTACGGCCGACGCGTGATGGAATCCACGGGCGCGAGTACATCAACACCAGCGTGGACGTTGGCCGAAAACTGGCTCATCTTGCATTCCATGAGGGCCGACTGGAAGTTTCGCCTCCGCCGCTGATCGAATTCCCTTTGCCGGTGATCTTCGAATCACTGCCACAACGTTGGCATGGCGGCAAGATAGTCCAGTCGATCGCCAAGGCAGCGGCCGAGATCGGCCTGTTTTCGATTGTCCGCGGCGACGAGATCCCTCCCGATCTCTCCGTCCTGGAAGACAATCTCGTTCCCTGGCTGGACACGGTCCAGCAGTGTACCGACGGGACCTATGCCAAGGCGCCCATGGCGATGATCGCTGATGGACCGGACGTTGCCGCGATGCAGGCTGCGTTGAAGGAAAAGAATGCCGAGCAGATCGTGGCGGTTCGCGTGCCCGCGACACCGAATGTGACGGAGCGCGTCGTCAAGCTGGTCGAAGATGGTGCCGAGGTGATACACTTGGTGTTCGACTCGCACGGTCGCGAGGACGCCCCGGCGAAACCCCGCCATGTGCGCGATGTGCTTCGGGATGTCCATGGCACGCTGGTCAAGGAGGGTACGCGCGACTTGGTGACGCTCGTGTCATCGGGTGGTGTCGTTCAAGCCGAGCATGTGGTCAAAGCCGTTGTCTGCGGTGCGGACTTGGTGGCCATCGACCTGCCGCTCGTCGTGGCGATGGAATGCCGGCTGTGTGGCGAGTGCGAGCGGGGTGAGACGTGCTCGATTGCACTCGACGAGACCGGTCCCGACTACGCCACACGCCGCGTCATCAATCTGATTGGCGCTTGGCACCAGCAGATGATCGAGATGCTCGGGGCGATGGGGATCCGCGAAGTCCGACGGCTGCGAGGCGAGACCGGCCGCTGCATGTTCTTCGAAGACCTCGAACGCGAAACGTTCGGCCGGTTGTTTGGAAAACGAAAGGACGAAGAGTCCCTTGTGCATTGTGAATCTTAGGCGAGCGGCAGACGAGAATCTGCCGCGTTAGGAAAGACACGTGAGTAGCGCTCAAACCATCGTTCCCTTGACGGTTCCCCAATCGGCCGAAGACTTCGTCTCGCGTCCGGAGTACGCCGAGGTTTCTCGCGAGGTCCGCCTCGCCCCGCCGCGATATCGCAACGAGATCGGCAAATTCAGCGTCCACCGCGCTTCGACTTGCCAGCAGTGTGGCCGTTGTGTCGAAACTTGTGAGTATGGCGTCCACGAACGCCCCGAAGGCTACCGGCAGATGATGCGTCCGTTCGATTACCGGTGCATTGGGCCCGACTGCGCGAAGACGGACAAGTACTGCATTGACGCCTGCCCGAACCAAGCGCTTTCGCTGTCTGAAAACCCAGCCTTCAAGACGATTGGTGACTACCGATGGACGGCCGACCTGATCACCGCCACCTGGCACATGGCCGAGACAGGCCATCCGCCAGGGCCGCACCTGGAGTGCGAATTGGGTGCCTCCGGCGGCGGATTCGACCGCCTGCGATTTCGATTTCCTGATTCCCCGCCCGGCGATCTTCGTCGCGAGGACGTCTCGACCGAAGTCCTGCTGAACCGCCGGAATGACCATCGCCCCAAAGTCAAAATCGACGTTCCTTGGTACGGTGGCGGGATGTCGTTTGGGTCGACCAGTACACACGTATTGTTGGGCAGGGCGCGGAATGCCAAGGCTTGGAATACTCTCACTTGTACTGGCGAAGGTGGATATCTAGATCGACTGGTCCCCTACAAGGATCATGTGATCACCCAGATAGCCACCGGCTTGTTCGGCGTCCGTGAGGAGACCATTCAGCGTGCTCCCATCGTTGAATTCAAGTACGCTCAGGGGGCCAAGCCGGGGCTGGGCGGCCATCTGCTGGGCGACAAGAACACGCCGCCGGTGGCGGCCATACGCGAGGCGGTCGTGGGCACTTCGCTCTTCTCGCCGTTCCCGTTTCATAGCATTTACTCGGTCGAAGATCACAAGAAACACTTGGACTGGATCGCGCACGTCAGTCCGCGATCGTTGCTTTCGGCCAAGGTTTCTACGCCGGCCGACGTCGATATGGTAGCGGTTGGCTCGTACTACGCCGGAGCACATATCGTTCACCTCGATGGCAGCTATGGCGGCACAGGCGCGGCACCGAATATTGCCAAAAAAAACATCGCCATGCCGATCGAATATGCGACCAATCGCGTTCACCAGTTTCTGGTCGATGAGGGGATTCGCGACAATATCACGGTGATCGCCAGTGGCGGAATCCGCACGCCGGCCGACGCGGCCAAGGCCATTGCACTGGGGGCGGACGGAGTGGTCATCGGCACGGCCGAGCTAGTGGCGGCGAGCTGCATGCGTTGCGGAGGATGCGAGAGCGGGCGGGGATGCGCCCGCGGGATCACCACAACCGATCCAGAGCTGTTGGAGATGATCTCCATCGAATGGGCCACACAACGGATGGTGAACCTCTACAACGCATGGCGCGAGATGTTCATCGACATCCTTTTCCGTCTGGGGCTTGATTCTCCGGCAGCCCTGCGAGGCCGCACGGATCTGCTGATGCATTTGGATTATGAAAACGACGTACCAGCAGGAAAATAGCTACTTTACAACACGTAGATCTCGTTCCCAAGCTCCGGCTTGGGAACGCACACTTGGGAAGCTTTGCTTCCCCGCCTGCGAAGCGGAACTTCGCGGATATGGGTTCCCAAGCCAGAGCTTGGGAACCAGGAATTAGTCGAACGATACAATGACAACCAGCAACTTCTCGACCACCCAATCTTCATTTGCACGTGCAGAGGCCTTTCACAACGCGCGCGCGGCCCTACGGCCCACTGGTGACTGGTTTCGCGAATCGCCCGAGGCCGAGGGTGGTTGTGGTGTGACCGGCTTCGCCTGTTCGATTCCCGTCGGTGGCCGGCACATTTACGAACCGTCGATCCAAATGCGAAACCGCGGCAACGGCAAAGGCGGTGGCATTGCGGCTTGCGGGCTGGTGCCCGAAGACTTGGGCGTGTCGCGCAAAGTGCTTGATGAAGACTACATCTTGCAGGTGGCGCTGCTCGATCCGGACGCCCGCGGCGACGTGGAAAAGAACGCCATCGAGCCATACTTCGACATCGACCAGGGCGGCCTGATTCCGACGGTCGACGACTATCGCGACGTGCCGCTTCTGGAGGTTTGTCCGCCGGACGTGTCTCGATACTTCGTGCGCGTCAAACCTGACGTACTGGAACGATTTGCTGAAGAGAAGGGCCTCACGGATTTGCCGGAACGCGAAGTGGAAGACGAGTTCGTTTACCAGAATTCGATACGGCTAAACGACGAGTTCTATGCCGCGCTTGGCGACAAGCGAGCGTTTGTTGTATCGCATTCACGGAATCTCGTGATAGTGAAAATCGTTGGCTACGCCGAGGCGGCCGTGCAGTATTACCGCATGCCGGACATGCGGGCTCATGTTTGGATCGCTCACCAGCGTTACCCGACCAAAGGTCGCGTCTGGCATCCGGGCGGGGCGCATCCCTTCGTGGGGCTGAACGAAGCCCTGGTCCACAACGGCGACTTTGCCAACTATCACTCGGTCGCCGAGTACCTTGCCGGGCGAAATCTCTTTCCGCGATTCCTCACGGACACGGAGGTCTCCGTCCTGCTGTTCGACCTGTGGAATCGTACTTACAAGTATCCGATCGAGTACATTATCGAAGCGATGGCGCCGACCACGGAGTTGGACTTCGACCGGCTGCCTGCGAACAAACAGCGGATCTATCGCCAGATCCAGGCAGCTCACATTCACGCGTCGCCGGATGGGCCGTGGTTTTTCATTATCGCCCGCAGTCTGGCGGAAACGGGCGAGTTTCAGCTCGTGGGTATCACCGACACGGCGATGCTCCGGCCGCAGGTGTTCGCACTGCAAGATGGCGAGGTCTCCATCGGACTGGTCTGTTCGGAGAAGCAGGCCATTGACGCCACGTTGGCCAGCCTTGCTAGTGAAGACAAGCGTTTTGCGCCGCTGGCCGATCAGTATTGGAATGCCCGAGGCGGGAGCTTCACCGACGGCGGGGCGTTCCTGTTGACCGTGTCCCCCAGTAACGGCAAGCCGGCTGGCGATGGTAGCCCCAATGGGCACTACAACCTGAAAGTAACGGATAAATTTGGCAAATCGGTCACCACGCCACCCGGTCAGGTACACTGCGATCTCTCGACGCCGATCACCGTTCCCGCCGAGACCGAAGCGGACCTGGCAGTGATCGAGGCCGCCATTCGCGATCGAGATGCCGAAGCAGTGTTCTTGCACATCCGCGACCATTTGGGCGAAATGGACTACAACCGGCTGCGTTGGTTCGTGGACCAGTTTGTCGAACACACCGCCACAACGAATCCGGCTTTGGGTATCGAAACGCTCACGCTTGGTATTGATCGCCGCTATCCCATCGGTCAGAAGAAGCGGAGTTCGGTACAGACGATCCTCCGCAGCGGCCTGGAAAAGTTGTTCGAGGCTCAGCCGACGTGCGACCAACCGCCATCTGGAACGCATCTGCGAGCGACGTGGGAGACGCGCGAAGAGTTGCGCGGGCCGGAAGCCGATGAGAAGACGTTGTTGATCGACGCACGTGGCTTCTCCCCCGAGGGCTTGGACTGCGACGCGGCACTCTCCAAGAAGGCATACGAGTTGGGCTGGCGGCATCATGTCCACTACAATTCCCGGGGGACGCGGTTTCACGCCGTCGGATTCGGGCCGGCGACGGACGGGTTGCGAGTCGACTGCTACGACAACCCCGGCGACTACCTTTGCTCCGGCATGGACGGGTTGGAATGCTATGTCCACGGCAACGCTCAGGACCAACTCTGCCAGATCGCCAAACGGGGCAAGCTGGTCGTCTACGGCGATGTAGGACAGACTTTCCTGTATGGGGCAAAAGGCGGCGATTTCTATGTGCTGGGCAACGTGGCCGGGCGACCGATGATCAACGCCGTGGGGCGGCCCAAGGCAGTCATCAACGGCACTGCGCTCGATTACCTGGCCGAATCGTTCATGGCAGGTGATCCGCTCAAGGACGGTGGATTCGCCATCGTCAACGGGCTGAAGATCGACGAACAAGGCGGCATTGTCCCGTTGGAATTGCCTTATCCCGGCAGTAACCTGCTCTCGTTGGCCTCTGGCGGAGCGATCTACATTCGCGATCCTCATCGCACGCTGGTCGAGGAGCAACTAAACGCCGGGATGTACGTAACGCTTGCGGACGCCGACTGGCAACTCATTTTGCCTTACCTCCGCGAGAACGAACGGCTATTCGGAATTCAAGTCGAGCGAGATCTGCTTACCGTCGATGGCGT
>CAZUAH010000498.1:0-10327 GCA_964617665.1 uncultured Pirellulaceae bacterium
ATCCGATCCACGTCGAAAGATCCGTGGCTCGGAGATCGCCCCACCGATCAAAGCCGAAGGCGCATCCGAGGCCCGGAAACGAAAGCTGAGAATCCGATTCCCTCACAAGCATCGTCAGACGAGCGCTTTCAAATGGTAGGCTCCCAAGAATCGCACCATCACGGCGAGTAGTTGCCTGACACTGATTCCGTCTCGGAACCTACTGCCCAAAGAGGAATCACCCCCCCTGCAATCGCAGCCACAGGTACAGCCCGTGTCCGACGATTGAGACGGCGGGTATGATCAAGACCAGCAGGGAACCGATGGCCGATTTCGTCTGGATTTGTCCCATCTCGTCCAAGCGCGGTGCGCCCGGCAAGTGATCTAGCATGGTGGAGTAGCTTGGCCGAATGGGATCGTATAGCAGCGGTTCTTCAGCGTCGTCCTGCAGACTCTCCGGCTCGTGTGTCTTGGCTGTTGCCTCGCGCGCTTGCCCCGTCTGGTCCTTGAATTCGAAGGTCAACTTGTACACACGGCGGTTGTTGATTCTTGTGTTCGTTGGTTCCCTCGATTTCAGCACGCCAAAAGCCTGCTCGCCGTTGGCAAGCAGGCGAACCGCCTTTCGTCCTTTGCAAAAACCGGCCAGCATGAAGCAAAGTCCGATAAACGGGAACAGCACGACTAACGGCAGCACGAAGGCGGGGAACATGGCCGTGCGCATGCCTTTGACTCGCGATCGCGCCGGCCTACCGCGCGGAAACTGGACAGTGACCTTCTCGCCCAGCGCCCTTTGTCCGCCGACGCTGTAAGACATGCCCTCGTGTTTCTGCCCATCTGTTTCGAACTCGTAGTAGTATGCGAAGATTGGGCTGTCATTTTCGCTGGCGTTGGTTTCTTCGCAGCGAATGATGACGCCTTGGCTTTCTCGCAGGTCGCCGCGGAAGTCAAGCCAGACCTTCGGGTCCGTGCTGGATCCGAATACCCACACGAAGATCATGCCGAAGCCGAAAAAGATCCAGCCGAATTGATTGAGGAATCCGCCAAACAGCAGCCTCAGGCGAACCATTAACGGTACCGAACGCGGTGGTCCCGCCAAGGTGAAGCGGCCGAATGACGAATAGCTGGACATTGCCGGGTTACTTCCAGGCGAATTCGCTTCCGGTCAGACGCTCGTACGCGTTGACGTATTTCTCCCGTGTCTTGGTGACAACGTCTTCGGGCAGCTCTGGTGGCGTGCTGTTCTTGTCCCAGCCGGTCGACGACAAGTGGTCGCGCACAAACTGCTTGTCGTATGACGGTTGGCCGTGACCAGGTTCGTATTTGTCAGCCGGCCAGAACCGCGAGCTGTCCGGCGTGAGCAGTTCGTCGATCAGGATCAGTTCTCCGTCGACGGTTCCCCATTCGAATTTCGTATCGGCGATGATGATACCTTTCTCGCGGGCATATTCCGCACCGCGCAGGTATGTGTCGATACTACGCTGCCGCAGTTCTTCGGCCATTTCGGCGCCGACGATCTCGACCATTCGTTCAAACGAAATGTTGATGTCGTGTCCTGACTGCTCCTTGGTGGCCGGCGTGAAAATCGGTTCGGCCAACTGCGAGCACTGCTTTAGGCCTTCCGGCAGTTCGATTCCGCAGACTTTGCCATTTTCCTGGTACTCTTTCCAACCGGAACCGTCCAGATAACCGCGTACAACGCATTCGATGGGCACCACTTCGCATTTGCGAACGACCATACTGCGTCCCACCAGGCTCTCTAGATCCGTGCCGGCAGGCAGATCAACGGCGTCGAGTTCCAAGGAAATCAAATGGTTGGTCACCTTCAACAGATCGAACCAAAACGAACTGATTTGCGTCAACACCCGGCCTTTGTCGGGGATCGGCGTGGGCAGCACCCAATCAAAGGCGCTGATCCGATCAGAACTGATCATTAGCAGCCGTTCACCCAGGTCGTAGATATCGCGAACTTTGCCACGGCGTACGGGGAGACCTTCCAGAGAGGTTTGAGTAAGGGGCGTAGTCATGATCAATTCCTTGATGACTGGCTGTAGGGTAGAACTTGGCAAACGCTACGAGTCGGCAGTATATCACCATGCGTTTCAAGGTGAGAGAGGGGAGGCGGGGCATCTCCCTTCGCCCCCCTTGCAGATTCTGTGTATACTGGGAAGCATATCAGAACTTGTCGTACCGTTTCCGGTGAATTGACAGTCAAAGGACGCCAACAAACATGGGACTTATGCGTTTCCTGACCCCGCAGCGGGAACGCGTCTCGGACGAGGCAGTTCAGCGTGCGCATATAGCGGGCTTGGATTGCGTCCCCACACGGTGCTGGAAGTCGTGGGAAAGTAAGGACTTGTTGCGTCTGGAACGCCCGATCGACGATTCGGGAAATCTCCATATTCCGTGGCGGGTCCAGGGACATGGGGAGTTGCTGCTGTCCACGGCCAGTCTGATGGAACGCGAGCGTCCTTATCACCTGCCCGTCGAATTGGCACGTGGCACCGTGAACCGGCTACGCAGCCGAGCCTCTATTTGGCAGATGGGGGGGCTGCGGCTCACTGACGAGTTGGCTTCGTACATGAAGTCGGCCGTGTCGCATTTCACCTGTGCCGCTACATCGCAAGACGAGCCATTGACGGCGGCCGCTGCCGCGGAAGAGGCCATACGGGTAGGACTCGATGGAATCGTCAAGCTCGGAGAGCAATACGGGCAGCAGGTTCTGGAGTTTCGTCACGAAGAATCGTCACCGCTCGCGACGCTTCTAGCGGGAAACCTGGGCCCTGAGCAAATGCCAGCGAACGCCGAGCCCATGTTCGGCGCTGCTTTCAATTCGGCAGTTGTTCCGATGGCCTGGAAGACCGCGGAACCCACTGCGGGCGAGCGACAATGGTCCTTGTCCGACAAGCAAATGCAGCGGTGCCTCCGTCTCGGCCTGAAAATCATCGGTGGGCCGTTGATGCGACTGGATCGCCAAGTACTGCCCGACTGGCTGATGGAGTACGAAAGCGATTTCGAGCAACTGGCGGCGTGCATACGGGACTACATTTGGGCCACAGTCGAAAAATACAGGGGACAGGTACACCTTTGGCATTGCGCCGCCGGCATGAACACGAACGGAATCCCATCCCTGTCGGACGAACAGCGACTTCGTTTGACGGCCCTTGCCATCGAGACGACGCGGTCGGCCGATCCCCGCACTCCGGTGATAGTAAGCGTGGATCAGCCTTGGGCAGAATATGTGCTGACCGACGAAACGGAATTGTGGCCGATGCAATTCGCCGAAATGCTCGTGCGAGCCGATCTGGGTGTGGCGGGTATTGGTCTGGAAATGAACCTCGGCTACTGGCCTGGCGGCACGCTGCCAAGAGACATACTGGAAATCAGTGATCACGTCGATCAATGGAGTATCTTCGGATTGCCCTTGATTCTGCTGCTCACTGTACCAGCCGGCGACTCCGACGATCCTCATGCGGACCAGGAATCTGGTGTTCCACTCCCAGCGGCAGCGGACGGCGGTCTTTCCTCGGAAAGCCAGAAGGTGCAAGTCGAGCGTCTGGCTACAACGCTGCTGGCCAAGCAATCCGTCCAGGCACTTGTGTGGAACCAAGTGTTCGATTCCATGCCGCACAAATTCGCACACGCGGGCATGTTCGACACGAGTGATATGCCTAAGCCATCGCTCAGTTCCTTGATTGACATTCGGCGAGGTCACCTGGAATAGGCAAACGGCAAAACCGTCACGATCGATTCAAGCTGGGCATGCCCAGCAAGGATTATCGATTTAGGCGACCTTCCCGATAAGACCCGAGCTTCAGTTTTGCGATATATACAGCGCGGAGGGAAGGTAGGAAGCTTGCTCTTCGTCACGTTTGTAGGCGAATCCTGGCGTGGGGCCTTGGTTCGCCCAGTGGGTTTAGATGCGGTTTTGGAATGGAACGGATTGGCCTCAATAGGAAATCAGCAACGAGTTGTGCTTCGCTCGTGACCGGTTGGGTGGTTAGCTGATAGACTACTGGAACACAGACTGTCCGTTCTATTCCGACCGGCCCACTTCTATTCGCCATGCACAAGATCAGCGATATCCCCGAACTCGACGGCCTTGACGCTCGCCGACATCTAGTTCGTATTCCGGATCAAGTCGATGTACCGCTGACACCGCGCGTCCAACAGATCATCGACGCTGCCGAGTTCCGGCGTTTGGCTCACATAAGTCAGTTGGGACTGGTCTCGCTGGTATATCCCGCCGCTCACCACACGCGATTCGAGCATTCGCTGGGCGTCTACCGGATGGCGCTACTGTATTTGAAGCAGCTTGCTCACGATCCTCGCTTTTGTGCGACGATCACGTGCCACGATGCGGAAGCGTTAATCGCCGCGGCCTTATTGCACGATTTGGGACACTGGCCATTTTGCCATGCAATCGAAGATTTGGATTTACCAGGCGTTCCGGAACACGAACTGTTCGCCAATAGCTTTGTATTGGAGACAGAGATTGCGGACACGTTACGGTCTGAATGGGATGTCAATCCTCGAGAGCTGGTAGCGTTGTTGTCCGAAGAACCTCGAGATGCGCGATCCAGCATCCTGCACAGCATTCTGTCTGGCCCCATCGACATCGACAAGATGGACTACTTGGCACGCGATAGCCTGCACGCAGGCGTTCCCTACGGTCGGAATTTCGACCAACAGCGATTGACTGGCAGTCTTTGTCTGAACGAGGCGGGTGATGGTTTGGCGATTACCGACAAGGGCCGTACGGCGGCCGAGATGATGGTCTTCGCCCGCTATGTGATGTTCAGCGAGGTCTATTGGCACCACACAGTCAGGGCCGCTACAGCGATGTTGCAGCGGGCGTTCTACTTGCTGTACGAACAACTTGATCTGGATTCGCTGTTTCGCCGGTCCGAGCAGCGCATGGTTGCGGAGTTGAAACGAACGGCAGCGGACGGGCCAGCGAGGGAGTTGCTGGCCGGCTTATTTGGGCCGGTGCGTAGGCTTTACAAACGGCTGGCACAATTCAGCTATTTTGAGAGGCAAGACCTATACGCTCGATTAGCCCGGCGGCCTTATCCGTGGTTGGCCGAGTGCGCGGAAGAATTCGCGAACGCAGTGAGCCGCCGCCTGCGTCGTCGAGTTGCGCCGACAGAGATCTTGTTCGATGCACCACCGACGAAGCTGGAGGTGGAATTCAACGTGGATATCCACTTCCGCAAGGAAGGACGATATCGGCCGCTGGGCGAAGTTTCTCCGGTGGTACGTACGCTGGCCCAGGAACAATTCGACGATTACGTCAAGCGCGTACGAATCTTCGTTCACCCGCGGTTGGTGGAAGAACTGCGCGAGATTTCCGACCTGGACGAGTTACTGTCGGAGGTGATTGCAGATAGGGAATGACGAAACCGCCGTTTCAATCGGACTCACTTCTCTTGCCGCCTTCATTCCCAGCGTAGAACTTGGTGATATCAATACCTTCGCGGTTTTCTTCCTCGATCAACCTGATTCGCGTCTCCAGACGTTCTAATCGTCGCAACATCTGTGGGATTATTTGCTGCGTTTCATCCACCTTCTTCAATCGCGGGGCCATGGGATAGCTTAAGTGCCGTTGCAGCGCGGCGAATAGATACATGGGGTCCTTTTCGCGGTTTGCCCAAGCGATTTTGCCTTCCTTTTCGCCGAACAAGATGGGCTTCTCCGGTTCCGGCGGGGAGCATCCCGGCTGGGTCCGGTGCCGAATGTACTCCCAGCTACGCACGTAGATCATATCGGCAAAATCGATGATGCCGACTTGGCGACGCACAGTCTGGATCCACTCTTTCCAGTCGTCGCTGTACATGGGATCACCCGCCACCGCATCTAGTCCATAGTCGTAGCGCAGCCGGTTGCGAGAGAGCGTTTCAAACTGATACATGAACAGCCCTTCGCAAGTGGGGTCTCCGGATCTGTACTTGGCCTCATGGTGCAGTACCTCGATTGCCACGTGCATGTCGAATCGCCCCCGTTCATCCTCGGCCGCCTCGATGATGTACGTCTGAAACGGTGTGAAATAGTGGTCCAACCGCCTCATTGCGTTGGAAACCACCCCGCTGTGCCGCAATTCGGCGAGCATGTAGTCGATGGCCATGGGAAGCTTAGTTGTGGCCAATAATTCGTGACGAATTTGCCCCAGGAGGTCCTGCAGTGGGAAATTCTCAGGAAGCCGTTCGCCGAGTATACGAAAGAGATAGGCTTGTTCGATGTGTTCTTCGCGTTCCAGCATCAAGTTCGATTTGGGCTTGAAAACCAGGGGCAGGTGTTAGACTTTACTTAATACGAATACCCTGTCCCGAGACACCGCCAATTAGTGGGGCGCGGGAACCTAGCGGCGGACGCTTTGCCGTCTATAATACAGGGTACGAGTATATTTGAACAACGTAGAAGCTATGAATGAGGAGACGGCCACCTTGGCAAGTGAATTTTCCAGTATTCAGACGGCGGTGGATGCCATCGGGCGTGGCGAAGTGGTGATCGTGGTCGACGCTGAAGACCGCGAAAACGAAGGCGATTTCATCTGCGCGGCCGAAAAGGCAACGCCGGAAGTTGTCAACTTCATCCTCACCGGGCGCGGTGAGTTCTGTGTGCCCGTTCTTCCCGAGGTATGCAAACGACTTGAGTTGAATCCGATAGTCGATTCGAACACGGCCCCGCTAAGCACCGCGTTCATGACTCCCATCGATCACAAGTCGGCGAAAACTGGGATTACCGCAGAAGAAAAATCCCTCACGGTACGATCGATGGTTGATCCTTCGACCACGGCCGGGGATTTCGTTCGCCCGGGGCATGTGCATCCGCTTCTGGCCAAGGAGGGTGGTGTGTTACGGCGCGCGGGACACACAGAAGCTGCCGTCGATTTGTCTCGCATGGCCGGCCTGACACCGGGTGGCGTGCTAAGCGAGATCCTTGACGAGAAGGGCGAACGGGCAACTCGCGATTATATGAGGAACCTGGCGAGTAAACACAATCTGGAAATCATCTCCATCGAGCAGTTGATCGCACATCGCCGCGTGAACGAAAAGCTGGTGAACCGTTGTGCAGAGGCCAACTTGCCGACGCCGTACGGGCGTTTCAAGGTCGTTGTGTACGACGTACGCTACGAGCACGAGCAACCGTTTGCCCTGGTACTGGGACAGCCGCAGAAACTCGCGGCACCATTGGTCCGCATTCATTCCAGTTGTTTCACCGGCGACGTGCTGCACTCCTTGCGGTGCGATTGTGGCGAACAGTTCCAAATGGCCCTGGATATGATCAGCCAGGAAGGTGCCGGCGTACTGGTCTATCTGCCGCAGGAAGGCCGTGGCATTGGGCTGGCCGAGAAGATGAAAGCGTACGCCTTACAGGAGCAAGGGCTCGACACGGTCGAAGCCAACCTAGCGTTGGGTTACAAGGCAGACATGCGAGACTACGGCGTCGGCATTCAGATCCTCAAGGATTTGGGCATGCACAGCGTCCGACTACTGACCAACAACCCGAAGAAGACCGACGCGTTTATCTACGACGGCTTTGACCTAGAGGTTGTCGACCAAGTGCCGATTATGCCTCCGGTGAACGAGCACAACCAGCAGTATTTAGCCACGAAACGAGACAAGATGGGGCACAACTTGCCCGAAGACTTCTAACGCGGTCGCAGCGCATAGCGTGGTCTACTGAAGAGGTTGACGGCAGACCCAACGGCCGCCCCTATTCAGGCGAAGGCGATACTTAGTGTTCCTCGCCGCCTCCACCACCGTCATCTTCCATATCCATACCGCTGCCGAATTCGCCATAGTCCATCATGTCGCCGTAGTCACCAGGCATACCGCCACCGGACGCCGTTATTGGCTGCGCAGTGTCCTCGGCGAACGTTAGACGTCGAAACTCCTCGGTATCGTCGATTTCGTTGCAGGCAAGTAGATTGCCCTCGCCATCGATGACTAGGAATTCGCCTGGCGTATAGTGGATAGTCTCCTCGTCGTCGTTCTCTTCGTCGATGTCCGTGATCAGTTTCTTGCCGCCACGGAGATCGGCAACAAAGGCATCCGTATTGAACTCGAAGCCTTCGATCGTCTTGATCTGTTGTGTCAACGGGTGCAATGCATCGGCGTCTTCCGTGAAACTCAAGTAAGAGCCGCGAAAGACCTCCTTCTCAGCCGGAATCTCCGCAGCTCTGTTGTCATCCCAAACCATGGTGACAAGCTTCCCCTTGGACTCTGTCGTTTGGATTTCGATACTGTCAGACAGCGGGATTACCTTGCCGTGCGTCGCGCCACCAGCAACGTACTTCTCTGGCTTTGCGACGGTTACGACATTGCTCGCTTCGCTCCAATCCGTTTGCAGGTAGAAAGTCCTCGTTGTCTGCCCCGTCCTCGTGCTGGTTTCCGCGTCTTTCGCTTCCACCTCCCGGACTCGTTTCGCAACTGCAGCGTCCAGGATTCTTGTGCTTGGTGCGGCTTGCGGATCGCGCGGGTGGTTGGGATCTTCCAGCACGACCGCAACGCGATACCGGTACGACTTGCCCGGTTCGGCTGTCAGGTCGAAGAACCGTACCATCTTGTGCTTCACCACGGTTAGCTCTTGCTCGTTCCCGAAGGGAGTTCCATAACCGCCCCCCGATCCGTAACCGGATCCTTCTTCATCGTACATACCTTCATCGCCATCCCCGTAGTCCATTTCGGATCCGCTGCCAAACGATGAAGAACCCTCGGCTGATCCCATCATGCTACCGGAGCCTTCGGGCGCGTACATGCCACTACCACCAGCTCCCGGTCCATACATTCCACCACCGCCCGTTGTGCCGGGACCAACCTTTGGAATGCTCAAGTCGCCTGGCGAGAGTTCCGAGGATTCGATTTCGATGGGCTCCTCCTCGTCCGGTGCTTCCTCCGTGCTCGCCACTTGTATGCGTTTAACCTGCTGTCGCGGGATATCGCTGTGAACGACGATGTCGTCGAACGATTTCAGCATGATCGGAGGTATTGGCATGGTCAGCACACCCGGGACAGTGTACGCCTCGTCCGCCACTTCCTTTGGGAATGCGGCGTATCGCGCTGACAGCTTCATTGCATAGTTGCTGTTGGAAATCGGTTTCCAGTCCAGCGGGGCATTCGGATCGGCGGACACTTCAGCCCTTTCCGCCAGGAAGAACAGATATTTCGGGATATCCTGTTTCGCACTGTAGCCGGTCGTTCCGGCCAGAGCCCTTTCGTACTCTTCCCACTGCTTCTCATAGGGCACGGTGGCAGTAACGCCCACAACTGCATACGATCTTCCCAGAGCACCCTGAGCACCCATTTGGCTGAAGGTGCCCTGATACCCTTTGATGTACAGGTCCCTGTAGATCTTGCCAATGGTTCTCCGGCCGCCGGTCATTCCTGACGTCATCATCGCCCCCGGCCCCATTGACCCTTCGTCGTCCATTCCGGAGCCCATGTAGCCGGACCCCATCTCTTCTTCTTCCTCGCCGTACTCTGAGCCGCCGCCAGCGGCCCCCGAAAGCATATCGCCGTCGGAGGAACCGCCCATGTAACCGCGACTTGGTTTCTTCTTCTTGGGCCTTCTTCGCCATGGTTTGGCTTCCTCTTTTGGTTTGGCGACCGCATCTTTGTCGTTCTCCCAGAAATCTTCGCGACTAGCGGTCCGTATCGGAATGTTGAAAACACCACCCGACGCTTCAACCAGTTGCGGACCCAACATCTTCGGATCGCCGCGTTTCCCTCGCCTGGGGGTAACGCCTGGGTCCCAGATATTCGATAACGCATAGTCGGCTTCGTCAATTGGCTTCCGACCTTCCTCGGCCTTGCCCCCATAATCCTCGACTTCCTTCTCTCGCTCGGGACGAATCGCGTCCCAGTAGTCCTGGTCGAGCCCAGAGCGAGCACTGCTGGCGTTTCGCTTGAGATCCTCCGGTGAACCGGTCTCCTCTACTTCCTGCGTGGCGCTGGAGTAGATGAAGAATGCCACCAAACAAAGGACTAGGCCGAAAATCGCCTTCTCCGCGTGATGCGAAACGAAGCCTTTCAAGCCACCTTTGCCGAAATTGAGTTTGAGCCTCATCGTCGTTTCTCCCAAAAACGATATTCACCCCTTAGGCCCAACTTGCGTTGGTCGGTAGTATCGCCTCGAAGCGTAGTTACGTCATGAGAACGCCTGCCGCTCGAAGGCAGGATTGCGAACTAGGGCCTGACAGTCGTCGTCGATGTTAGCGTCCGATCGGCCTAACCCGGCGCGCCTGTTTCAGGCTGAACTGTGCCGGTCAGCCCTTCCCCCTGAGTTCGCTCTTTCAGTCTATCCTGCAATTCCTTGTCAACGGGATTGTAGATATAGATGATACCATACA
>CAZUAH010000499.1:0-10304 GCA_964617665.1 uncultured Pirellulaceae bacterium
GAGTCCCTCAAAATGATCCCCAATCGTGAAGAGAATCTGGGCCGCCGGAGACGCCCTTCGCCTGGAGGAAATCGCGAGCCCTCGTAACGTTGACCGCATCGGCATCGAGCCCGTGAATGAGGAAGCCCTCGCCAGCCCCCAACGCCGCAGTCAATTTCCCGTCGCCACAGCCCAAGTGAACGACCAAGCCGCCCTTGGCCCCGGTGGCGGCAAAAATGCCTTCGGCGCTGTCGGCCGCCTGCCCGGCGAATGGCAACGAGGAAGAGAGGCTAGCGCAGATAACGATGGATGCAATCAACCTGTTGATACTCACAGATCACTTCTCCTTCAGAAACAACGCTTTCCGCGAAGTTTCCGTTCATTGTCGTGCCGTACCACTGTTCCATTGGAGAGCCACGCGGCCTTAAACGTCGCGGCAAGCTTCGTGAAGTTGCCTCAGCGTGCAGAAGCAGCATAACGGCAGTCAATGGCTTGGTTTGTATTGTCACGCTTTCACTCAACAACCACAACACTGAGATCATCGAACTGTGAACCGCCGCCCCTTTCGGCCGTGTCACGGGATGCTGAAAACACCAGGAGCACGTGCCCGGCGCCGTCGTACTCGAAGTAGAGCTCCTGCGGTCCGCTGCCGTCCGTGCCTCTGAAATCTCTTTCCGCGAGTTTCATAACTGTCGCATTTCCTTTTGCTACGACATTGGTCGCGACTCCTCTTAACTTCTTGTTCGTAAGTTCAATGGTACAACCGTCATCCTCTGTTGCTCCGGTTACGTCGTAGATGCTTACGAAGAAGTGGGCGTCTTCCGGGGCAACGCCGAACAGGTTGAATCGGAAACGATAGCGTCCTTTCCTGCCAGAGAAACGACTTTCGTCCAGCGCGATGGCCCGCGCGCAGACCGTGCCTTTGCTGAACTTGTGCATTTGGCCGGAAAGCGAGGTGTGCAAATCGTAGTACTCTTTGGGCTCGTTGACCGGGAAACTCCCATGGATAAGGAACCAGGTATCCGTAGGCGTCTCGGCATTGAAGTGCACTACGTCACCGGCTGTCTCCTGCTTGATGTCCGGGTAACAATCGAAACCTTCAATCCAGACCGTGTTGTTTCCGAGAACTTCCAAGCTGTAGGTTGCGGTGGCCGACCCGTCGATGTCGGCAACCTTCAACGTGAACGCGTTGGTCTTTCCGGCATCTTCCGGTCCGGGCGTTCCTGCAAATGATCCATCGCTTGATACCTTCAGCCAGTCCGGACCGCTGACCTTGGAGAACTTCAGTGCGTCTCCATTGGGTTCGTACGCCTCCGAGGACCATGCCCTCACCCGGTCAAACCTCACCCTGTCTCTGTAGTTTTTTCCAGTGATGGCCGGCGATCGTTGGAACGAGTCGCCGGAAAACACGGGGGGCCCGGCTTCCTGTGCGACAACAAGTAGCTCACACGTATCCACGGCTCCACTTCTGTCGGTGACCATCACGGAGCTGGCGTAGGTTCCCAGAGCAGGCGCCGTGCCCGAAACCGCTCCGTCCGGGGTGATGGTCATCCAGTCCGGCGTTCCGCTGCAGGAGAAAGTCAACTCGTCCTTTGAGATGTCCGAGACCTCTTTGACCAATGATGCCATGAAAGCCCGTCCGGGAACGGTTACTACGCGTACGGGATCGTTCTTGAACGACGGACGGTCGAGTATTGCGCCCACGTACCGGTGTGCTAGAGTCGTGTAACCCGAGCGATTGAAGTGGACCGGGTCATCGCGCATGCGCATGGCTTTTCCGGTGGGCTTACCGTCCTCATCCACAAGTGTACGGACATGTTCCGTGCAAGTGGCCGCGCCCGAAGAGCGAATATGTGCCGCATGGTTCAGCTTCTCGCCGACATTGGCCAGAACGCGCGTGACCACGCCGATGGATTCCGACCAATAGTCATTCGTCGGTTCCTCGTTGCTGCCATACCGAGAAATCTGGCCCGTCACAAAGGGCAAATCTGGCTGATCGAGGTAACCTCGGATGTCCGCCACCAGACCATGCAGTTTTCTTTCATACGTGGTGAAGCGGTACACCCTGGTTGTGTCCGACTCGCCCTGATGCCAGATGAATCCTTTGAATGTGCCCTGTCTCTTCAGTTCTTTCAGCCCTGGGCCGGGATGGTAGGCACCGCCCCGGGTGAAGTGATCAATCGCCTTGCCGCCGAAGGCGCGGATGACCAGCCCGGCTTTCACCTCCGGGTCGTTGATCTCTTCCAGATACTTCTGCGCAAACGGCAGCGGAATCGAAAAGCTGCGCTTGACGTGTTTGGTCAACGGGTGCGCGGCGGGCTGCCATGACTTTCCGCGGTACTGCAGAACGCGTGGGACCGGGTCGGTGACCGGATCGTAGTTGCCCTCATCATCGTATAGATGGCTCTCTTTGAAGCCACCGGCCATGTTGGACTGGCCAGCGAAAATGAAGATGTGAAACTTCGATGGATCCTTCGGAATATCCCATTCATCTTCCGCTTTGGCATCACCGACCGAAAATCCCGACGCGACGAGGATAGCCAGTGCTATCTGGACCACTTTCGTTTGCATGCTGTCTGCTCCTCGTCGGTGCACGCCTTGAGATCGTGGCATACAGGGTACAAGATGACTTCAGTCTAGTTGTACGCGAACCGCGAGAGAACCGTGATGTCGTGTTGAACGGGCTCTCTTCGTCTGGAGGTGTCGTCAAATTGATGAGAAATGCCGAGAGGTCAACAACCTCCGAGGGGTGTCGGACATCTGTAGTTTTCGCGCAATCAAAACTGTGGAACTGCTCATCCGATGGGTGCTGCAGCCGCGACACAAGTGCATTCGACCAGGCGGACCTAGTAGGCGGGCGATGTTACAATACCCGGTGCCTTGCCTGGATTGTCATCAGGCTGAACTCCACGGGCTTGTTGGGTTTGTCCGTGAACTCTGTTGGTTGAACTGGTCAATATCGCCAGTACGAGAGATGAACACCACGAACAAGATATGCGAGTTACATGCGCTGACATGAAGAAGTTCCTTTCTCATTATCTCATCTGATGTATCAGGTCATTTGTTTAGGCCTCCAGGTATTGACGGAGCATCTCAAGATCACGTGCTGAAAAGACGCTTGAACTAAGCCGTGGATTTGTCTTTCGCCTTCAGCTTTCTGTTCGGACTGTCTTCGGAATGCTCGGGCATAGCCCCCGCTGATCAGGTGAAACGGTTTGACAGCACGGTCCTCGTTTCCACGTCCAATTCCAGATATCCAAACGCGTCCTCAAGCGATCTGAAGACCTCGATTTGGTATGGCGCATCGTGACGCAAGAGCTGGTACATCCTACACAGGCCATATGCTTTATCTTTAGGTTCGACCAACGCCACCTTGATACCGTTGAGGGTAGGCTCTCCGCGCCGAGATGGTGACGAATCGTATACCTTTTCCTTACCGAGGTTCACCCGACGAAGCGGTGGATTCCACCGAGCAGGCGCACGATCGAGGTGTTCTCAGCAAGCCACGTCTGTCTACTCGGCTGGAAAGACTCGGACTTCCACGAGGTGTACGCCCTTGTTTCGGTTGTGGTACAACATCGTCACGCGAACGTATCGGGCCAACTGCGACTCGAAACGGTGGTCGTCGCCTTTCGATGTGGCTGGGGCGGTGTTGTCGCTCATGTCGGCCACTTGGGCCCATCTCCTACCGTCCCTGGATACCTCCACGGTGTAACGATAGTAGCGACCGCTACCCCAAGACGGATAGACGTGGATGCGGTCGATTTCGATCGGTTTCTCAAGGTCGATCTGAAGCCAGGCCGGGTAGGGATCTGTCTGCCAACTGGATTGTAGCTTGGAGGCATCTCCGTCCACCGCAAGGTGCGGTGAGTATTGCCCGAGGGATGCCGACGCCGTGACGGGCTTGTGTACGGCGATGCCAACGACGGCGGGATCAACCGGCGGAAAATGTCTAGCGTAGTCGGCGCGCCGTTGCTCGGCGGTCAGCAACGGCGGCGGTTCGACCGGGTAGGGTTGGCCGCCTTCCTTGACGTAGTCTTTGAATCTCCTGCTGTACTCCTTCAGGAAGGCTCTACGCACCAAATCGAAGCTCAAGGGCTCGGCAGGATGCTCCTTTTCGTCGGCAAGCAAGAACGGCCGGCCGGCGCGGGCGGGATCGTAGTTCCCATCCTCTACCACAAAGTCGTATTCGGCGCGATAGCTCCTGAGGATTTTCTGATAGTTCTCGGCATGGGCGCCAAGTCTATGGCGCCATCTGATCGACGCCCGAGTCACGTCCGGCGCGAAGAAGAGCAGTCCGTCTTCCTCGAAGGCGCGGCTTGCGTCGGAGGTGAACGAATCCAGTTCCACGGTGTAGGGTGTGCGGAAGACGAGATACCGCGGCGGTTGATGAAAATCTGCGTTGACCGTTAACGCCGCACCGTCTTCGGCGAACGAGAGCGTACTGGAAACCCTGCCCATTTCCGTCGGCGCGTTCCGCATGGCCAGCTTCTTCCCGGGCACCATCCACGCCGGCGAGATCAGCGAGTACAGATGAAGATCCCGGCTGCTCTCATCGACCCCGCACTGCCCGCCGTATTCGCAGACCATCATATTACGGATGAACAGCGCCGTCTTGGCAGCGGCCCAGGCGTGCGGAGGTGGGCAGCCTGCAGCCGGCGTTCGAGTTGACCACGGAACCACCATATTCTCGAATCCTTCATGCGTCGAACCGTTGTGAAGCAAGACATGATAGAGGTCTAACAACGCATGTTTCTGGTCGCCGATCGCTCGGTACTGGTTCGCCTGGTTCAGCGTGACATACTGGTGAACGTGCATGCCGTTGCGGTAACTCATGCAGCCTTCTCGATACTTTCTCGCCCGTATGGTCGCCAGTGTCGTGGCCACTCGCGGATCATCGGGGCGGAGCAACTCGGTCGGGTAGACCAGGAGGTTGTTTTCCCAATCCTGATTGGGGATCTTGTTCGGGTTCCCCACTCTCCCCTGGACATAGCCCGCCTTCCAGTCATAGAGGCCCGATCGGATGTAGCCTTCCTTCTTGTAGATCCAGTCGATCGCTCGCACGATTGCGTCGGTATAGGTGTCGTTCGCTTGGCTCCAGGTTTCGGCATCTTCTGTCTCGCCGAGCAATCGAGCAACTCGAATAGACGTCCGAAGCGCCAGCAGGGCGAACAGATTGTGGCACGTGTGATAGCCGGTGACCATCGGCGCATCATAGGGAATGGATGGCCGAATCAAACCGTACTTGTCAGACTTATGATCTTTGATAATGAACTCCGCACCCTTGCGAATGGCGGGATAGACTCGCTCGCCATACGCTCGATCGCGGGTCGTGATGAAATGATAGGCCAAGCTGAAAAGCCCTTGGCCGTGCGACGTGACGATATCGTCGTTGCCGCGGTTGTGAACATCGATGAACATGCCCGACGCGTGCTGTTTGCGGATCAGCCAATCCACATTCGGTTCGCTGAATTCGTAAAGACCGGCCGTATCGTAGGCCAGGAGCATGTCGACATAGTCGTTCAGAAACAGGGCATCGTACGGCAGCCCGCTGCCCTGGCGTTTGCCGCCGCCCTGGGATCGGGTCGCCAGGATCAGATGAACCATAGCTGCTCGATACGAATCGTTGACACGCTTTTCGGGGATTTCGAACTGCACCTCGCCGAACAATTCCTGCCAGAACTGAACGGTCCGATCGAGCGTGGCTTGATAGTCGGCGGCGGTCACCGCGGCGATCTGCTGCGGGTCGGCAAGCGGGACGCGCGGCATCTTGAACACGGCAGTGTATGTCTCACCCGGTTCGAGCGAGCGCCGATAGACGCTCAGGCCCGTCGCGACGCGATCGGTGATGTAATAGTCCTTCGCCTGATAAGGCTGCTCGTACGCCGTATCCGGCACGGCGTAGGTTTCCGCTCCCGGCGAAAACGCGTAGATCAGCTTCCCGTTGCGGGTCAGGCAGTTGTCGCGGATGGTGAAGCGAGTGGTTGGAGTAACAGGTTCGCGGACCCCGCCTTTACGAAAATGCCCAGCGGAACCTCTTGCTGCCGCGGCCACGACACCTTCGGCCGGCGAATTGCCCGAATTCGTCATGGTCATCCGGGCGAATTGCACCAGGTTCGCCGTGCCGAGTTCGGGCAACTCCGCGCTGAAGATCTCAAGCTGATAATCAACTCCATCATCCTCCCAGCCGTAGCCGACCACCGGAATCCAGCCGTCGAGAAACGTCTTGTTCCTGGCCATCACCGGTTGAAGGGTCCTGCCATAGAAGAAACACAACTCCGCGTAGCCCGTGTAGACGGCGCCGTCATACGTGACCTGGACCGGCGTGGGCACGAACGGCATGCCAATCACCGTCGTCGACTGCGCCGCATAGCACCACTCCTCGCCTGGCCGGTCGATTGCCGGATCGAACATCGGCGCCGATGCACACGCGACGGCGGCAACGTTGGCGGCAAGCAACATGGTTGTGACAGTCTGCATTCGGACGATCAGGTGGATCATTGCGGGTCCTTTATGGCTGATACGCGGACACCTCAACGAGGTGTCGGCCGGTGTTGGCCGAGTTGTGCGTCTGGATCACTCGGATGTAGCGTACCACGTGACGTTTGAAGCGGCAGGTGTAGCCGGCCTGTGTAGAAGGCATTTTGTTGTCGCGTTGATCGGCGACTAGGTCCCATTTCTTCCCGTCGAGCGATGCTTCGACCGTGAAGCCGTAGTGGCGTCCGTCGCCGTAGTAGCCGACGACGACCACGCGGCCGACGGTCGTCGGCTCCTTCAGATCGACTTGCCACCACGCATCACCGGGGTGCTCTTTCACGTCGGTTGCCCAGTAGCTGCCCGTGTCGTTGCTCCGGCCGTCGTTGGCCAGCTTTGCCGGATGCGACGGCAGCGCGTGCGAGCAAGTTGCCCGCTTGCCGGTCGTGAGACTAACCGCATTCGGCTTGCTCAAGATCGGTTCGACGAAGTCGGAGGTCTGGAGGTACTGCTCGACGACCGTGGGGGAAGTCCCATCGTTTCTTCTGATCCGATCGCGTGACGACTTCGACGCCGTCGAGTGGGCCAACCAGCGGCGGGGATTGGGGCAGCGTCAGCACGATCCGCTTCGGCAGCGGATAGTGCCCTAGTGCTTTCGGCATTCAGCGAACCCGGCCAAATTGAGAGAGCGGCACTGGCTGTGGCGGTTCAATATTTCAGGGCCAGACGCATTGCTAGGCGATGGTATCGCTGCAAGCTTGGCATATCGCTGCTGCTCCCGTAGTACTGGTAGTGCGCTCGCAGACGAGTCGATCCCTGCTGAGGAGAACTGGCCATAACCTTCGTTCTCAAAGAGATCCTTTGCCAGTGATTCGTAGCCCTCGGCCAGTGGATGGCTGGCGTCGGCGTAGTACTCGCTCGGCAGTGTCGAAGGAGTCCAGTACGCGACGCCATTGGCCGTGAGCCACGCTTCTGCTTCCGCTTGGATTCTCCTATAGCCGCGAAGACCTTCGTCGGTGAGCATGTGTTCGTTGAAAGGGCCGATCAACACGAACACCCGGTTCCCACGCTGCTCAAAAGTCTGGATGGTCCGGCAGAAATACATCCATTGAAGCGACGTTTCCAGATCGACCCACTCGGGAGTGAACCGGCCAAGGCTTTTCTCAGTCCAAGGCTTGGCAACCGGTACTGGCGACGGTGGCTCGTTGGGCGAGGTGAGTTCGAGCGAGATGCGGGATGCGGGATTGGCGTACGGGTGGTCGATCGTCCACTCAGGCAACGCGTCGCCGTCGAAGTAAGCAATCCTTATGTGGCTGGCCCAGCTCAGGAAAGGGACCTTTCGGCCGATGACAATCCCGAGACGCCGGGCGGTCGTTTCCCGGTAGCAGGGAATCTGCGGATAGAATTGTGGAATCAGTTCAGGATGGTTGAACGTGAACTCTTTTTTGACCTGCAGATCGTGCCGCTCGGAACTCATCCAGAGGAAGTTGCAGTGGAGAATGACGTTCTTGTTTGCGATCGGGCGACCGTAGTTGTCGATCAACCCGGCCATGGCGACCGGATGGATACCGTCGACGCCCAGGTTGGCGAAACGGTCTTCGCCGGCCAATTCGTTGAGGTAGTGCGAAAGGGTCTCGTCGGCAGCGACATAATGTCCCCAGGCGACCGAGTCACCGATAAGTAACGTCCGATCCTCCGGCGCGACCTGACGGCAGTACCGGTTGTACATCCAGTAGTCGTGACCGAGCCCATAAGGTATCCGATAGTCCGCCCCTGGATTGAGTCGTTCGATCCAGGTCCAGCCGACCGGGGCGAACCAAACCACCGCTGCTAATGCGATGCCCGACACAAGCCATTGCCGGGGCGTTAGGCGAATTTCGCTCGAGCCGAACGGCACCTCGGGACACTCTGTGTCTTGAGGCGTGTCGTTCGGTTCTGGTTGTTGTCGTGTCATGGTTTCTCTAGCCTTTGCTTAGCTGCACGTCTTCTGGCGCGACTCTAGAACTGCTCGTATATGAACCCTTGCACACCCGCGCCTCCGAAGAGTGCCAGGTACAGAATCATCAACAGAACCAGCCCGATCCTTATCGGTGCCCGTGCCAGGAACTGACGCATTCTCGACTCGTAAGCAAGTTGGTACAGCCATACAGCGAGAATTAGAAAGCCCATCAAGAGCGGGAAACGTGGATCGGCCAGGCCACTCGTGAAGATTCGCGAGATAATCAAGCAGGCGTGCGAGAGGCTGTCCGAGCGGAAGAACACCCAGGCAAGCGTGACGACCGAGAACGTCAGCAGTTGCTTCACCAGCCGCGGCACACGCTCCTTGTAGAACGGGCTTCGCTCCAACGGCCGGGTCAGTCCGTAGCCGAGCGCATGGATGGCGCCCCAGATCACGAACGTCCATTGCGCCCCGTGCCAAAGGCCCGAAACGAGCATGACCACGGTCAAGTTGATGTACGTGCGCAGTTCCCCCTTGCGGCTTCCGCCGAGCGGGATATAGACGTAGTCGCGAAACCAGGTCGACAAGCTGATGTGCCAACGTCGCCAGAAGTCACCCAACCCGGTGGCGAGATACGGGTTGTTGAAGTTGAGCATGATGCGGATGCCTAACAGACGCCCGACGCCCCGGGCCATGTCGGTGTAGCCGCTGAAGTCGAAGTAGATCTGCCAGGCAAACGCAACGCTCGCCAGGATCAACGCGGGCGAATGATAGTCCTGCGGCGCGTTGTAGACCTGGTCCACGTAGATCTTCAGACAGTCGGCCAAGGCCACCTTCTTGAACAGGCCGACGATGAAGAGCGAAAGCCCGTCGGCCACGTCATGCCGGGTGATCGCCGGTGCGCGGCGCAACTGGGGCAGCATATCCCGCGCTCGATCGATCGGCCCCATCAGGATCTGCGGAAACAGGGCGACAAACGTGGCGTAGTTCAAGAAACTCGGTTCTTCCTTGAGGTTGCCCCGGGCAGCGTCGATGCTGTACGTGAGCGAGCGGAAGACGTAAAACGAGATGCCGACCGGCCACAAATTCATCGAGCCAACCGTATACGACGTGCCGATCAATGCCAGCAGCGAGTTGACGCCCTCGCTGGCGAACGTCAGGTCGGGGGCCAAAATCTCGAATCCGGTCCCGAGCTGCGCCAGTAGCCAGTTGAGATTGGCGACGAAGAAGAAGCGGTACTTGAAGAAGGCCAGCATTCCCAGCCCGTTGAGCAAACTCAACGCCAGCCAGGGGCGTTTGCTTCTGGCATCGGCCAGTCGCACGCCTGCCAACAGCTTGACGAGCAAGCGACAAATCGTCAGCAACCAGTAGAGCGGGTTGTAGACCCCGCCAAGAAACCTCTGCCTCGCCGACCGCTGGCTCTCTTGGGCCGTCATGCCCACCACAACCGCATAATCGACGCCGGTCAGCCAGAGAAGAAGAAGAAGGTAGAGCGGGTTCAACCACCCGTAGAACACATACGAAGCCAGCAGCAGCCACGGCGTGCGGGCGCGGGACTTTCCCAAAAGAAGGTACACCACATAGAATAGCAGGAAGAAGACGCAAAAGGTCCAGGTCTGAAACAGCATCGTATCATCTCACCGGGCCGTTCGGGCCGGTGTCTCGTGAGGCCAAGGCCGGTCACAGTGTCGCTTTGCCGGAGTCGACCTAGTCGTTGGGATCGTTCGCCGAAACGGTCGCCGTCTTTCGAACACAGCGGAAACCTATATTGTCCAGAGGTATACAGGCATCGCGAAATCCAGGAAAATCGCACCCGCGAATCCAACTCGAGCAGCTTTCGGCCGACTTATTCCAGCACCCGCTCCGGCGGCCCAGATTCTCTTCACGATTGGGGATCATTTTGAGGGACTCC
>CAZUAH010000500.1:0-10302 GCA_964617665.1 uncultured Pirellulaceae bacterium
CGCCGAATATCCGGCTCGTCATCGAGAATCCAACAGCATTTTGGTGCCGAGGATTGCGAATGGGTTTGGCCGGCTCGATCGTCATTTCTCCGTACTGCCAGTCGGTGGTTCCCGTCTGCCAGTCGATCGTCTGGCCGTACAGCGGTGTGCCGTCGGTGTAGTAGATGTCCACGTAGATCGCAAAACCTCTGCCGGCATGGCCGCTCACGCCTTTGGCTTTGGCATGGCCTCGGACGATGATGGGTCGAGGGACCTTCTGGTTCAGCGTAATCGTTTGCGACGTGCCACTACGGAGCTCACGTGAGCTGTTCGATAGCTTCAGGCTTCGTTTGCCACCGCGGAATTGTGTTTCGTCGATCTCGTACGCCCGTTCGTTTCTCGACCAACTTGTTTCCCCTTTTGCTTCGAAGCCTGGGTTTCTGAGCAGATTGAGCGATCCCGGCAGGTAGAACACCGTTTCAGAGAACTTGAGCGGTGCAGCGTGTTCCGATGAAGTTGCCTCCGCGCGTATTTCATATCGCCCGGGCTTCGTCTCGCCTGACCCGATCGCGACGAACTCTATACTCTTCGACGATTTCGCTTCCAACCGAAACTTGTCCGTTGGTGGTTCTCGACGCCAGCCTTGTGGAAGTTCAGTGTTGAGAGACAATTCCGTCGAAGTGCGACTGTTATTCGACACATCTATCACGAACTGAAATCGGTCCGCCGAAGTCGATACGCCACCCAGACGCATGCTCCCCTCAAGAGCAGGGACAACGCGGAGTTCTCTTGTTGTCCGCATGGGCAGCAACGAATCGACCGACGATCCGATTTCGGCAATAGCTACGAATTGTGCGGTCGTTCCCAGCGCGTTCTGCGGAACCGCGACCTTGAATCGGCCATTCGATACGGCCTCACAAGGCCACCCACCTGGTGCCTGGAGTGCGTAGCGGGCTTTTGACTCCTCTACGCCATCGACTCGAACGCGGATGGCGATCTCTTCGCCCGGCACCGCAACGGTCGGAGCTTCGACATGCGGACCGTGGACTCCCATCAAAACCGAACTGGCGAGGGATAGTCTGGCGATCATATCGTCCAGCTCTCGCAACTCGCGGCGGCACGGATTGTCGAAGTGATTCTCCCGAATCCATCTTTTCTCTTCGGTCGCCCGAGTCAAAATCGAAACACAGTCATCGGCGAAGGCATCGGGGCCGGACTCCTTCAGTCCCGCGATGTCGGATTCGAGCCGCGCAAACCTTGCATCGACATCCTTCAGGCAATCGACGTTTGCGCGTTCGTACCATTGGTCCATTGTCGGATCGACCACGTACTGCGTCTCCGGTTCGTCCACCGGCGCGACGGAAATCTCGTCGATCCAGACCGTGCCCGAGCATCGCCACAGGTGAGGAGACAACTGGATGCTTCGCAGCGGTCGTTCGGGCTTGATATCGATGTGTACCTCGCGCCAGTCGTACGTGCCTGTGTCAAGGTGGAGCTTCTCCCGTTTTCGTTCGGTGAACCGGGTCTTCATGTTGACGTGGCACAACAAGGCGTCCACGTGAAGACTCCCGTTGTTGCTCGGGGCCACCTGATCACATTTGAGCCGAAGCCGGAGTCGCAGCGGCCTTGGCTCGTCCTGATACAACATCACCCATTGCGTCGCCCCTTTGGTTTGGCTGGGCGAGTCGTTTGCCAGCTTCAGGCAAGATCTGCCGTCCACCTCCCCTCGCTGGTAGGTGCCGTATCGCGTGCCGCGCCAATGAACGAGACTCTCCGGCCGGTCTTTGTCGATCTTCTGCATGTGCTTCCGCAAAGTGAGGTTGCGTTCGACTTCCTCAATGTGGCTTTGGGTAAATTGCCTCTTGGACGCGACGTGCAACACAGCAAGCGATTCCGGAGCAAGACGCAGTGGCACGTACAGACAATCGCCTCGCATGACCGCAGCGGGCAGCCATCGCGAGGTGACTTGGTCGATAACTACAGGATCGTCCGGCAGAGCCTTCTTCGAGATCGCAATCAACGCATCTGCTGATTCGGAAGCGTCGTTCAGCACTGTGAAGAATACCTCTCCGTCTGCCGCTTTGCCGAAACGTTCCAAGGCGAGGCTCGGCTCGCTGCTTCGTGCCAACGTCAATGGCTCCCAGCCGGCCTCGGCAAGTTGCTGACATATGGTCTGGTACTTTCGCCAGTTCGCTCGATCCCGCTCGTACCATTCGGCGTGATCCCAGTAGCGCGAACCCGGCCCAAGTCCGCTGGGAGGCCAGTCGAATACTCCCGGAAACACCCCATAGGCTACGCAACGCTTCATGAACAAGGCCATGTCGCCCTTGGTCAGTTTGCTGAAGTTCCCTTTCAGCAGCGTAACGAACGGCTTCTGTCGGCAGATGGTGCGGACGTAGTTGAAGCTGGATCGGTTGATCCGGAGGCCTGTCTCTGCGCCCATCACGTCCAGGTAGGGCGCGGTGTAGAAGCTGCTGCCCATCGCCCCGTTCATCATCGTGATCTTGCCTTGAGCATGGAGACGCTCAGACGTCTCTCTGGCGAATTCGACTGACGAGAAGTAGTTGTAAAGGAAGGGCTTCTTCTGCACGGGATCCCATGTAGGAGGATATTCTGCGGCACCAAAATGGTCTCGGCGATAGTTGATGCCCGTCGTGATGCCGTCGTAGTAGAAACCGTCCAGGTCGCCGCCCCGCCGCTCGCGATACGATTCGAAAACGCCCGGGATTCTGTCCAGCATGTGCTGGCCGTACGGCAGTTGCGGATCCAGATTGTATTGCGCGATGACGTGGCCGTAGACAGACGTGCGTTTGACCGACAGCCGATCCTGAGCGTCGTGGAGGGCGCAGGCATCGAATATTTCGGCGCTGCCCGTGTTTTGCCTGAACTTCTCGCGCACAGCGTCAAGCTGCCGATCGTACGAAGGTTCCGGATCCGTCTCCGGGTTGTAGTCGGGAATGTTGGCAAACAGGCCGGCATGGGTGAAGTACGTGAGGCTGTCGACACCCAAACGGTCGTCATACCCCGGCTCCGGTGCTCCCTCCTGGTACGCGAAACGGAATTCGTTCACGTTGTCTACTTCGGACAACCTGGTAAACGCCATCCACATCCCTTCCTTCTTGATGTGTTTGGTGAAGAATTGCGGAAACAGACGATAGTATCGATCCAACGCACTGCGCATTCCCCAAACCGGATCGCAGCGGTACAGATAGAAAGTGAAGTCGGCCGCGCTGAGCGGGTTCGTTTCTTTCGCCAACGCCACGTCGTAGACGATGTAGAACAACTGCTCGTCGGCATCGTAACCGGTTCGGAAGATACGGGGTTGATCCAACGGCACGGCGTAGCAGAGCCCAACGGGCCCGGATACCACGTTGCAGAAATTCACCGAGTGCGCACCCATATTCAAGGCCGGCTGGTCGCGCCATTCGGGCAAGGCGGCAAATTCGCGAATGCGTCTCGAGTTCTCGTAAGTGCCCGTTGTGCCGATCGAACGCGTCGTCTCCATGTCATCCCACCAACGCCAGCCCTCGCCTTGAATCGGAAGAGCAAAACGGACCAACAGGCCGCGATCCCGGCTGGTGGTGTCCTGCACGTTCAGTTTCACCGCGATCAGTTCGTCCGTCGCTTCATATCGAGCGGTCACATCGAGCGACATGCCGGCAAGTCTCGCTTCGTGTACAATCGCTCCATCCTTGTGTGCACGGGTCCTACCTTCTGCCGGCACAAACCGCGCAGATTTTGTCACATCGCAGACGCTGATAGGACATAGTTCCTTTTGGCCTGCTGACAGAAGCTCACGGTCAGCCACGAATGCCCCAGTCAACTTGCCTGTCGAGGAGAACTTCAGGCCGAATCGGTCGCCCGTGCGCACCTGCATCTCGTCGGCCGATCCGTCGGCGTTGCATGTCGCCATGGTGGCCAGGACTGCCATCACATTCAGAAACCAGTGCCGCGTCTTCATTGTTACCCTCCCGGTTGAGGTCAACGACCAATTTGAAACGTCCGGATGACGCTCTTCCCGGCGCAGATGCCATCCGGAAGATCGAACGCAATCCGAGATCTGGATGATCCTTCCAGCGTTTCCACGCCCTCGCCCAACAGACGTTCGCTTACCTCGACGATCACTTTGGCTTGCTCGTTTTTTGGATTGGAAACGGAAAACGTCATCTCGTCGGCCATCTCGCGCAACAAGACAAGGCATGGAACGTCGACCTCCAGCGTCAGATCTGGGCGGACTTCCACGCTTCCCGCTTCATAGAATGCGGCCGCAGTGATCTGGAGTTCCGTGTGCGACACGGCCTGCAACTCGGGTTTGTTGGCGAGGGCAGTCACCGCTGGTTGGCGCAATGCGGAAAGCGCGGATGATTCGGTCCCAGGAACGACGCAGTAGGCATAGGTCGCATCCCGCGGGCGTTGGCCGTGATCAATCCAGAGCGTGAAGACATCCCGCGAGACCGCAGCATCGTCGTAGCGGACGGCGATCTCGCGCCAACTGCCTCGCTGCGTGGTGTGGCGAAGCTGAATCCTAGTTGGCTGCAGAAGCCAATAGGTGATCTCGTTGTGGCGTATCCAGTCCGGCTGATCCAAGGCGTAAGTGCCGCGTTCAAGCTGACGGGCCTCACCGCTCTCGCACACGGCGACATCGCCTGTCAGATGACATTGGTCGAGCGTGGTTACCACCGCGTTGTCCGTGTCACACGTGATGCCGGCGCCAAGGCATACATATTCGTCGTCGAAGAAGAACCAACTTTTTCGTGTGCTCAGGTCGTCTCGGGCGAAGTCGAAGGCAGCCATGCCATATGTGCCATCCGACACGCCGCCCACAAACGTGCGCTCGCCCTGTCGACGCGGCGAACCGTCCAGTTGCGGCCGCGCTTCGACCGTTGTTCCGGGGATCTTTTGCCAGTCCCAGACGGGGAAGATGTCGTAGTACTCTTGGCCCGTGCGCATCACAAGATTGCAGCCATCGGCGATGTGATGGCTCTTCAGGCCTTCGTTGTTGCACGGGTGGTCCGTGTTGGCGATCCTTCGCGAGAACATCCGAGCGGACGTGTAGTAATCGGCCCTTTGGTGAACCATCATGTCCGAGTGCCAGAAATGGCGGTTGCCTTCCAGCGGCCGATCCTCCTGGTCTGCAGCGCGTGCTGCCAGCTCACGAAACTCTTGAGCACGTTCGTCTGTCACAGCGAGCATATTTCGCGCCGCCGTGCTCAAGTAGCGAACGCTCTGTCCGGGGCGCGAGATTTCCCGGCCTTCGGCACCGTAGTCCGTCGCACTGCCCTTGGCCATCCATTGGCTGCCGTCCAAGATCAGGCTGCTCAGCAAGGCGACCTTCTCCGGCGAAAATGCCAAGTGAGTACCGGACACTTGCGCAGCGATACGTGAACAGTCCCCAGCGAACGCGGCACCGTATCCGTGGTTGTACAAGCAAGGGCCGTGCTGATGGAAGCTGAAATCCGGTTGAATGCCTTCACCGGTCGTGATGCGGATTTCGTCGGCGATTCGTCGGTATGCCTTGGCCGCCAGAGCAGGATCGTTTTCGATGATCGCACGGACCGCCACGATCTCCGATACCCAAACAAGATTCTGCCCCGTCATGCCGATCCTGGCCCGAGAGAGGATCTTCAAACCCTTGCCGAGTTGTTCTTCTGATAATTCGTCCTCGAACATCAGAAGCACCGGGTGGAGCGTCCTTGGTACACCGATTTGGTTCCACCACCAGTTCGGATTCTGGAAGTCGTGAGTAAGCCAGTAGTCCAAACTCGCAAGGAGTGCTTTCCGCACCGCTTCGTCGCCACAAAGCTCCGAGGCTGGCGACTTACATGCCCGGGCCAGTGAACTCACTCGCTGCAGATGGGCAGGCGTCCTCCAACCAGAACGCGAGCGGTCCTCATAATCGACATCCGGCCAACTCCCGTCCGGGCGGAGCGAGGCCATGAGGCTTCGAGCCGTCTCCGCAGGAACCGGTAGCAGCAGAGGTTTCAAGATCCGCTGCTTGATCTCGTGCAGATCGGCCGCGAGTTCCGACGACTTGTCCTCTCCCGCACCCACGATTGGCACGCTGCCGACGATGGAAGGAATGGCCACGATTGACCAGACGACGATACGACAAGCATTTTGCATCTTCATAAGTGTTCCTTGGTTTCGCCCAATGGACGACTGCTGTGTCCCTTCACATGTGTGTGCGATCCGTTGCCAGCCCTCTACCGCACATTCAACCCATGTTGTTCGAGTTTCTCTCTCAGGGCGGCTTTGGATTCTTGCTCGCCGTGCACCAGTACGATTTCACCCGGTGGCTGGGCCATACCCGTGACAAACTCCAGTAGACCTTGCTGGTCGGCGTGCGCGGAGTAGCCGCCAATGCGGTGGGCCTTGGCGCGAATGGCGTAGCGTTCTCCGTCTAGTTCGACCCACTCGCGGCCGTCTTGAATGGCGCGGCCCGGCGTGCCACGACCCTGGTATCCGACAAAAAGGATATCGGTGCTGGGCCGATCGAGCAGGGCCTTCAAGTAGTTGACCACGCGACCACCGGTGCACATGCCGCCGCCTGCGATGACGATGGCCGGCATTTCGCTCTTGTGGAGGTAGTCGAGCGTCGAGCTATGTTCGTCGTGGTTTCCGATTGTTGTTAGATTGTCGAAGACAAGTGGCTGGTCGTCGTACTCCAACAGCCGCTGCCCTTCGGCATCCCAGTAGGACGTCAGATCGGCGTAGACATCGGTGAATCGCGACGCCAAGGGCGAGTCGACGATCACATCGACCGCCTTCATCAAGCTTCGTCCCGTCTGCTGCTGCACCCGCTCGAAGATGAGGTTCATTTCGTAAAGCAGTTCCTGCGTGCGGCCTAGGGCGAACGCCGGAATGATGGTCACACCTTTGTCGTCAAGCGTGTGGCGAAGAATCTGCTCCAGCCGCTGCAGCCGAGTGTCGCGATTTTCGTGCAGTCGGTCGCCGTACGTGGATTCCAGTACCAGCAGGTCGGCCCGCTCGGGCGACTGCGGATCTTTCAAGATCGGTGCGTGGGTCGCGCCAACGTCCCCCGAAAACACGACTCGCCGGTCTTCCGCGTCAATTTCGACGACGGCCGACCCCAGGATATGTCCCGCGGGCGTCAGCCTGATTCGCGCATCACCGGGCACCTCGTTCCAACTGCCGTAGTCGACGGGCCGCAGCATCGACTCGACACGTTCGACAAACGACGCAATAAGCCGCCGATCCCGTGTGAAATTGATCTTCAGAGCGTCCTCGATCACCAGCGGCAGCAGTCTGGCCGTGGGGCGGCTACACCAGATGCCGCCCTTGAATCCCGCCGCCAACAGGTAAGGCAGTCGACCGGCATGGTCGATGTGCACGTGCGTCAGAACCATGCACTCGACGCCGTTTAGCGGGAAATCGATTTCCAGGTTCGGGTGCTGCTGGGCGTCATCTCCCTGGAAAATTCCGCAGTCAATCAACAGCGACTTGCCGTTGTCCAGCTTCAATTGATGGCAAGAACCGGTCACGCCTTCGTGGCCGCCGTGGTGGATCAAATCCATGATTCAACTCGCTCCGTCAGCTGCGGGTTCATTCCACAAGTCCCACGTATGATTGACCTACTGATTCCAGAGCGTACCGGCCAAACCGCGCAAGGTCAACGAATAATCTCCAGCGGTACTGCAGTTGGCTGTTCACCGCACCGAGCCACGGAAGACATCACTGCGACCATCTCAAGAAACCGTCCCATAGGCGAAGGCGTCTTGAACTTGAGGGGATATCGTAGTTGGACAAGGTCTGCTCAGCGCAATTCCTGTTGAAATGCAGGCACGACACGCCAGCGGATGTGGTTTGTGGCTCTATCGAGTTCCAGTCGGGAGCGAGGCACGATGAAACTCAGAACGATCATGGGATTTGCGGCCGTTCTACTTACGTTCGCCATCATGTCGATTTCCGCACGTGCGCAGGAACGTGGTATCGAGTTGGGCATCCATCATCCCTTGGAGTGTCTGATATCGGGCGACCTCGAAGCCACTGTCTATATCTACAACCGTGGCGACAAGGAGCAGACATACGTAGGCGAGGTCGCGGCCGAAGATGGCACGCTGCTGCTCTCGGGCGATTGGAAACTGACTCTGGAGGAAGTCAAGAACGGCAAAGTCGTGTGGTCCAAGCGGCTTGGCCCGCAATTCCCTGCAGCGGGCAAACGGCATTCGTTGGCGGCTGGCAAAGACCGGAGTTGGAAATCACGGATCCCTGTGAATGAGTTGGTCGAGCATCCCGGCAACTATCGTTTCCGTATCTGCCACGGAGCGCAAAGTCAGAACGGTCGCGTGTTTCGAATCGTGGATCATCGCGGAGGGCCGGAGTGGATTTCTCTGACGTATCTGCCGGACAAACAGACTTACTTCATCGGCGAGGCGATCACGGTTCACTTCACGCTGAAGAACAATGGGACAGATGAGTTTCATTTCGAGGAAGGTGGTGACTATCGCGGTGCATCGCGTCACCTGCGCTGGATCTTCACCGCCAGGAATCAACACGGACAAGAGGCTGTCGACCCCAGACCGTCTCAGCCGTGCTTCGGTGGTCTTGGGATGTCCGATCCACACTTGAAACCGGGCAAGAGCTACAAGAAAGACCTTCCGCTGCTTGCCTACTTGCGTTTTCTCGAACCTGGTCGCTATCAGGTCAACTGCTATCAATCCATGGGATTCGGCGAACCGGTCAAGGAACTCGAGGTGGGCGGCTACTGGGGGGAGTACGCGTTCGGGAATCAGTTCGAGATTGAACTACGGCTTCCGACCGACGAGGAGGCCGGCCGCTTGCTGCGAAACATGTTGACCGAATCGGTGGAGCCTCAAGAGCGAAGACGTCGATTCGCTTCTTTGTATCACCCTTGTTTTCTAGATCTGCTAAAGAGGTTGTTGGTGGACGAAACGGATACGGACCGCATCAACGCGCTGGTGGCAGGTGTCGCGTCCGTCATGACCGTCGCGTCGACGCGAGAATTGATCACGCTGGCAAGTGACGAGCGAGCCGAGGTTCGGCTTGCGGCCATACAACAGCTCGCCTGGCGGCTGCCCGATCCAAGAGATACGGGTGAAGCCAAGCACGACAGCCCGTTTCGATTCTATTCTCCGGCGGGCCGGATTCAGGGTGTTAGAGCGTCGTGGGACGAGAGCCTACGCGAGCCGGTGCGAAAGGTGCTTCACACTGGGCTGGAGGCCTCGTCGCTGGACGAAGTGTCGGCGTGCGCGTATGCCATCGGCGCGTTGGGCGACACCACCGCTATCGACCGGCTGGTAGCCGCAGCCGATAGAGTCGTTCCTGCGCTGCCCCTGACAACTGAAAATGCTGCTTGCGCCAATCAAATCGCCAGCGCAGCGTCACTGCTAGCACAATTGGGAGCGGAGCCGTGCGCGGCGGACAAAACGTCCTCGCCCGGCCGATTGGCAGTGTGGGCCAATATGATTCGCACCAAGGACTCTTATCGCACTGGAGAGTGGGAAGAATTGATCCTGCACATGCTGCATCTCGATTGCTCCGTAACGCGCATGGCCGCTATTCGATGGCTGCCGCGCGACTTCAGCAAACGCGATCGGATCCCCTGGAAACAACTGTTCCTAGAACAGGGTAATCAGATTTGGTGGCACGCGATTCAGATTGCCCGACAGACGTTCCCGCCGAATCTCCGGTCAATTGCTCAGGAGGTGCTCGCCACTACGACTGACAGCCACAAACAAGGCGAAATCAAGAGGCTAATTAAAGAGATCGACCAACGCTCTCGCAAATGAGACAACCCGTCGCAAGCGTCGTTCGGATGACAGATCTGTCGAGAGCCGCTGGGCCACTACGGCTGCACACCCAACGCTTGCAGATTGCGGTGGGCGTTTTCGTCGCCTTGCAGAGATGCGCGGCGATACCAACGGATGGCTTCGTCTCGGTTGCTACGGACGCCAAGGCCGTTCTGGTACATATGGCCAATGTAGTTTCGCGAGGCGGCGTAGCCCTGATCCGCTGCGAGTTTGAACCACTTCATGGCGATTGGGTAGTCTCGTTTGACTCCGCGCCCCTCGAAAATCATGATGCCCAAATTGTGCTGGCCGACAACGTAGCCTTTCAGGGCCGCCTTGTGAAACCACTCGACGGCCAGCTTGTCGTTTCTTTCGACGCCGCGCCCGCCTTGATACATGCCACCCAGATTCGTCTGGGCCATCGGGTGGCCTGCCTCTGCCGCAATCCGATACCAGTGTTCTGCTTCGCCAAAGTTCTGACCGACGCCGCGTCTCGATTCGTACATCGTCGCCAAGTCGTTTTGAGCTTCGGAATGATCGCGTTCGGCTGCCT
>CAZUAH010000501.1:0-10302 GCA_964617665.1 uncultured Pirellulaceae bacterium
AAACCCCGGGGCTTCCCTCGCTGACGCTCAGTCCAGCCCCGGCCACCCGACCTGAGATTGATCGATAGACGAACCACCACCATTGCGCCGGGCCACCCTGCAACCTAGTCGGACTTGGTCACACGGACCACTTCATCAATGCTGGTCGCACCGCGACACACTTTCTTCCAGCCGTCCTGACGCAGAGTTCTCATCCCCGCTTTGATGGCTGCCTGCTTGACAAGGTTTGTCGGCGTTCGGGCACTGGTCAGGCGACGGAGTTCATCGTTGGCGACCAGAAGTTCGAACAGGCCTATTCGTCCCTTGAATCCTGTGTCCCGACAGTTGCGGCAACCGGTGGCGCGGTAGGTCGTGACGCCGTAGCGGAGGCTGTCTTCAAGTGGGAAATCATCGGGTACATCGTTGGAACTCGGTGTGAATGGTTCGCGACATTCCTCACAAAGAGTGCGTGCTAATCGTTGGGCCATTACCCCTTCCACTGTGCTGCACACCAAGTACGGTTCGACGCCCATATCCACCAATCGCATGAACGCACCGGCTGCATCATTGGTGTGCAACGTGCTGAACACCAAATGGCCTGTCAGCGACGCCTGCACCGCGTTCTGGGCGGTCTCCAGATCGCGGATCTCGCCTACAAGAATCACATCGGGATCGTGCCGCAGAATACTTCGCAGGCTGTTGGCAAACGTCAAGCCGACCTTGGTGTGAACTTGGATCTGATTGATGTCCTCCAAATGGTATTCGATCGGGTCCTCGGTGGTGATGATCTTGGTCTCCTCGTCCTTGATCTCAGTCAGGGCACTGTACAGCGTCGTAGTCTTCCCCGATCCGCTGGGCCCACTGACGAGGATGATTCCGTGTGGCTGAGTGATTATATGATTGAACTGCTCGTAGATATCCTCTTCCATGCCGACGCCACGGAGCGAGAAAATCATGCGTTCCCTGTCCAGGATTCGCATGACGACCCCCTCGCCGTAAAGCATGGGAATCACGGATAGGCGGATGTCAATTTCACGTCCCGACACGCGCAGCTTTATCCGGCCGTCCTGCGGGACCCGTCGCTCGGCGATATTCAATTTGGCCATGATTTTCAGACGGCTGATGATCGCGGCTTGAAAGCGGTTGATCTGCGGTGGCGCGGGTTGGGCCTGCAATACGCCGTCAATTCGATAACGGATCTCCATTCCTGCAGCCTGCGATTCCAAATGGATGTCGCTGGCCCGCGCCTCGATCGCTTCGGCAAGGATCTCGTTGACCAAGCGGACAACCGACGCTTCTTGCGCGGCTTCGGCCTCCTCGGACTGGTCCCACTCCAGTTCATCCAAGACCTCGACGCTTTCGTCCTGTAGTTCCCGGATCGCGATCAGGTCGTCAACCGTCTCGGCACCCACGCCCAAGTACGTCTTGACTAGGCGGGCAAATTCTTCGGGCACGGTTATGACCGGAATCACGCTCGTCCCAACCGCGGCACTCGTCGCATCCAAGGCGTCCAAATCAAATGGGTTGCCAACGGCAACGACCAACGAACGGTCTCTCCGACTGACGGGAAACACGCGGTAGCGATGAATCAGCTTGATAGGGAAATCAGCCAGGAGCGTATCGTCGACCTTGACAGTGGCCGGATCGAGAAACTCCATACCCAGTGTCTCACCGATGGACCTGTACGCCTCCTCCCCCGATCCAAACCCCAGATCGAACGCGAGCTGTTCCGGCCGCCCATGTTCAGCCAGACATTTGCGCGCGTAATTGAACTCGTCCAAAGTGAGGCGACGAGGTCGATCGCGATGAAGATCGCCTGGGCAATTCTCATCGGCGGGCATCGACTGGTCTCCGGAGGGCTGGTATGTATTCCCTCTCCCGCTGGGAGAGGGTCGGGGTGAGGGGCTTCTTCGAGGCCTTCGATTCGCGGCAATGCTCCGTTCATGCCCCGATATCCATTGTTGACATCCCAATTCTGCTTCGCAAGCCTCCAGACGCTTGGTAGGCGGATCGACTGGAGAACTACATCTACCTTTGTTGATTCGGTGGATCTGCGCGAAACGGATTCTCGCGAACATGTGTGGAATTGCGGTCTATTGTTGGCCATAATCGACCCTGACCAGACCGGGTACTTCCTGATACAGACGGAGAAGAATGATGATCAAATACTGCGCACTCGCTCTGATGGGGATTAGCTGTGTTGTGTGGCCATGTGTTGCTCAAGCCCAGCCGCTGGTCTACGAGCGTTTCGAGGGCTCGGCCGTGGGTACCGTCAGCGGTAATGTCACGTTCGGGAGCGACGTTGTCGGTCACGGTGGCTTGGTCACGCCGAACGGAAACGCTGCAGTGTTCGATGGCCGCCCTAACACGTGCGTCGACCATGGTACGAAGACGAAGATCAATTCAACCGATTTCACCGTCGAGGCATTTGTCAAACTTGCCCGACGACCGCGCTACGACGCAATAGCCGCGGACTGGAGCGAAGACGGTGATAACCGCTCGTGGGCGTTTGTACTGTTGTCGAACGGTGCGCTGCGGTTCGATGTCTCGCCCGATGGCGCGTTCCATGTCGCGAACAAACTTGAAACGGCTCCGCGGTTGATTGGGGCGGGCAAGTGGTATCACGTTGCGGCGGTCAGCCAAGGAAACACGAGCCGTATCTATATCAACGGCCGTGAAGTCGCCGCCAAGTCGCGCGGAGTTGCCGGCATCTTCACCGAGGACAACGCAAATCTGAAGATCGGCAACGTCGACGGGTACGCCAGCGATGGACCGCGTCCGCTTCATGGATCTCTAGACGAAGTCCGCATCACGCAGGAAGCCTTGCAGCCGGACGCATTCATCACGACAAAGGAAGAAATGCCCGAAGTCAGCGGCCCGGTTCCGGAAGACTACGAAATTCCGTTTTCCGCCGCCAAAAAAGAAGACGCGATCCAGTGGCAACAGCGTGCGCGGGCCCGGCTGTTCGAACTGGTCCAAGAACAACAGCCACGGAATTCGACCGATGATGTGCCTATTGACTTTCAGCTCGGCGAGCCTCAGGACAAAGGAAGTTACACGTTGTACGAGGCCTCGTTCCAAGGCAACGACGCGGGGACACGCTACAAATGCCTGATGGGAATCCCCAAAGGCAAAGGACCGTTTCCCGCGATGGTTGCGATCCACGGGCACGGCGGCTCGGCTCAAGCAGTTTTCGACACCGGCACAATCTGCCACGGTTTCGCGGATCGCTTCGCGCGAGGTGGTTATGTGGTATTGGCTCCGTCGTTTCCGCATCGCAAGTACTGCGCGATGATGCTGTGGGATCTGTTCCGTTTGGTCGATATCGTACAGTCGCGACCGGACGTCGACTTGGATCGGATTGGCGTGGGCGGACTGTCGATGGGTGGCGAATGGACCATGTGGCTGGCCGCTTGCGACACGCGACTGAAAGTGGCCGTGGTCAGCGGTTGGATGTGTACGACCGAAGGCGTGTTCTCGGTGCCGAACTGTTCGTGTTGGGAATTGCCGGGATTTGTGGAACTGATGGACGTGTGCGAAATCCATTTGCTGATCGCGCCTCGCCCATTGCTGTTTGAAAGCGCGGAACACGACGGCTGCTTTCCCATCCTGCACACAAAGCAGGGCTTTGCTCGGATTCGAGACGGCTACAAGGCCTTTGGAGCGGAAGACGCGGTGGCCCAAGACGTTTGGCCCGCCGGGCACGAATGGCACGGCGTGGTGGCCTATCCCTTTGTCGACAAAGCACTCGGCGGAGAAGCCGCCCAAGATCCATGATTAGGCCCATCGCCGCGGGCCAAGATCGATCGATTCTGGACCGCGACGGTGAGAGGCCTCGGAAGCGTCGAATCGCACTCGCGCTTCAGGTCCCGCTACCCGCCGGCACGGTTGTCCCGGCGGCCTCCCGATAGTGAACGTCCACCCAACACTTGGGCAGCGGCTCGCCGGAAGGAAAAACGAGGTCCGCTTTCGGATAGGACAGCGGATCCTGCTCTTCCTCGCCGGCCTGATCTCTTCCCAACACGGACTCGTGCAACGGATTGAAGAGTCCATCCAAATCGAGAATCCGCACCAAGTCGTCCGTTCTTCGGTCTTTCAGGAACATAGTTCACCCCCTAACCTAAGCACTCGTGAAGAAGTCTTTCATCATTATTAGCCGTTTTGGCGCTAGCCACGGTTCCTTCAATTGGCAGAAGACTTCTGCACGAGTGCTTATCGTCGGTTGGTTACAGGATTTGGCCCTACTTCGCCCGTCAAAGACCGATACGCCTAGTAGCTGCTGACGCGCACACTCTCCTCGTGTCATTCTACCAGGGAGCCCAAAATCGGTCCACCAAGACGGCCTTCTCGGAATGACTGGCTGCGGGAGTAGATGAGTCGACCGACGCGCGTGACGAGTTTCGTTTGGCGTTTCCAGCGACGTGTTCGCTCCCGCCAAGCGCGGGTCGCATCGTTCACAGCAGCGGTTTGGCCAAGGCGCAGGAACGCGTTCGTGGCGGAAGTCGTGACCAAACCGTAAGGGAGATAGTGAGCAACTTTCGCCCAAGATCTCCCCTTCACCGAGTTGGCGTGTGCTGTATGAACCGATGGAGAACCCCTATGTTCGATTCAATTCACAGCCAGTGACGTTCGGGCCTGCCTCGATAGAGCTGCAACTGCAAGAATTCGCGCGTTTTCGAGCTGGATCCTTAAATCCCCCTGGACTCTCTCTAGCGCTGCGCGAAGCTTGTGGCTTTGGGTTGCACCGGATCGTTCGGCAACGATTGCTCGCGCCAATGAATCGATTCCAGCTGCCTCGTCGCCAAGCCGCAATTCTGCGAGCCCCTTGTATGTCCATGCCCTAGCATCTTGAGGCGAGTATTTCACGGCCAACGATAATGACCGAAGCGAATCGGCATATTGTCCTTGCCAAAACTGGTGAAATCCCTGTCCGTAGAACTGATTTGTGATGCTGAGACTGACGGTGTTTGGTTCAGGGACTCGTTTCGTGGTCGAGACAAAACTGGAGTGTGGGTCTACTGAGTCTGACAATCGTGAAATCTGTGCTGCAATCCTCTCAGCCGTAACTCGACTCGAAGCTATCTCACGACTCTCGGCTGGGCTGGTAGATGCGGATTCGCCAATTGTCTTGACGTTTGGCGAGACAACCGGCCCGGGGTGAAAGTTACAACAATTGCAGCAGACATATGCTGGCCTTCGCTTGAGCTTACATCCCGTCCGGCGTCGTAACACAACGGTGCCACAGCAGGCTTCGGGACAACTACTGGCCGCCGTAGTGGACGACATCGGAGGCGGGTCAAGCGGTTCGGGAGGCTCTGGGGTGTCGGGACTTGTGGGGTCGACAATCTGAATGCTTGTCTTCGCGCGATTCTCAACGAATTCTTCGAACGCGGCAATTTGGTCACCTGACAAAAGGCTCTGGACACTCTCTTTGAGGACGCCCCGGACAAAACTTTTCATGGGTTCACGCTCAGCTTCGGTCTGCAGAACTCGCCTGCTCTTCACATGCCATCTCAAAAACTCGTCCACCGGATCGAATTCGATTTCCTGGGCCGAAGCCGGTTCAAGCACAAGAGTGCGAAGCTCTGCACTGTCTGGAGGATTGCCCAGGTACGTTTCGACCGCCTTCTGCAACTGGTCCTGGGTCAAGTCTTGAAATCGAACCTCTTGATCTGCGGAGGCCTGGGGCAGTCCTAAGCTAAGAGCCAGGAATAGACTAGTACTCATGATGGCAACAACCTTGAGTGAGAGCAACTACTTCGATGGTCCATGCTGAGATTAGCCTATTTTACCCAGAGCCCCAGCGCGACGCAACATGCCTACCCGGAATCCCTTTTGGAAAGCAGTGCGGATGCGTTCAACTGCATTAGCCAACACTTTGCGCTGGAGCTCAGAAATCTGCGTTGATCAAGGCGGGATTTCTTGTCGTTTTTCAACGATTTCGCCGATTGATTCTCCCCAAAACCCGCAGACGTGACGTTATATTGAGGGATCTTTGTTTCCGGATGTCGGCGAGGTTGCCATGAATCGTGATGTTGTCTTTCCGTTCGCGTCTGACCGCCCGCTTGAGCTTTGGAACGAAGCTAACTTGACCGCTACTCTCGTGATCTTCCGCGACGAAGTCATCATCGGCACGGGCTTTAATACTCCCGCCGACATATCGCTGCCGAGTCGAGAAATGCACTCGCATCATGCCAGGATCATTCGAACCGAGGATCGGTATTTTCTGAGTGATCGCGTCCAGAGTGGAACTAAGCGACTCGTACGGATCGATGGCAAGCCGATGCCACATACTGGCTACAAGCAGCTTCTTGGCGGGGAGATCATCGAGTTGGGCAAGAACTCGCCCGCACTTCGTTTCCGTCGTTCGCAGTTACCCTCGACCACGGCTATCATCGAGGAACGAAACCGCAGAAGGCTTCGAATCACGCGCCGTCGCCAGTCGGCCCCACCGCTGTCGGCCTTCGTCCTGTTCGGCGAGGCCCTCATTGTATCCAACCAGGCAAATGGAGGTGACCTTCACTTTTCGTCCGGCTACCACCTTAGGGACAGTCTGAGTATGACGTTCGCGATTCGCGATTCGGCGTTGATTGGCCAGCTATCGAGCAGTTGTTTGGGCGAGTACCATTCTGTGAAGGTCGATCAAGAAGGTACATGGGTTGATCTTAGGATCGACGGCGAATTCAGTGACATACCTTGGATGATGAGGCTTTTCCAGCCAGGTAGAGCAGGCTAGACCATGGACCAGAAAACGCAGATTGATGATATACGTGAAGAGGACATTGCGCCCTTTCGAAGGCACCTCGTTATCAAATTCCCTGACCTGAAAGACGACCACGACGACATAGTAGTGGAATGGATCGTGAAATTGCTCAAGGGCAAAAAGATGGGTTGTTTCGATGAAGGACCAGCTGGCAAAAGCTATCTCTACAAGACCCTCAGATCTTGTGCGGTCGATTTTGTGAGAAAACGTGGGAAGGTCATCGTGTCGTCGGAATTGTCCGATGCTTGCGAAGGGGACGCCGGGCCAGACATCACCGATGAACGCTACGAGCGTAAGGACGTACTCATCGATTGGGTTCGCGATTTCGTGACACGGTGCACCGATGGTCAGAGGTTCAGTCTCATTGATAAAGAAATCATCGAACGGTCGGTGCGGGGCGAAAAGCCGCAAGCGATTGGTGAAGCGATGTCGGTCAAGTGCCCGCAGATCAACGAGTGCAAAAGGAGATTCAAGGAATGGTTGAAGAGAAAGGTCGACGGACATGAATTGGAGGAGTTTCTTCGGACCTTTGCTGGAGAAACGCCCCGGAACGCAAGTGGGAAGGGCAAGATAGACGTCTTCCACCAACTGCGATGGACCGCATACGAATCGGATGTGTGGTGCCCCACGGATGCCGAACTGTTGGCGTCGTTGGACGCGAGACCGGATCTTGCGTATCACGTCCATCATGCAACGGTTCATGAACCCATCTATGGCAATGTGTCAAAAGAACGGCGCGGCTGCAAACAGTGTGGCAAGCGTCTCAAGCGAGGATTGAAGCGCAAGCAACTTTGTTGAACAGCAACCCGCTTGGTCGCTGGACGCTGCGTTTGAAGCACTCCCAGCCTTCAGTTCGGTGTTGGCGTCCCGCAGGCTGCGATCGCGGCCTGAAAATGCTCATGCTCCTTCTGGCACAGCGCTCTAACTTGACAGCTTTCGCAGTACGTGCCATCCATGATATCTGTCATTAGCTGCCGGACCGTGGAGATCAATCGCTGATCCGTGGTGAACAAGCCCACTTCGAAGTTCCTCTTGTTCTCACTCTTCATGCCGAGTCCTGCGCCCGTGAGGTTTGCGCTGCCCAGGTAGAGACGCTCGCCGTCCACCAGGACAGCTTTCAGATGTGTTCGTGGGCAGATACGCCAGGACACATCGGAGAGCACATTCGGAAACGAGCAGAGGGCGTCCACAAAAGGCTTGGACGGTTTTCCCGCGAACAGGACGCCGACCTCCACGTTACGTCTCACCAGTCTGTCAAGGTATTCGTTAAAGGACACGATACCCTGGGTTGTTTCGATTCGCGTTTCCTTGAGGAGCGCTGTGCCCACGAGAAGGGATCGTTGGACTGCTTGGATCTCCTCGCACATGATCCGCCGATAGATTTGCTTATTGGTCAGAAGTTCGATTTCCACCTGCATTTTTCACCTGCGATAGATGGTCCGAAAGAGCCTTCAAGTCTGATTTTGTGCACCATCCTGCCTGAGCGCGGGTGAATCCCGATGGTGCGTGTACGAGGCAATCGCCTTTCGGAAGAAGGGATGTTGCGTCCGGTCTTTGGATGATCACATGACTGGCCGATTGGTCTCGGACTTTTAGCGCGATGCGCGTGACCAAGTTCGTTTTGATGGCTGTAGACACCACCTCTGCCGTGGGGTGTTGTGTGGCCAGGACGAAAAACATGTCGAGCGCTCTGGCTTCCGCGACGATTTCCGTCAGCTTTTTGTCATTCAGACCTCTGAATTCGTCCATGATTGTGACCAACGCCGGGAATTTGGCCGCTGGATCTTCGGCTCGCATTTGCTTTCGTTTCACCAACTCCGCTCGAAGATTCGCGAGGAGTTGATAGAAACCATCTTCGGTCGTGACGATATCCTGCCACAGGTGCGGCAGCCCTCGATACCGTGAGAACTCCTCGATCTTATGATCGTAAAGGGCGAGTCGGACCCTCGATGGTGCGTAACGAAAGACCAAGCCAAAGATCATCGTGTGCAGGAGTACCGTTTTTCCTCCACCAGTCTGTCCACCCACAAGCACGTGCAGTGCGTCTCGTGCAGGAAGCTCGAAAGGACTTCCGTCGTGTCGCCTACCGATCAGATACTTAATGGGGTCGTGCGCTAGAACGGGCGTGTCACGCAGCAAGGGCTTGATCGGTGCGAAGCGCCGTTCACTTTCTCCGAGTGGGAGTTCAAAGCGAATCGTGCTGGCTACGTCTGTGCGCACAGGCGCGCGCCCCGTCTCGACGCCAATGTCGGCTGCGATCCTCTCAATGTTTCGCACAGACGCGGTTTGTCCTCGCTTCTTTCGGAATTCGAACACGATGTTGCTCATTCCGACCTTGGCCGGCGCGTCGGACGGCACCAGTTCCACTCTTGCCAAGCGTCGCACAACGTCCTGGATCAGCGTCTGGAGTTCGGTGAGTTGTTCCGACGGAACGGGCACGGCGCCAGATTCCGTTTCCGGGTCGGGCAGAATCATGGCGATAGGCTCTCCTTCGTCCGGGTCTGGGAAGGGAAGGAATGCCGTTTCATCGTTAGCATCACCCATAGCAGTCGTTGGGAGAGATTCGGGCGTGGATGGCCCATTTCCCCACCGACCGGAAATATTGGGGCCCCACACCGGATCAAGACCCGCGCCACCTTGCTTACGGCGCGCGTGTGTTGGCAAAGACTCGCCTGGAATGGATCCCGAAACGTCTGGTCGTGTGTGCTTCCCCGCAACGCGGCCATCACCGCGAGAATCCGCTGCCGCCTGCTTCTGTTTCCACACACCACGCAGCTTGCGCAATGCCAACTCCGTCGCCTTGCGAACAATGCGCAGGAGGTTGTTTTCCTTGCTCTTCTTCCGGCCAAGCAGTTGCCAGAAGAGATCCTCCCACAGCATAGAGAGAAGGAGCAGCAATGGAGGCAACCCTACAATCACGGACACAAAACCACCAACGAGTTTCCCCATGTAATCGTAGTAGAATGCCCCTAGCGTTCCTCCCCAGGCGGAACCCTGGTGGACCAAGATGCCAATTCCTGAGGCGAGGCCGCATAGAATCGGAACAGTCGCCAAGCCCCGTAGAATCCAACGAGCCCTTTTGATGTAGTGTACGCGCACGTATTGAGCGATGCCCGCGATTCCGAGGAAGAAAGGAAGCGCATACGCCATCCGCCCAAAAATGGAGAGAAGGAACTTAGATATGGCGAAATCGCAGCCTAGAGCAACCAACAGGAAAACCGCAACACCGACAAGAGGCACGCCCGGTATCTTTGACCAAGCTATCTTCCGAGCTCTCTGGCCGCTTCTCAAACGACGAGTCTTTCGCCTTTTCTGTGGCACATGCACAACCCTTGTGTGTCCGGACAGTCTCAACCGGTCGCAACAAAGGAAACCCTTGCCGCTTCGCCGTTTCATTCAGGTCACCCTTGATTTTCTAACGAACGCACGAGCGCACTTCAATGTCACTATAAGGAAGACACTGGGTGCTGGATCAAGTGACACGAAATAATCCCAGTTTCAGTAGTTCCGCGTTTCGGTAGATTGCTATTGGTGAATGCAAAGGACTCCCCGTAAAAGAC
>CAZUAH010000502.1:0-10265 GCA_964617665.1 uncultured Pirellulaceae bacterium
GAAAGCTGGAAGGAGCGATTACTGGTCGAAAGGGCGAGTACGGCGAAAAGCCTCTCCTCAACTACTAGACGATCGCGTGAAACCTCGGGATAGATGAAGCACGGTCGCAGGCGTCTCTCTCCGACCCGTACAACTGCTACTCAATAAGAACCGCGCATACGTGCCTCGGCCAGCAATACCTTGACATACCGCTCGTAGGGTGTAGGCTAACAAATCGGGACGGGGATAAGGTGTGACCAGGCAGTGTGTCGGCGGCCTTCGGCGTGATCATCACGCTCTGCGTAACGAGAATCACCTCGCAACAGTGCGTGACGATTCCTGATCTTGCGACATCCACTTCTTGGCCGACCCGATTTATCGCCGTAGGTTCATCCCGGAGGACGCTCGGCCGATGGGCAAGCAGTTACGTTGTCTAAATGGCCACCATTGGGAGCAGAATTCTCAGGAAGAGACTGCGGACCAAGATTGGTCGCGGGTCTGTCCAGTCTGTGGTGCCTCGGCCCAAACGGTCTACCTGAGCTCCATTCGCGATCTGGATACTGAAACATCTCCTCATCCAGATTCCGGTCCCATCGTCGCCTTAGAAACGCCCACAACGGACTCGTTCGGCAATCTCGAGATTCTACGCGAACTTGGTCGAGGCGGGATGGGTATCGTCTATTTGGCCTTCGACAAGCGGCATCGTCGCCGTGTAGCTGTGAAGACGCTGCGTTGGATGGGGCCGACCGCGCTACATCGATTCAAACGCGAGTTTCGCGTATTGGCGGATGTAGCCCACCGAAACCTGGCTACCCTGTCCGGTCTGGTCTACGACGGAACGTCGTGGTTCCTCACGATGGAGTATGTCGATGGAGTCAATTTTCTGAAGTACGTCAGGTTTGGGAAACAGACGAGGCCATACTCGCATCTTGTCGCGGCACCCGAGGCAGATGTTGAGCCGACGGCTGCTTACGGCGAGCCCTGCGGACTTTCGACAGAACAGTACCATCGTTTGCGTAGTGGCCTGCGGCAATTAACCGAAGGTGTTGCGGCTGTACACAAAGCGGGCGTCCTACACCGTGATATCAAGCCTTCGAATGTATTGGTCTCGCAAGACGAACGTGTGGTAGTTCTGGATTTCGGCCTCGCCGCAGAAATGGAGCAAAGTGGATCACATCAGAGTACAGAGCTGAACGTCCTGGGAACCGTGAGCTACATGTCCCCAGAGCAGGCGGCCGGTCAATCGATCTCGGAAGCGTGCGATTGGTACTCTGTGGGCGTCGTGCTTTACGAAGCCTTGACCCACACTCTCCCGTTCTCCGGCAAGCCGCTGGAAATTCTCCGTGATAAGCAAGACGTCGATCCCCCTGCGCCCAAAGAGCTTGTGCAGGGTGTTCCCGATGATTTGAATGACCTATGCATGAAGCTCCTCCGGCGCGATCCAGAAGAACGCGCCACGGCGGCCGACATTCTGAACGTTTTGGGGACAACCATACCGCAAGAACGCCAATCGGAGCAGCCTCTGCCAGGTCCGGCTGAAGCGGCTCCTTTCTTGGGCCGTGACCAACACCTTGCCGCATTGAACGAGTTCTATGGCGAGATGGATCGCGGCGAACCGGTGATCGTCTTCGTCCATGGCAAATCAGGCGAGGGGAAAAGCACGTTGGTGCAGCGGTTTCTCGCGGATATCGATAAACGCAACGACGCGATCATACTGACGGGTCGTTGCTATCAACGGGAACTGGTCCCGTTCAAAGCACTCGATAGCGTCATTGATGAGTTGCAGGGTTTCCTGAGGCGTCTGCCACCAGCCGAGGCCGCCGCCCTGATGCCTCGAAACGTGCAAGCGTTGTCGCGGATGTTCCCGGTGTTGGGTCGAGTGGAAGCAGTCGCGTGTGCCCCGGACCGCAAAATGGACGTACTGGACCAGCAGGAGTTACGGCGTCGAGCGTTTGGCGCCCTGCGTGAGTTGCTGGCCCGGATCAGCGACCGAGCGTCCCTGGTGATTTGGATCGACGACCTGCAATGGGGCGACGTGGATAGCGCGTACCTTCTGCTCGATCTCATTCAGCCTCCCGACGCACCCGAGCTTTTCTTCATGGGCAGCTACCGCAGCGACGAACGGGCCACCAGTCCGTTCATGCAGGCTTTCCGCGAGGTGCAGGACCAGCGGGGCATAGTCATACGCGAACACGCGTCGGCGGTAGGACCATTGAGCCGCGACGAATCCACTAGGTTGGCCCTTGAACTGCTTGGCCGCGAGGATGAAGAGACGAAGCAGATTGCCGAGACGATATCGCAGGAGTCCGGCGGGAATCCATTTATCGTTAGCGAGTCGGTGAAATACGTGCAGTCGACTCCCGACATCGCTCCCGGAGAAACAATCACGCTGCAAAACGTGTTGAAAGGACGATTGACGCGTTCTTCCGAGGAGGAACGGAGGTTGTTGGAAGTCGTGGCCGTGGGCGCGCAACCCTTGCCACCGGACGTGGCTTTTTCGGCGGCCAAAACCGTGGAGGACGGTCCCAGAGTTTTGGCTCAGTTGACCGCAGACCACTTGATTCGCACCATCGGCCCGACGGACGAGACGGAAATCGAGATGTACCACGATCGCATCCGCGAGTCTCTTGTGGCGGTGCTGCCGGAGGAAAGTGTATGCGACCTGCATAGCCGTATCGCGACTGCACTGGAGGACAGCGGCGAAGCCGATCCTGAGGCACTGGCCGTTCACTATCATGGGGCACAGCAGCACGCCAGAGCAGCTCAATACTACGGGGTTGCGGCGGATCAGGCGGCCGCTGCATTGGCATTTGATCGCGCGGTCGAGCTCTATCGCTTCGCACTTGGGCTGCGGCACGACGATACCACGTCCGACGCCGATTTGCGCACCAGACTGGCCGAAGCCCTGGCAAATGCCGGCCGTGGTGCGGAGGCGGCACGTGAGTATTTGGAGGTTGCGAAGACCAGCTCAGCCGCACGTCAGTCCGAACTTCGATTACTTGCAGCGATGCAGTATCTTCTGGCCGGACACCTTGACCACGGCATTACCGCTCTCGAGGCTCCATTGGCTGCGGAGGGCCTCAGTCTACCGAAAACCTCGATTCGGGCGTTGGTGTCAATCCTGTTCCGACGAATGCAATTGCGGTTACGTGGTCTAGGATATCGCAAAGGTAGTCCGAGCGACTCATCAGAGGCCGCGCTACATCGGATCGATACGTGCTGGTCTGTGGCGCGAGCATTCAGTGTGGTCGACACGATTCGAGGCGCTGCTTTCGAGTTGCGCAGCCTGCTGTTAGCCTTCCGCGTGGGCGACCCGCTGCGCATCGCTCGCGCTCTGTCGCTGGAATCTGCACATGTCGCATCCTGGGGGCGGTCTGCAGGCAAAAGGACGGCACAGCTTCTGAAGGTCGCAAGGGATCTGGCACAGCAAGTCTCCGACCCTTACGCCACTGCATTCGGCCTCCTGTGCTCGGGCGGAACTGCCTACCTGGTGGATGGCCGCTGGAAGGAGGCACTGGATCTCTGCGACCAAGCCGAAGTAGTCTTTCGAGAACGCTGTACCGGTGTCGCGTGGGAAATGGACACGACACACACGTTTGCTTTGTGGTCGCTGACCTACATGGGGAGGATTACTGAACTCCGACGTCGAAGGCAAGTCCTGCTGAAAGAGGCGCAAGAGCGTGGCGATCTCTACGCGCAGACGAATCTCGGCACGTACATTATGGCCCTGGATCGGCTCGGTGCGGACGACCGCGAGGGCGCAAGGGAAGAATTGCAGGATGCCATATCTCGCTGGACCCAGCGCGGGTTTCACGTTCAACACCATAATGCCACACTCGCTCACACGTTGGTCGAGTTGTACTGTGGGAATGGCCTTGCCGCCTGGGAGCGGATTCGCGAGGTCTTTCCCGACTACAGAAAGTCGTTCCTGTTGCGAGTCCAACAGGTCCGCACTGACATCGTGCAATCTCGCGCCAGAAGTGCCTTGGCAGCGGCCTGTGCAGACGCGAGCAATCGAACCTCGCTGTTGCGAGCGGCCGCCAACGACGCGCGTCGTCTGAAACGCGAGAGAATCCCCTGGGCAACCGCATCGTCTGAGCTGATCTCCGGCATGGTGGCCTGGGCTCGGGGTGACGAAACGACGGCTGCCGCGATGCTTGAGGCAGCCATTGCGAATTTCGACGCGGCCGACATGGAACTACACGCAGCAGCGGCACGTTGCCGTTTGGGACAACTCGTTGGTGGCTCGAAAGGTGACGACCTGATGAAACAGGCTTCGTCACGCATGGAAGCCCAAGAGATCCGAAACCAGTTGCGATTCACGTGGATGATGGCCCCGGGTGTTCCGGAGCTGACCCCCGACTCCTGATTGACACCTGGGACGGCTGGTTTCGAGGCTTTCTCCGAATATTGCCGCAACCGGGGCGAATACTCAGCCAAGGAGACGCACTATGGACCAGGCAACCGCGACTGCAGTCTTTGCCGCGATCATGGGACTGGGTTTCATCGTCTGGATCCTTTCGTTGACCAAGGCCCTGAAGATGGGCCGCGAATCCTCGGCGATGGAAGAATGGCAGGCCGGTAGCCCAATGCCGGGCAAGTCCTTGACGGCGTCGGGCGAGCGGACTATTCACGGCGACCCCGAAAAGCTCTCGAAAGCGCTCGTTCGTTCACTGCTGCAAGTGAACATCGGCATGTTCGGCTCGCTGTTCGAGATGGTCGAAAGAACGGCCCAGCGAGTCGTCTTGAAGAAGACCGGACCTTTGGTCTGCAATCAACCTGCCGGTCTTTACTTCAGCGAGGCCGAATTTCAGTTCAACCCGATTGGCGGAGACGCGGTGCGAGTGTCGTATCAACTCGGATACGAGCGACTGGCACGACTCATGAGGCGTATCGCACTTGGAATCATCCTTGGTGTGGGCCTGCCCGTGATGATTATCGTCGGTTTGATCATTTGGCTATTCGTGCTTCCAGCCGAAGAGCCCGCAGTGCTTTGGCAAGTCTTCCAGACTTTTCAAATTGGCCACGCACTTTGGCCGCCATTCTTGATGATCTGGATATACTCCGCAGGCCGCCGCCACTCGAAGACCTTCGTCTCGAATCTACTCACGACGTTGGAGCTGTCGGACTGAGCGCACGATTGCGCCCTACTTCTCCATCTCAATCCCTTCGTGGCGGAGCGAGTTTTTCACGAGGAAGCTGCAGTTCTTCTGAAAGAAGTCCTCTGGCATCAACTGCGTCTTCTGGTAGACCTCTGAACCAAGCGTCCCGGCGATCTCTCGTGGCGACTTGCCCGATTTCGTGTCGTCGATGATTCGCCGGTGGCACTGTTTCGTAGCGTCGATCGTAGCGCGGAGGTAGGATTCCACTTCGTCGGCACCTTGGATAACCGCATTATGGCTGAGGCAGAGGATCTCTGCACCAAGCCCGGCCAAACGCTCAATCGAAGCGACATACGCGGCGTAGTCGGTGAAGTAACAGTGCCACCAGAACTCTTCGTCAGGCAAGTAATAGCCAGTGGCATCGGAGATGATCAGGATCTTCCGACTCGGTTCATGGAAGCTCAAACTGCAATCGCTATGGCCCGGCGTTTCAAGGACCTCGAACGAAATCCCCTCGTCCACTTCGATCACATCGCCGTCCTTCAGCACTCGGTCCACGGCGATCTGATTCTCGGCCATCGGCGGACGTTTCTGTTCTTCGGTGATCATACCCGCTTCGATCAACGAACAGGTCAGCGCATCGTCCATTTTGCAGAAGAACGAAACGGCTTTCTCCACGGACAACGTCTTGGCCGCTGGATTCGAGGCCAACACGGAAACCTCCGGAAACATCTCACGAAGCATCGGAACGGCCATCACGTGGTCCGGGTGAGCGTGTGTGACTACGAGTTGCTTGACGTAGTCGCCAACGATCCCCATTTCGTCCACTTGTCCACGTAGAATCGGCCCCATAGGGCCGGTGCCGCCCTCGAACACCGTGCCCTGTTCCTTGCCTTTGAACAAGTACATGGGATACGCGTTGGCTCCCAACATCCAGAAGTTGTCGACGATTTCTACCGGGGGATCTTTGACGATCATTGTTTCTCTCCTTCTTCGGCCTGTTCTAAAGCAAGCAGTGCGGCTCCGAATGCTCCGGTACATTGAGGATCCGGGGGCACCTGCGCCGGCGTTTTGAAAGCTGCCTCGGCCAACGTCACCAGAAGCGGATTGTGAGCCACAACACCGCCGGTCATTACCAAGACGCCCTCGACCATGCCCATTTCCACGATACGTTTGATGACCGAGCGAAACGCGCCCTTCACAATATCTTCCACACGTTCGCCGGCTCGTATCTTTGCCAGAATCTCGGTAGCTGAGAAGACCGTGCAGAAACTGCCCAGCGTCACTTCCTTCGTCGATTGCTCGGCCAAGCCGTTCATATCCGATACGGGCAAGTCCAAGCGAAGTGCGATCTCCTCCAAGAACGAGCCGGTTCCCGCGGCACACTTGCGATTCATCTTGAAACTGGTGCGGCGCCCTTCGCCGTCCAGATGGATCATCTTGCAGTCCTGAGCGCCGATGTCGACCAGCGTCATGGCCTGTTGGACGTGGTGAAAAGCTCCCTTGCTGTGACACGCAATCTCGGTGGCCGTCCCGGCTACCCACGGCACATTATTGCGGCCGTAACCGGTTGACACGGCTCGCTGGATCTGTTGTTCTTCCAAGCCGCTGCTCGACAGAGCTTCGTCCAGACAGCTTTGTGCGGTCTGGGCATAGTCGATGCCCGATCGGGCGACGGCACGAGCCACCGTTTGCCGGTCTTCGTCGATCAGCACCAACTTGGCCGACGACGCACCGATATCAACGCCACAGTAGTATTGCATGGACCCGAATGACCAAATTCCAATGACCAACAGACAAAGGCGGATGCTGAATCGCGTACCCTACGCTTCGACAAGTTGCTCGGCGAAGGCCTCGATGTTCGTACGGGCTTGCTCCTCCGAGTACAGACGCAGGTCGTTCAGGTCGCCGTTGATGACCAGATACGGCTTGCCCAGCTTCTCCTGCATACGTTGCGGCAATTCGTAGCGGCAGTTCGAGTTGTTGGGGCAGGTCTTGGCATCGTGGTAAATGACGCCGTCGATCTTGTACTTCTCGGCCATCTGCTGCATGTACGCTTCTTTTTCGTCGTCGCTTCGGCAGATGAAGATGCTGGAGTATGCCCGGGCCATGCTGTCGAACGGGTCGGCCGGGTCCAGAGCATCGAAGATCCAGCTATTGCAGTAGGTCGAGGCAACGACACAACTGCGCAACTCGAGAAACTGCTTGGAAAGGTCACTCAGGCGACCCCAGATGGGCATGCCCTCCCAGTAGATGCGGTGCTTTTCACCTTCGACAGCGGCTACGCCGTCCGCGACGCGCTGATCCAATTCTGCTACAAGAGCTTTGTAGAAGTCGATCGGGTCCTGGAGGCCCCGCAAGACCACAGCCGGTCCCATCTGAATCGTGCCGTCGAAAAAGGTGATCGGAGACGGCACGGCAGCCGCGGCTTCCAAGACCTTTTTCCACAGTTCTGTGCACTGCTTGGACAGATCGATCACTTCGCGCAGCTTGTCGATATCGAACTTTTCGTCGGCCACCGCCTCGATCGGCTCGACCAATGCTTGGATTTGCTTGGAGACGTACTCGAACGTCGTATCATCCACCGAGCCAACGGCACGAGGCGAGTGGATACCGACGCATGGAATGTTCCATTCGCGAGAATACCACTGGAACCAGTCTTTAACGTCACGGCATTGGTTGGTGTTGTACACCAGCACATCCGCCTTCGGTACGCCGGACAAGCCCATCTTCTGCAGCGGAGTCTCGTTCTTCAGATACGAACCGATATCGCTGGTCAGGTACGAGCAGATATCAGGCGAGAACCCGCGGGCGTTGGCCAGTGGAATCAGGTCCGCGGCCATCCGTGTCGCGCCAAGCATGGCACCGTGGTTTTCGGGAAAGTAGACCTCGAAGCCCATGGATCGCAACAGTTCAGCCGGCCCGACGCTGGTGCACCAAGCCATCTTCTTACCGTTCTGGGACGCTTGGCCAAGTTCGCCGAAGTATTTGCCCATTACCGCTTTCATCTGTTTGGTCGCGGCAAAGTCTTTTCGTTCGGGAGCAGACGACATAGGGAAACCTCTCTTGCTTCTCTGGCAACTGACATTGCGGAAACGCCAAGTCAGACACATTAACGCCGCTAGTTGCGATGGTCAAGTGATACAGCCAACTGAGGGGTGTCACTGATCCAGCCTTCGATGTAGATTCACGGGCACAGGCAGGATACCCGAAGGAGATCAAGAAACGATGTTCTTGCGAAATCGATTCGTTCAGAAGTTAGGCGGCGGCTTTCTCGAGCAGTTCGGCGTGCGCACGTGGTCACGACTGCTCTTCAAGGCACTGGGTAGCCACAAGGACAAAGACGTCGTCAATCTTCTTCGGAAGATCCAAAAAGAACGTAAGTCCCTGCTGACCGCGTTCGAGGCCTACATCGTTTACTCCATCGCACGAGCCCAGACGAAAAGGCCCGGCGCGTTCGCCGAAGTCGGCGTCTACGCCGGGGCATCCGCGAAGACGATTTGCGAAGTGAAAGGAGACAAGACGCTGCACCTGTTTGACACGTTCGAAGGTCTCCCACCGACATCAGACAAAGACTCCGGCGTGCACCGGGTAGGCCAGTACGCCTGCAGCGTTGAATCGGTCAAGGAGTATCTCCAAGACTACTCGAACGTACACTTTCACAAAGGCCTTTTCCCCGAATCGGCCGAAGGCGTCGAGGAGTCAGAATACGCCTTCGCCCACTTCGACGTCGATCTATACGAAGGCACCATGGCGTGTCTCGAGTACTTCTACCCCCGCATGGCACCCGGCGGAATCATCTTGTCCCACGACTACAGCCTGCTGGACGGCGTGCGAGCAGCGTTTCAAGAGTTCATCGTCGACAAGACCGAAGAGATCCTCGAAATGCCCACATCGCAGTGTATGATCATCAAGCTGTGAAGAAGCATTGGTGGTTCCTGTGTAGGACCGTGCGATCTAACGTTCGAGGTAGCCGGGTTGGCGGACCAATGCCGACGATGTTGAACCATCGATCATCGTAACCGAAGGTAAATGCCTTGAAAAACCTGAAGGCGAGCCAACTCCGGTTCACCGATTTGATGCCGATTGCGTGAGGTCAACGAACGACTGTGCCGATGACCAGATCTTCAGGTTTCTCCGTCATCCTGACTTTCTTGCCCTGTATCTCGACGACCGTATCGAAATTCGTGTGATGTACAGTTGGAATGATTGTCACCCGTTCGTTTGCCAAGCGATCCGGCAGTTTCGACATTGGCTGTCCTGACTTTTTGTGGTCAACCAACCTTCGAAATAGCTTGGGGAAGATGGGTGTGTTGTCCTCCAAGTCTGAAATGTCAGTGCCATCGAACCAAGTGTTCGATTTGTCTGATTTCCAAACACCCTTCTTGGATGATCTTGCGTTTGCTGTGGCCGCAGCTAATTCGCGCCGCAAATCGAAAAAGAGCGTCTCGTAAAAGAGCGGATATGCGTGTCCAATGGAGAGCATTCTGTAATTCACACTCTGTTTCACCAGGCTTGCGTTCAGGAACACATCGCTCCCATCCGTCTTTGTGCTCGTACCTGAGAATAGAAAGCAAATCGGTCTCCCATAAGGACCGGTACTGCGGGCAAGGATATACCCTTTTTTCCGGTCATTCGCACTCGTGACTCGTCCGCGGGAAGGTCCCCATGAAACTCCGGTAATTCCAAGGAAATCCAGAAGTTCGTCGGTTGCTTCGTGCGCGAGACCGAGTGGTTGATGTGTCTTCGGCGAACTGTAGTGTGTTTCGAGACTGTCGATTCCCTCCACTCGAAGTTGGACATGTCCTTTTGAGTTAGGCTTGACCTTCTTGCCGTTTAGCTTGCTCCAGTTCGATTTCTTTTCAGCCTTGAATTTCACCGAGTCACCATCTGGCGAGTAGTTTCTGATGTGGAACGTTCCCTTAATCAGAGTGAAAGGCATTGTTCATCCTCCAGAAGTTGAGACAGCATCTAACCATTTATTTACCTCGTGGGCAGCGTGGGATGAAAACGTTGATTCCGCGAGAGCATAGTTTGACGGAATTAAGCCTCGCTAGCGGACTGGGAAAGCTCCAGGGATTCCGCAAGCTTCCCACGAGCTAGCGCGAGTTAACGGAACTATTCCCCGCTACGTGAGCGTACACCAGAACGGTAGAGGGGGAGGCGCGCGCTTTGCTGAAGGAG
>CAZUAH010000503.1:0-6577 GCA_964617665.1 uncultured Pirellulaceae bacterium
CCCCGTTCTTCTATCAGGCCGTGAAGATCGCTCCGGAGGCTGTCGCGGCGGAGGAGTCCATAGCGGTGGTCGACACTCCGCAGGTGATTGCCAGGTACGACAGCGGCGAGCCGTTTGCCGTGGTGCGGCGCATCGGCAAAGGGCATGTGATGTTGGTCACGACGGGCTGTTTTCCTAAGTGGAACAATCTCGCCGTTTCGCCAGAAGGCGGCATTCTGCTCTACGACCAGATGCTCCGATGGCTGGTGGGCCGATCCATTTCCACACGCACGTTTACCGAACGGCAAGAACTGGCCGTCTCCGTCGACCCGCGAGACCAAGACGCGACTTTTCTGCAACATTCGCCGGGAAACGAACGCCCGACTCCGCTGAGTGTGGAAGCGGTCGGCGAAAACGAGTTTGCCGTTGTCGTGAGGTCTCTCGGCGAGCGGGGTGCGTATTTCGTTGGAAAAGCCGACTCGACTTTGGGTCAATATACGTTCGCCGTGAACGGACCGGCCCAGGAGAGCGATTTGCGGTTGGTGGATAGTCGTGCTTCGATTGGCGAAGAAGGCGTTGGTTCGCGGAGCGAACCACGACTGTGGCTCCCGCTTATGGGGCTTGCGTTGCTCTGCCTGCTTGTGGAAATGGCGGTCGCTGCCGGTCCTTCCTGGCGCCGCTTGGCGGGGAGGGAGGCAGCATGATGAACTGGTTTGAACGGTTGATCGGTGTCGATCCCAACGACACCGTCAGTGCAGTCGAGTTTGGCTGGGGTTCGGCGTGGGCCGATCAATACACGGCGTTGGTTCTCTTCGCGTGTGTCGCCGTCGTCGGCCTGTCGCTTGTCTACTACTTCAAGATGCAACCCACCGATCGGCCCCGTCTGCGGATGATGGCGTGTATTGGCCGAATCGTGTGCCTTGTCGCACTGGTCATCGTTCTTGCCCAGCCGGTATTGCACGTCGATTTGATCGAAGAGTTGCGCCCCCAACTGTTGCTGGTTTTCGACGGCAGCGACAGCATGAATCTTGCGGCAACCACTTCGACAGCCGGCAAGGTCGGCGATTCGTCACCGGAAACGCGGCTCCAGCGCGTCAAGTCGACTCTCGTCGATTCGCAGGATACCTTGGCGAGACTTTCCCGCAATTATCGGTTGCGAGCATACGTCTCCGGGGATCACGGCCGTCTGCGCGAACTAGACACCGTTGCCGCAACGGACACGGATTCCTCGCCGGTCGACGCGGAGGCCCTCGCATCGCAACTGAGTGCCGACGCAACGGTCACCGCCTTGGGGGCCGGTTTGGAGGAGGTCGGCCGGCGTCACCGTGGTAGGCTGCTGGGTGGCGTCGTACTGCTGAGCGATTTCAACGAAAACAGCGGCGTGCCCGCACTGACGGCCTGCCGCCAGCTTGAAGTGCCGATCCATACGGTCGGAGTCGGCCCTCGCGAGGCTCCCGACGCGGCCGTTTCATTGCATAGCGATCTCGTCATCAAGAAGGATGAACAACGCACGGTCACCGTCCGGATTCGACAGTCGGGGCTCGACGGCGCCATGGCGAGTTTGGAACTCGTCGCCCGGCGCCTCGGAAGCGTGTCCGGTACGATCGAAGAGGAGTTGACGTCGACTCCCATCGGCGGGCCGCAAACGGTCGACTTCACGGCCGACCTGATGACGGTCGACATTCCGTACAAACCGGACCGTGTCGGCCGCTATCGGCTGGAAGCCCGTCTCGAAAGCCTCGACGGGGAAATCATCACGGAAAATAACGTCGCCTCGCGCGAGGTCGTCGTTCGCGACGAGGCGGTCAAACTGCTGTTCGTCGAGGATCAGCCGACCTGGGAGTGGCGATTCGTCAAAGAGGTCTTTCATCGCGACCGGTTAGTGGGACGGGAGGGATTCCGCACGTATCTTCACTCGGCCGATTTCGGTGTGCGGCGCAGCAGCGAGCTGTTTCTGAGCTCGTTGAATCCTTCGCGAGCCGAGTTCTTCGCCAACGATGTGATCTTCATCAGCGATATTCCGGCCGAACTACTGACGGCCGGATTCCAAAACATGCTCGTCGAATACGTTCGCGATTTCGGCGGTGGGCTGGTCGTGATCGCGGGCCCCCGATTCACGGCAAAGTCCCTTTCGCAAACGAGAGTCGCCGACATGCTGCCGGTCATTCTCGACCCCGTCGGACGCCCTCGCATCGGCGACTTCCGGATGCAACTGACGCCGACCGGTGCCGTCGAGGATTTCATGGTGCTGGCGGATCCGGGCCGATCCAACGAGAAGGCATGGGACAGCCTGGGCGAGTTGCCCTGGTATCAGCCCGTCGCGAACCTCCATCCGCAGGGATTGTCGCTGGCCGTGCATCCACTCGATCGGTGCGCCGACGGCGAGACGCCGCAGCCGATCATCGCCACCCGCCGGTTCGGCAAGGGCGAGGTCGTTTATGTCGGCATCAACGAAATGTGGCGATTGCGACGCTTCCATGAGGAAAAGTATTACCGGCGATTCTGGGGGCAACTGATGTATCGGCTCGGCCTGTCGCACGCGCTCGGGTCGCAGAAACGTTTCAAAGTGGCGACCGATCGCGAGGACTACCGCGTCGGCGACAACGTGACGATCACGGTCGAGGCCTACGACGGGAACTTCCGCCCGCTGTCGGATACCGACCTGCCGGAAACCGATCTAATTGGCCGGCTGATCTCCACTTCCCCGGAAGGTGGCGAGGATTCGAGGACGCTCGCGATTCCGTCGTCGGGCAACGATGCCGTTTTCGAGACTTCGGTCCCCGTCTTCACCGAGGGGGCGCATCGATTGCTGGTGAGCGATCCCATCACGGGCGAGGAGGTCGAAGTCTCGCTCAACGTCAGCCCCTTGTCGGTGGAACGACGCAGCGCCGTTCGCAACCTCACACTGCAGCGAACGCTTGCTTCCGAGACGGGTGGCCGCCCGTACGAACTGGACGAACTCGCAAAGCTGGCCGACGACGTTGCCAGCGATCCGATCATCGAAGCGTCGCGGCTCTACGTGCCGCTCTGGAACACGTGGCTCGTCGTTGCCCTGGTTTTTGTGGCACTGCTGAGCGAATGGACAATACGAAACCTTGCGGATCTATCATGACCGACCTTGCCAAACTCACAACCAGACTGAGGTCGCTTCGGCGGACTCGTTCGATGCTGGCTTGGACGCAATCACTGGCCGCCGTCGTGGGCATTGCTCTCTGGTCGCTGATCGCGGCGTTTGCAATCGACGTGACACTCCAGATGCGACTGATCGAGCGCACCTTCGTCCTGGTGATCTACTTAGGAATTCTGGTTTGGGCTTGTCGGCGGTTCCTCAGCCAGGTCCTTCTCCGCCGTGATTCGCTGGTCGACATGGCCTTGCTGACCGAGCAACAGCAGGGAATCGCATCCGATCTGGTCGCCGCTCTGCAGTTCGCCGATCCGACGCGGCGGCAATTCGGATTGGATGAGCTCCGCGCCGCCGTGATCGGCGACACGGCCGAATTGACCGACGGTCTCGAAATCCGCTGTGGCTATTCGTGGAATGACTTCCGGCGGCGTACGTGGATTGTCCTCGTTGCGGGCGCAGTCATCGGCATGGCGTGTTTGCTGCGTGGAGGTCATGTCGAAGCTTTCGCCAAACGGTTTCTACTGGGTGACGCGTCGTATCCCACGCGAACAACCATCCGCGTGACGGCGCCAGGCGACCACGCCGGGTTTGGGCAGCCCGTTACGTTCGTCGTCGAGGCCTCGGGCCGACAGCCCGACGATGGCACGGTTCACATTGTCGGCGATGCGGGCGGCGAGACAACCGTCGTGCGGCTGGCACCCGATGTACATACCGCCTCGACGTACGTCGGCCAACTGCCGCGAGCCATCGAGAGCTTCTCGTACGTCGTCGAACTTGGCGACGCACGCTCGCAAGAACATACCGTACGCGTCTTGCCGCTACCGAAAGTGATTGTCGAACTGGACATCACGACGCCCGAGTATGCCGTGAACAAACTGGGCCGCCTGGGGCAGCGGAGCGGACAGCACGCTGCCTTCGCCGGATCGCGCGTCGTGCCCGTGGTCACGGCCGACAAGAAGTTGCGCCGGGCGACGATCGAAATCAACGGCAAGTCGTTCAGTATGACGCCGCGCGGTTCGACGTTCGTCGTGGAAACGTCGGACCGGTTGCTGACGCAGCTTTCCGAGTCGTTGCGTTACCAGGTGCAGGTGGAAGACGTCGACGGGCTGAAGCTCGAACGGCCGACCGGCGGCGTCCTGCGAGTAATCCCCGACCGGCCGCCGATGGTGACCTGCTCTACCGTGTCGGCGCAAATCCTTCCCACTGCCGCACCGATGGTTCGCGTTGCCGCTTCCGATGATTTTGGCATTTGCCGTGTAGCCCTTCACGGTACCGTCATTCGGCAAACGGAAACCGGCCAGGAAACAGAAGGGCCGGCGCAGCCGTTGCACGAATTGCGTGACGTGGGAGCGTCGGTGGATCGGGCCGTGACGATCGATATGTCGAAGTTGGATCTTGCCGTGGGCGATCGGCTGATCTGCGTTGCGGAAGTCACCGACGATCGAGGAGGGTCGCCAAGTGAATCCGCGTCGAGCCCTCCGCTGATGTTCGAGATCGTCGATCGTGAGACCGTGCTGGCGAACCTGCGCGATTTCGGGACCAAGATGGACAGCAAGCTAAACGACATCATCCAAACACAATCCAATGTGGGAGAACGATGATGAGTCTCGTACCGTCGTTGTTCGCTCTGCGAACCAACGCCGTAAGTTACGCAAAGTTCGCGGAGCGAACAGCGATTGTGGTCGCACTGCTGGCTTGCGCTGCCGCAGTCGCGTGCGCCCAATCACACTCCACCGCGATCGTCGGACAGTATCGTGCCCGGCAGGATCTGGCTCGCGGCATGACCGAGCAACTGTTGGCCCGGATCATCGACGATCAGCTTCAACAGATGCGAGACAATCAGCTCACGGACATGCCGATGTACGAGGCGTTGGTCGGCATGCGAGGGCGGATCGTCACGATTGCGGGTGTGCATATGCCGGAAGTGCTCGAATCGCTCGACAAAGCCGCTACTGCCGGCGACGACCAGCGAATCGAACTCATCCGTACTGCTCAGGGACACATGCAGTCGATCCTCAAGCGACTGATTGCCGAACGGGAACTCGTTCGGGCTCGCAATCAACAGGCGGCCTTGATCCAGCGTATGGGCGAGATCATTGCCGGACAGAAGAACGCATGGCGTCAGACCCGCGACGCGAATGACGCGAACGAACAGCAGGTGATCGCCGCCGCCGACGCACAAGCGACGACCCGACTCCTGTTCCACGAATTCGACCAGACCCTATCGCAGGTGTCCGGTTGGCCCGGCGACTTGGGCAGCGTCGCTTCGGAGGCGAAGCGGATCCTGGTCACCTCTCGCTTGGCGGGCAAGCTGGATGAGGCCGTCGCACGGATCGAGCAGTTGGAACTCCCGAAGGCATCCGCATTGCAGCAGGAGATTCTCGCCGACCTGGAACGCATTGAGATCGAAATCCATAAACTGGAGGATCCGGCCTGGATCGGGGACGACCTGGCCCGTGCCTTGAAGGAACTGATTGACCAGCAGGAGCAACTTCGCGACGAGACTCGCGATCTCACGGCAGGCAGTGCATTCATGCTCCTCGAACAACAGTCGCTCGTGCAGGAGAAGCTCGGTCGTCTGGTTGCCAAGGTCGGCTCGAACGAGCGTGCGATCATGCTCGCAATCCGCGCCGAGACGAGTGCCGCCGACGCTCGCCAGGCCATTTTCGACAACGACGTGCCCGTTGGCGTCGATCATCAGGGCAATGTGATTGGTGCGTTGGTCGAACTGCAAACGGAACTGAAGCTCCGCGACGGAATGTTCGACGGCCCGAGATCCGCCGCAGAGTTCTTCGCCTTGGCCCAGCAGATGCAGACGATGCAGACGCTCCTATTGAAGGCCCGCCAAACTCATGGAAAGGCCCTCGATCGTTTTGCAGAATCTCCCGGGGAATCGAAGGCGGCGGTCGCAGACACGGTGTCGCTGCTGGGTACGCTGGAGCTTTCCCGGAGTACACCGCCCGCGGTCACCAGACGGATGGAGACGGCAAGGTCGTTCTTGACGGACATGACCATGGGCAAGGTTGCAACGAGTCGCGAGTCTCTTCGGTTCGCGGAGCACTTGATTCGGTTTGCGGTGGGTGAAGTCGTTCAAGCACACCGCGACGCCGCCCGCAACGCCCGGGCCGTGAAGATCGGCGAACTGAATCGGGCCGCCGAATCGCTCAGCCGGGCCATCGGCGCGCTTCGTGACGAATCGTACTTAATGCGAACGGGTACCGAGCGTTGGGGGACAAGCACGCCCGAAGAGCAAGCCACGATCACCGCGGCGATCAGCGAGGAGGTCGCGGAGGGAACACGCGAACTGGCCCCAAAGGCGGTCCCGGCAATCCAATCGGCAATCCTCGAAATCAGGCGGGCGGTTGAACTGGCCGTCCATGCCGAGAATGACGGCGACGCAACTCTTGCCGAGCAGTTCGATCGGTCGGCCTCCGCTCTGCTGCCCGCCACGGATGAACTTCGCACGGAGATGAT
>CAZUAH010000503.1:6677-10253 GCA_964617665.1 uncultured Pirellulaceae bacterium
ATCGGTCGGCCTCCGCTCTGCTGCCCGCCACGGATGAACTTCGCACGGAGATGATCCTAACGGCCCGTGAACTGGAATCGACCGTGGTGGCGGAACTCGATCAACTGATCGTATTGCAGGCGGAACTCGACACGCTCGCCGGGCAGTCGCAATTGCCCGAGTCGGCCGTGTTGGCTCGCAGAGGCGACGTCGTCATGCAGCAATACGCCACCATTGGTGCCGCGCTGCACGCGGCTGCCGCCACGAGAGAGAACGACCCGAAACAGCCGAGCCGCGAAATCGAGCGGGCGCGAGTTCTGGCCGATATTCGGCGGCAGGAACTCGAAGAGCTACTCGAGATGATTCGAGAACTCCTCAAACAAATCGAGCAGCAGCAGGACGCGGCAGAAATACTCATTGAAGCTCGCGACGAAATGGAATTGGAGGACGGCGACCAAGTCGACCCGAGCGAACTGGCCAGTGCGTACGAGGACTTCGCCGAGTCGCTCACGGAGATTGGACAAACGGCCGAAGCAGTGACGCAACAACCGGAGTTGGCCAACGAGCCGATTCGCGAGGCCGCGGAGCTTGCCGCGACGCTGACTCCCCAAGTACCCGGCGAGGAACCGCCCGAGCAGGACCCTTCGCAGGGAGATCCCCAGGCGAGTCCCGCCGATATCGCAGAATATCAGCCGGGTGAGGTCCCCACCGGTATGACGCCTGGCGATCCGATGTCGTCGGCTCGGTTGCTTAGCGGCACTGAGGCGTCCGCGAAGGCAGAGGAGACGCTGGCGCAGATGGCGGGAGAGACTACGGAACAGACGGCGGAAGGGGCGGCGAAGACAGGCGTCAGCGTTGGGTCGTTGTTGGTCGGTGATCCGGCAACCAACGCTCCTAAGCCTCCCTCGGCTACGTCGATGCACGATCCGAAGGTTCGATCCAACCGCGACACGGGACCCCGCCCATGGACCGCGTCGCTTCCGGACGAGATCCGCGCTTCGATGCGGTCTTCCAGCAAGAGCGAGCTTCCCAAGCATTACGAGAACCAACTCAAGGCCTATTTCCAAGCGTTCGATTAGTGATCCACAATTGTCGATCGCTCCGCGATCAAACGCAAGTTCGCGGAGCGAACAACGACGATTCACCGAAAGCGAGATATTGCTATCATGCGAGAGAAAGAACATCCGACCGATTCCAGCGACGACCATCTGCCCGCCATTCAGGAAATGGCATGCATCTACGACCGGCTTCGCAAGGAGCTATCCAAAGTGATTGTCGGTCAGGCCGATGTCATCGACCAGGTCCTGATAGCCATGCTTGCCGGCGGGCATTGTCTGCTGGAAGGCGTTCCGGGACTGGCCAAGACGTTGCTGATCTCCTCGGTCGCCGATGCGTTAAGCCTGTCGTTCAAGCGAATTCAGTTCACACCCGACTTGATGCCCTCGGACATCACAGGCACGGACGTGTTGCAGGAAGATCCGATTAGCCACGAGCGGGGCTATCAGTTCATCAAAGGGCCGATCTTCGCCAACATGATCCTCGGCGACGAGATCAACCGGACTCCACCCAAGACGCAGGCGGCCATGCTCGAAGCGATGCAAGAACGGATCATCTCGGCGGGCGGAAAGTCGTACGAACTGCCCCAGCCGTTCTTCGTGTTGGCTACCCAGAACCCGCTCGACCAGGAAGGCACGTATCCGCTGCCGGAAGCGCAACTCGACCGGTTCCTGCTCTACATCAAGGTCGATTATCCCTCGCGCGATGAGGAATGGCACATTGCCAGGCGTGTCACGTCGGACACACTCGGCCAAATCGAACCGATAATTGCGGCCGAGCAGATCATTCAAGCTCAGCAGTTGGTCAATCAGATGCCGGTCTGCGATCAGGTGGTCGGCTACTGCCTTGAGTTGACACGTGCGACACGTCCGGGCCAAAAGGAAACGTCCGATTCGATCGCGAAGTGGATCAACTGGGGCGCCGGCCCACGCGGCGTCATCGCGTTGATGAGTTGCGCCAAGGCCCGCGCTCTGCTCGAAGGACGCATACACGCCACCGTTGAAGATGTCAGAGCAATCGCCAGGCCCGCGTTGCGTCATCGCGTGGCCGCCAACTACGCGGGGCTGGCCGAAGGAATCACCAGTGAAAGGATAATCGAGATGCTGCTCGATGAGATTCCAAGTGATGAGGAGTTCGACTGTCCGAAAACAGACCTGGCCTCGGCCTAAGAACGTGTTTTGAAGTGTGAGCCGCAAGGCGCTAGCCGCGGGTTCCGTGCTAGTGAACACACTTCAATACGACCGGCGGCTAGCGCCTCGCCGCTCACAGAATAGTACGAACCGTATTTCAAAACACGTTCTGAGCTCCGCGAACATGACGTTTTCGTTCTGTCCGTGGAACGAACGATCACAATCCTGACGAAGCCTAGAGAAGCAACACCATCTGAAGCAACGGATTCTCGCCCATGAGTCAATCACGTCTCAGCAAGTACTTGCGACCGGAAGTCCTAACGAGGCTTGCACGCAGTGACTTGCTGCCTCGCCACCTGGTCGAAGGAACGTTGTCCGGCAGGCACAAGTCGCCGGCCCACGGTTTTGCGGTCGAATTCGCCGGACACCGTGAGTACGCGCCGGGCGACGACCTGCGGCATCTCGATTGGAAAGTCTACTTCCGCCACGAGAAGCATGTCATCAAACAGTACGAGATGGAGACGAATCTCGTTTGCCACCTGATGCTCGATGTGTCGGCGTCGATGCGCTATGGCCAGGGCGATCAACAGAAACTCGCGTTCGCAGCCCGGATGGCGGTCACGCTGGCCCATCTTGTGATCCAGCAATCCGACAAGGCGGGACTCACGCTGTTCGACGAGGAAGTGCGCGACGCGATAAGGCCGTCGAATTCGATGGAGCAACTCTTGCTGATGGCGTCGGCCCTGGATCGCATCGAGCCGATCCAGAAGACGCAGATCGGCAAGTCGCTGCTCGATTTTGCGTCCCGAGCCGGGCGCCGGGCGATCGTCGTGGTGTTGAGCGATTTCCTTACCGATCCCCAGGACCTCATCAAGGGGATCCAGCAGCTACGGTATGCCAACCACGAGGTCGTGCTGATGCAGGTGCTGCATCACGACGAACTAGATTTCTCGTTCGCTGGCAACGTCCGGTTTGTCGGTCTAGAAATGGACCGGCAACTGCGAACCCATCCGAAGAGTATCCGCGAGACATACCTCCGAGCGTTAGATACACACAACCGGCAACTCGAAGACATCTGCCACGCGAACCGTTGCGAACGCGTCGTCTGCGATACGAGCAAAGACATAGGAAAACTGTTCGCAGATTACCTCGAGCAACGAACGACCATGCGCCGACGGCGCTGAAACCAGAATCTCCATACGTACGAACAGGAGTAGATTATGACACAATTTGAGAATCACTTGAATCGCCGAGACTTTCTTGCGAAGTCAGCTGCCGGCGCTGCAGTGGCTTCGTTTGCGATCGTACCGCGGCACGTTCTGGGAGGTGAAGGCCATCTTCCGCCCAGTGAGAAGCTGAACATCGCCGGCATCGGCGTGGGCAATCGCGGCTGGACGGTCATTCGGCAGAT
>CAZUAH010000504.1:0-10202 GCA_964617665.1 uncultured Pirellulaceae bacterium
GGATGCCAATGGAGTGCTTACCGTGGCAGGCGAACAGAGAAACTCCCGATCAATCGTGTTCATTATGCGCTTCCCAGCCCTCCCGTCCAATGGGGCTAGGGGAAACATCGCGGGGCAACAGTGAAAAGGTGACCGGAAATTGGGAGGGAGAGGCTCCTGCCGAGCCGAGCGTCGGTACCAGTAATCCGGCTCAGCAGGAGCTTCGCCCTCCCGATGACTATGAACGCACCGCAGTTGGAATTCGCCCCGCGATTCACGGTGAGTTTACTCGTCCGGTTTCCCGCCATCGTTTTGCTTTGCCTGGCGGTTGCCTCTGCCCTTCTTCCGTTTCCCGGCGGCCTTGGGATTCTTGGCAGGTTTGGCGGGCGGTGTCGACACGTAGGGGCCGGCTCCCTCGACAGCCCACGCCAGATCAGCCTTGATCTTGGCGTTGGCGATTCTCGGATCATTGTATCTCTGGCCGTATTCTGCAAGTTGCCGCGAAAGTTCGCGTACCACTTCACGGTGCGCCGAATCAATGAAGGAATTGACCAACTCGTCGGGGTCGTTCTCCAGGTCGAACAGCCACGGATCGCCTGCCGTGGAGTAGATCAGTTTGTAGCGGTCGGTCACAGCGGCCAGCCAGCCGGCCTCGTCCCCCGTGCTGCGCATGAAGGTCACATCGGCCCAGTTGTCCGGTGCTTTGCCGTCCACAAGCAGCCTTGACGCATCTCGCCCTTCTGTCCGGCCGGTCGTCTTCGACCCCATCAAACTGATGATCGTCGGCAGGAAGTCGACGCACCCAAGCGCCTCGTTAATTACCGTGCCCGGCTTGATCTTGTCCGGATAGTAGACGACGAACGGAATCTTCGCCGAACCTTCGTACGGCACGCCCTTGTTCTGTCGATGATGTTCGCCCCGCAAGTCGCCGTGGTCCGCCGTGAAGACGACAATGGTGTTGTCCAGTAACTCACTGGATCGCAACGTGTCAAGGATCTTGCCCACATTGTCGTCGATGCACTTGACCATGCCGTAATAACTGGCCATGCCGTTGAAGCCGCCGCTGGGCTTTCCCCAACTCGGCGAATTAGCGGCTGGTTTGTCGAACGTGCGGGGTGTCTCATACGTTTGCTTCTCGAACATCGTGTCGTACGGAGGCCGTACCGTATCCGGACCGTGCGGATCGGGAAGACTGACCATGAAGCAGAACGGCTCGTCGCGGTGGTCATTGATGAACGCCACCGTTTTGTCCGCCAGAAAGTCAGTTGTGAAGGACTTCTCGTCAGCACCTTGCACATCGTAACTTGGCGCGCCGGCAGCGTTGCGGGCCTTGACCCTTGGGCCGTCCGCCGTGTCCTCCAATCGCTTCCAGTGGCCGCGGTTGAACATGTATTGGTTGTCCTCGAAGCCAAACCTGCGCTCGGGCGTCCACTGTGGCTTGCCGGTCCCGTCCAAATGCCATTTCCCTGCGTAGCCGGTGGCATAGCCTTTTCGATGCAGGATTTCGGCGAATGTGACAACGCCATCGTCCATGGGGATATTGTTGGTCACCACCGGCGTGTTCTGCGGGTAGAGGCCCGAGACAAACGCGGCCCGCGACGGCGAGCAAACCGGAGTAGTCGCATAGAAACTGGTGCAGATCGCACCATGTTCGGCAAGCCAATCAATATTGGGCGTGGTCACCACTGCGTCTTTCCCCCACATGAACGCTTGCTCATCAGACAAGAGTTCGCGGTAGCAGCCCAGCGTCCGGAAGTTGTGTTCGTCGGTGTGGATGATCAGCAAGTTAGGCCGCTCGTCGGCCAAAGCCGCAAGGTTCGGCACGAGCGTCCAGATCAACACGTTGGCCAGCGCCAAGGCGATTCGATTTCGAGGTGTCATGTTGGTCTTCCTGGAAAGGGGTGAGCGAGCGTGTAATCGAAGAGGGAGGCCTACGATTGTTATTCACCACTTGGGCCAATGGGCTCAGGTTCACGGTCCAGCAAATCTGTCAGTCTACACTCGAAGTACTTCTGTTCGGCTGCCGGTTGGCCGTTGGGGCTGGCGTTGGCGACCCAGAAACGGGTGCTGCTTGGTTCGAAGAGCACGTTGTGTAGATTCGACTTCATGGCGACCGGCCGGTCCATCAAACGGATTGCCGTTTCGGCAGTGAAAGTCCCGTGCCCAGACTTGGCGCGTCTGACCAGTTCTTCGTAGCGATCGCCAGCGGACAGCAAGACGGCGTCTTTCACCGGTTTGGGCAGCAACGGGTGCTTCGTGCCAGGTTGGATGACGTCGAACTTGTTCCACGACGCCTCCATGCCGACGGCACGATTCGTCTTCGCGTCGGCGATCACATAGAAGTATTGGCAAGTGCGCGGATTGTCGCGGAAGATGGCGATCGCTGCGTCCAGGTCTTCGGCCTGCTCTAGCACCTCACGAACCAGGAAAGCCATCGGCACGCCTTCCCAGTGGCCCAATCCGCCGCCGCCCATTTCACCAGCGGAAACGTGTTTCGCGTTCATGCCGGTGACCGACCCGATGAATCCCGCGTACGTGACATTGACGAAGGGAATGCCTTCGGCAGGTTCGGCAACGATGACCACGGCATGCTCTTGCAGCTTCCAGTCCGTGGCGTAATCGAGCACGCGACCGTGGTATAGCGTGCCGTCTTTGGTTGCCGAATTCATCACAGCGAATCCGCTGCAGTGAAACAACTCGGGTATGAAGTTCGTGACGTGAACATCTGCGAGTGGAAGACTCGCGCCGTCGGCCAAGCCTCGTAATTCCTCGAAATACTTGGCCGGAACGAACGGCTTCTGCACTTTTAGGATTGTCTCGATCGCCTGCCGCGGCTTGAGCCTCAGTGGGCCGACCTCGACCAGGTCCGTATCGCCCTTCACTTCAAGAAGATACTGCAGGTTCGCGCGAGCGTGATCCTTCAGTAGCGTTCCATGCTGGAATCCCATCTGGTACGGGGTACCTTTCACGTGCAACACCAGATAGCCGTCAACACGTTCCAGCCAACCCTGACCACAGCGAGCGACGGTCTCGGCACCTGCCGGAAGCGCAAGGCTGAAGACGATCCATAGTGCGAAGAGCGTATTTCGCAGTCGATTCATTGTGTGATGCTCCAAAGCAGGCAGGAATATTCGTGGCAGGAAAATAGAGAAGGAGAATGTCCTGCCGTCATGACAATGCTACTTGCGGCCCGCGGCGAGTTCAACCACCTTGAGAGCCGGCATCGTCGGGATGTTGGTATCGCGGAGGTGTTGATGGCGGCAGCGTGGCCAGGAATTCGTCGAGCGCGACGCGATACTGTTCCGTTTGCGGATCATTGTGATCGCCGTTGGGAATGGTCACAAATTGCTTCTGGCCCAGAGCGGCGTCAAACAACTGCACACCCAACTCGTAGGGAATCACGCGGTCCGCATCCCCATGACTTTGCAGCAATGGGCCGTGGTATTGCCTGATCTTGGACAACGAATTCAATCGAAGACTCATTAGGACACGGGTCGGAAGCCACCGGAAATGATGTGCTCCGACGTCCGGCAAAGACGTGAATGTGCTAGCAAGCACCAAGCCTCGCGCCCCATCTTTGGCGGCCAAGTCCACGGCAACCCCGCCCCCCAGGGACCGGCCCATCAGCACGATATCCTGTTCCGCCACGCCCGTACGGCGAGCCAACCATGCTCGAGCCGCGCGAGCGTCATCGAGAATTCCGCGTTCGCTGGGCTTTCCTTCGCTGCGTCCGTACCCGCGATAGTCAAATGCCAAGACGGACAATCGATGACGCTGGTTCAAGATCTTCAGCGTATGGGCTCGGCCGGTTATGTTGCCTGCATTTCCGTGCATGAACAGCACGACGGCTGTCGCGTTCGGATGCGGCACAAACCACCCGTGCAAACGTGTGCCGTCCTCGGCTTCGAACCAAGCGTCTTCGTAGGCCAACTCCCTGGGTTCCCAGTTTCCTTCTGGAAATGGCGCGGGATGGAAGACTGCCTTGCGTTCCAGCGGTGCTAGCGGCGATAGGGGGCCCATGTGAGCACAGCCAGCCGGAATGCCCAACAGGATGGCGGCGGCAACGAAGTGAACAAGATGTCGCATTGGCGGAAGTAGGCAAAAGGAGGCGCGATCAGACCACGTGCGTCAAGGCGAGAGCGGCTTTATCAGAAGGCTGCGCAGCGGTCAATGCTAGATGAAAGGAATCGAAACGCTACGCGTTAGTCACACAGGCGACTGGGCAACCGGCGTGCCGCGTTCTTCCTGTGCTGCATCAATCTTCGCTAGCTGGTCCGCATTCAGTTTCCAGCCCATGGCCCCGGCCGTTTCTTCTATTTGAGGGGCGCGTTTGGCGCCACACAAGGCCGCGGTGATCCCGGGCTGGTGAATCGTCCAGTTGATGACTACCTGCGAGACCGTCTTTCCGATTTCCGTAGAGATCTCCCGCAGGCGGTCGACAAAATCCTGGTTCTTCTCCCACTCTTCACCCTGGAACATGGGGTACTTGGCACGTCCGTCCTTAGCTTGGAACACGAAATCTCGCGGCAGTTTTCCAGCCAAGAGCCCCTTCAACAGCGGCCAATACACCATGACGGAGACTCCGCGTTCCCGACACCAGGGCAGAGTGTCTTCCTCGATCTGCCGTTGCAGCATGTTGTACGGGGGCTGGAAGGCGGCGATTGGGCACACGGCGTGAAACTCGTTCAGTTGTTTCAGCGACAGGTTCGAAACGCCGATGCAAAGAGCCTTGCCTTCGTCCATCAACTCCTTTAGCGCACCGGCGGAATCGGAAACCGGCGTCGCTGGGTCCGGTGCATGCAGGTACAACAATTCGACACGGTCCGTCTCTAGTCGTTTCAGGCTTTCTTCGCACTGACGGCGGAGTGTTTTGGGGCGACCATCGAAGGCCTGCTTGCCATCCGCGCCCCAATAGATTCCGCCTTTCGTGGCGATGACGATTTCGTCGCGCCGACGGCCCAGCGCGCGGGCGATCAGCTTTTCGCTTTCGCCATTCGCACCGTAGCAATGGGCCGTGTCGAAAAAGTTCACGCCAACGTCAATCGCCGCCTCTAACGTCGCCAAGCTGTCTACGTCGTTTACATTCAAACTGCTCATGCCAGCAATGGGCCAGCATCCGAGCGAAACCGGCGAGATCACGATGTCGGTGTCGGCCAGTCGTCGGTATTCCAGTTTGTGATTCATGGCAGGCCTATGGTGGCTGGTGTCGAATGTCCTGTCCGAAAGCCCTTTTGCAATTCCGCACCATTCTACAGGCCGACGTCTATTGTGCTAGCAGCGACGGCTTCGAGCCCTACGCTAGAGGAACCGACCTGGACATCTACTTGGCATTTCGATAACCTCCGCCGCTCACTTCGGAGACCTTTTTCTCGTCATACAGTTCGTTCTCATCGGTCACGTTTGCCTGCGGTATTTCTCGTCCGAAACGCCCACAAGACAACGTGACGACCAGTCGGTTGACCTCACGCGATGTCGTACTTGACTCGTTGGCAGAGTCTTATTTTTCCGGCCGCTATTATCGCCTGCGTAGTGGTGTTGATTACGCCAATGCCCGCAGGCTTGTTGGACGTTCTGCTAGCGGCAAATATCGCGATTGCGATCATCGTCCTGCTGACGACGCTCTACGTGAAAACGCCGCTTGAATTCAGCATATTCCCAACGCTGCTGTTGGCCACCACGCTCAGTCGTCTTGTGCTGAACGTGGCTTCCACGCGACTGATTCTTTCCCAGGCTGGAACAAAGGGGCTGGATGGGGCGGGGCAAGTAATCCGCGCCTTCGGCGAGTTTGTGACGCTGAACCACGTTGTCGTGGGGCTCGTGATTTTCGCCATTATCATCGTCATTCAGTTCGTCGTGATCACCAAAGGTGCCACGCGTATCAGCGAAGTGGCGGCGCGGTTCACTTTGGACAGTCTGCCGGGACGACAAATGGCCATCGATGCCGACTTGAACGCCGGGCTTATCGACAAGAACGAAGCACATGATCAACGCGAACAGCTCAAACAAGAGGCCTACTTCTACGGGGCTATGGACGGTGCCAGCAAGTTCGTACGCGGCGACGCAATTGCGGGAATCATCATCACATTGATCAATATCGTGTGCGGGTTTGCCATTGGCGTACTCGATGCGGGCATGTCGGTGACTGAGTCGGGTTCGGTGTTCACAAAGCTGACGGTTGGCGATGGATTGGTCAGCCAGACGCCGGCCATGCTGATCTCGCTGGCGGCAGGCATACTTGTCAGCCGTAGCGCTCAGCCCGTCGATTTGCCCGTCGAGTTCCTGCGTCAGTTGTTCTCCCGGCCGCAGGTGTTGGCCGTGGCCGCTGGCTTCCTGGGGCTCCTGATGTTTACGAATCTGCCTGCACTACCACTGCTGATGATCGGCAGCGGCTGCGCTGGACTAGCCTACATGCTGTCGCGAGCGGCCAAGAAGGAATCGCAACACACCGAACAGAACGCGACCGATCAAGACGGAAAACCGGAAGCACCGGAAAAGCGGATCGAGGATTTCCTGGCCGTCGACCCCATGGAAATCGAGATAGGAGTCGGTCTGATCCGTCTAGCCGATCCAAACCGAGGCGGCGATCTACTGGCTCAGATCACGGACGTGCGGCGTCGCGTCGCCGCAGAATTGGGAATCGTGCTGCCAAAGGTCCGCGTCCGCGACAACATGCAATTGGGAAGACGCGACTATCGTATCAAGATCGCAGGCAACGCCGTGGCCGAGGGAGCTGTGCTTCCGGATCGGCTGATGGCCATTCAGGGCAACGCACCATTCGACGGCCTGTCCGGGCAACGGACTCGCGATCCGGCCTCGGGGCGGTCGGCCGTCTGGATCGACATCGACGACGTTCAAGAAGCCAAGCGGCACGGTTGCGCCATTGTTGAACCGACCGTCGTTCTGGCCACTCATCTTCGCCAGACTGTTCGCGACCACGCCGCCGATCTGTTGACCCGCGACGCGGCTAAACAACTGATTGACGAAACGAAGAAGAGCTCTCCGGCGGTCGTGGACGAGTTAATTCCTGGCATGATGAGACTGGGAGAAGTCCAGCAAGTCTTGCAGAGACTGCTGGGCGAGGGCGTGCCCGTGCGACAATTGGCAGCAATCCTGGAAGCGTTGGGGGATCATGCCTCGCACATCGGCGACCCAATTGAATTAACCGAGTGCGTGCGCCAACGGCTCGGGCGAACGATCTGTGCTCGCTACCGCGACGACCAGCGGTGCCTGCGAGTCGTGACGATGGATCCGGAGCTTGAGGATCGAGTTCTGGCGGGGATCCAACACGGCGAGCGTGGAATGTCGATTCGCCTTTCGCCGCAGACCGTACTGCATCTCTGCGAAATGATCTCTCGCGAGATCGACGAGCTCGTGCAGGCTGGCCATCCGCCGATCGTCATGGTTAGCCCCGAAATTCGAGCTGCCTTGAAGCAAATCACCGTGGCGAAACTGCCGCGTCTGGTTGTTTTGAGTTATGACGAAATTACCACAGATACTGTTGTCGAATCGTTTCGGATCGTGAGCGAAGCGACTCCGGCGGCAGCGTGACAGGAATCCTTACTCGTACCAACATGGCGTCAATCATGGATGTGAGAACCTTTCGTGCTCGTTCAATGCAGGAAGCGTTACAGCAGGTGCGAAACACTCTGGGCCCCGACGCGGCCGTGCTGCAGACCCGCGAAGTCCGTCGTGGACTATTGCGATGGCTGACCGGATCGCGGGAAATCGAAGTACTAGCTTCGTCCAGCGTCAACGTCCCCAGCCGCCTACCAGAGTTGACCACGACGGCAGTCGCGACCGAAACGAGTCATGCGATGAGGCACACCCACTACGAGCAAAGCGTTGACGAAACAGACGACTACCTGCCTCCAGCCGACGCGCATGGCTATCGCGAGCAGTTCCGCGAGGATCTGAAAGGCGAGTTTGACGATCTGCATTCGCTGGTTGAAGACCTCTCACGGCACAATCAGCATTCGTCAGTGCATGAACTGCCCGAGGGACTGTTCCATCTGTTCACAGACTTGATCGATGCCGAGCTTACCGAAGATCTGGCTCGCGAATTGATCGATCAAGTGCGTCAGGGCGTGTCCAGCCGCGATCTGAATGATCCCGTTCTGCTGAAGGCACGGATCATGCGAACGATCGAAAAGGAAATACGCGTCTGTGGGCCAATTCAAGTGCGGCCCACTCAAAGCCGCGTAGTCGCGTTGGTGGGGCCGACCGGTGTGGGAAAAACTACAACCATCGCGAAACTGGCAGCGAACTACCGACTTCGCGAAAAACGGCGAGTTGGGTTGATCACGGTCGATACCTACCGCATCGCCGCTGTCGAGCAGTTGCGCACGTACGCTGACATCATCGACTTGCCCATGGAGGTAGTCTCGACACCACGCCAGATGCGCGAGGCCGTCGATCGGCTTTCCGGTCTGGACTTGGTCCTCTTGGACACCGCCGGACGGAGTCCGCGAGACGAAGTGAAGATCCAGGAATTGAAGTCGATGCTTGCCGAGGCGCAGGCCGACGAGATCCATTTGGTGCTTAGCAGCGTCACCGGTGCCGCCAGCCTACAGAAGGCTGCGGAACGGTTCGCGGACGTGGGCGTCACGGCTCTGCTGCTGACGAAACTGGACGAAGCTACAGGCCTGGGCAACTTGCTGCCGCTCGTACGAAGCTGCGATTTGCCACTCAGCTACCTAACAAACGGCCAAAACGTGCCGGATGACATCGAGCCAGCTGATAGCAAGAAACTGACACGGACCATTCTGGGGATGGAAAAAATCTAGGAAAGAGCTTCGCCCTTGAAGTTCGCATAGTCATGGTCGACCAAGCCAACGAACTGAGAAAACTGGTCTCGCGAGCCAGCCGCGATCCGGCGGATAAAGCCGGACGGGTTCCGCGATTGCTGGTGCTGAGCGGTGGCAAAGGCGGCGTTGGAGTGACTACGCTAGCAGTGAATCTATCCGTGGCCTTGGCCCAACACGGCGCTCGCGTGGTGTTGGTCGACGCTGATTTGTATCGGGCAGATGTCGCTACGCTATGTGGTTTGGAAGAACGAGGCAACGTGGCCGACGTGCTTTCCGCTCGGCGTGACATCCACGAAGTGCTCCAACCTGGGCCAGCGGGAATCCAGGTCGTGCCTGGCTTGTGGGCGCCCGGCCATCCGGCCGACTACAGCGAGACGGCACAACAGCGTCTACTGCGGCAGCTGCGGGCACTTGGACAGCACGCCGACTTGGTGGTGTTGGACGTGGGCAACGGCGGCAACGAAGTGCTTCGACGGTTCTGGAAGTCGGCCGACGACGTGCTGTTGGTCACAACGCCTGATTCGATGTCGGTTATGGACTCGTATGCCACGATCAAGCGACTGGCGACCGCCGAGGATCGTTTGAAGATTCGGCTGATCGTAAACAGAGCGATCGACCAACATATTGCCGACGATGTGTATCGCCGGATAGATACTTCGTGCCAGCGGTTCTTGGGCTTTCGAGTCGAAAGTCTCGGGCACGTACCATCCGCCGATTGTGCAGACGCCTCCGCGAGTGCAGCCGTTCCGTTCGTGACGAGCGCACCAGGCAACGCCGCCACGTCGGCGCTCGGCCGAATGGCGGCTCGGTTCACTTCGGAAGCAACGAAAGCAACTTCCACTTCTTCGAATTCAACACAAGACTCAAGCGAAGTAGACAAACCGACAACTTTGACTGGACCCCACGTTCCGTTCTCTCCGATAGACAGAAAGGGACCGGTTTGCCCTACGAGGTTAACTTAGAGCAGATACATCGACTTTGACGGGGCGCCGGGAAAAGTTAGGGAACACGGACAAAGGGTTTCGGCCGCAGTTCGCTGGAAGCGGGCTGATAAGAGAGCAACAAACCAGAATACTTGCCTCTGGCCGGCATACCAATCATGGAGGATTGTATGGCCACAGCACTGGCGTCAGTACCAAGACCAATCTCGCAGGATGATATTCAAGATGTCTGGAGAGAGTACAAAGGCAATCCCGACAACAAGTTCTTACGGAATCAACTAGTCGAGCAATACCTTCCGCTGGTCAAGTACAACGGCGAACGTATTTGGGCCCGATTGCCGGAAGGCGTGGAACTCGACGATCTCATCTCGGCTGGCGTCTTTGGATTGATGGACGCCATCGACGCCTTTGATCTCACGCGTGGCGTCAAGTTCGAGACTTATTGCGTGCCTCGAATTCGCGGGGCGATGCTGGACGA
>CAZUAH010000505.1:0-10192 GCA_964617665.1 uncultured Pirellulaceae bacterium
AATCATCGCCAAATCCCCGGCATTGGCAAGACGCCCGTGGATGCAACGCTCACCATGGTAGGCGACCAACGAGGCTCCGTAGTGCGACGAGATTGTCTCGACGGTCACAACATACCACTGTTCTGGAGCACGCATTTTCAGACGCCTGCCCAACCAGTCGAGATAGGCGATGCGATTCTCCAATTTCAACCAGAAACCTTGGGGGACGGATGCGAAGTGCCACGGGTGCCAGCGGCGCCGTGGGAGATATTCCATCACGGCCGCGGACACGCTGTCCTGGAAGTGATTCCTCAACATGCCGTCGCCTGCGTTATTCACAAAGTCCTCTTTGGTGACGTCATACCATTGGTCCGGATGCTCGATATTCAGTTTCCTTTCCAGCCACTGCATGTAGGCGCGCCGGTTCGCTTGGTCAACCCAAAAACCGTTCGGCGTGCGACTGAACAACCAAGGGTGCCAATCTTTTTCCGGCTTGAGGTCGCGCAATGCCTCCAGGGGCGAGTCGCGGTATACCGATTGCAGCAGACCTCCTCCATGGTTCTTTCGGAAATCCACTCGCTTCAATCCGTACCAGTCATCGGGATCGCGGAAGCCCAAACGCTCGCCGAGCCAACGCATGTAGGCCATTCGATGCGGGCGGTTGTCCCAGTACCCGTTTGGCACTCTGCCCAACAGCCACGGCTGTCCGTTTGTAAAGTCCTCGGCGTCTGTCCGTTCAGAGTCCTCGGGCCGGTCGACGGCATCATCAGGCGACGCTGTCCGTGCAGATGCCTTTTTGATCACGAATGGCTCCTTCTTCTTGCCTGAATTCGTGCTATCGTGCGCAAGTTCGACATTCCTCACTCGCGTCCGTCACGCCATGTACCAGGCCGAGCTACTTGCGGGTGAGCAGATCCTGCGTGGGCCGAGATGGAAACTCAGTTGCGATTCCCTGCCGCTTCGCATCTCTGTGAGTCGCCTGTCACCAATTGAAACGCCTTCAAACAAGAACCTGCAGATTCGTCCAATCGGGGACACAAATTCTTGGAAGTCTTCCGTGTGTTGGGCGTGATTCTGAGGGGTGGGCTATTCTCTGCCGATCGCATCGGCTGCCCGTCGCCAGAAATCGGCGTGTTTTGACATGTCCAACTCGGTGTACAAGCGAACCAGTTCGCGACGCACTTCGGCATCCCGCGGATTGCGGCCTGCGCGGCGCTCGAGGCTGTGGATCTTTACTCGAGTATCAAGAATTTCTCGGTGTCTCTGGAGATGATAGCCGGCGCGCTCCTTGTCGCCTTGCCGTGCGCGTGCCTGTCCCAAGACATAGTGCGATTGGAACATCATAGGTCCTATTTCCTGGCAGTGTTCCAACACATCATCCTCGCATCCCACGTCGTAACGGATATCAGCGGCCAATTTTGGGACGCGCCGACGATCGCCGGGCCCGTGTAGCCAGCGTGGATCTCGAAATGGAATGTTCATCGCCATTCACGATTCACCAAGTCAGTCGCCTTCGCCTGGATTTTCCACTATCACAACGAGCTGATCCGCCTCGACGTCCTCGACTATTTGGGTACCGCCGCCAAGCCATCGTACCTCAATTCTCTCAACATGAACGCAGGCCCCGAGGCCGAAGTGGAGACGCATGCCATGATGGCTCTGATAACCGCGGCCACTGTGGACTTCGGCGAGTTGCATTCGGCCACCGGCGGTCACACGAACGTGGGAACCAATTCCGTCACGATTGGCTCGCTTACCCCGGAGTTCAACCTGGAGCCAGTGATTCGAAGTCTCTGTGTCATTACGCAGAATCGTAGCTCCGGCCCTGGAGTTCAAAATGACGACGTCCGAATCGCCGTCGTTGTCGAGATCCTCCGCCCCGATACCACGGCTACTTTCGACGGGCTCCAGCCCATCGCCGCAATGGTCTGACACGTTGACGAAATTGCCATCCCCGGAGTTCTCCAGAAGCATGTTGCGCACCCGGAAGGCCATGGTGGAGTCCCAGCGATGGACATCCGGGTCAATGTGACCATGCGCGACGAAGAGGTCGCGGTCTCCGTCATTATCGAAATCGGCGAACGCGGTACCCCAATTGACATGCGGTTCAGATCCGGTGCCAGCCCCCGTGACACTCGTGACATCACAAAAACGTCCACCTTCTTGATTGCGGTACAGAATCGGCAATTCTCGACTGTAGCAGGTCATGAAAAAGTCGAGCCATCCGTCGCTATCGTAGTCCCCACAATCCACACCCATGCTTCCCGTTGGAACGCCCTCGAAGTTGTAGCCCAGGCCTAGCATCATTCCAATCTCCTCGAAATGGCCTGAACCATCGTTCTCAAAAAGGAAGTTTCCCTCCAAGTCGTTGACGACGAAGACGTCCGTGTCGCCGTCGTTGTCGTAGTCAGCGCAAACCATCCCCATGCCGTTGCTCGCCACCCGACCGACACCGCTCTGGTGGCTGACATCAGTGAACGTGCCGTCGCCGTTATTGGAGTAGAGAACGTCGGCGACCGGTTCGTAACACAAAGGGCCTGTCTGACTTGGGATCCCGTCTTGCATGCGCAGGACGTGGTTTTCGACCTGAAAATCAACATAGTTCGCCACGTAAAGCTCAACGAGGCCGTCACCGTCGGCGTCCAGAAAACAAGCCCCCGCCCCAACGCAATTCCCGCAACTCACGCGGGCTTGGTGGGTGACATCATCGAAGGTCCCGTCTCCGTTATTGCGGTAGAGAACGTTGGGGCCAAAGTTGTTAACATAGAGATCCGGATCGCCATCGTTGTCGTAGTCTCCGACCGTTACCCCCAGGCCGAACCCCGGATCCCCCACCCCCGCTTCGTCCGTCACGTCGCGAAAGTGAAACTCACCCTCGTTGCGGTAAAGGGCATTGGTAACCGTCGGATCGGCTTTCCGCGGCGGCAAGGGCGCACCATTGACAAAATAGATGTCGATCAAGCCGTCCCCGTCATAATCGAACAGGGCCAGTCCGGCAGCGACGGTCTCAACAATGTACTTCTCACCGCTGCCACCGTCGTCATGCCTAAAGGTGATGCCCGACACCTCGGTCGCATCTGCCAAGTGGATACGATTGATCTGCTGTTGGGGTCTCACGTCGACCGGCTGGGACTGGCCAGTCGGTCCCTCATGAGTGTCTCGCCTCAGGACAACGGTTCCGACGCCGCCCAGAACCATGGCGCCTATCACGAGGCTACCGCATAGCCAGATCAATCGTCGCGGGCTGAAAATCTTGCTTATGGGCACCGATCTTCCTTCAGTTTCTCATAAGCTTCCTGATAGATCGGATCGGCCGGATCCAGCTCGATGGCATGCTTCAAAGCCGATTTGGCGCCCGACAGATCCTTCATGCGCTCGCAAGTCGCAGCCAGCACGAAGTAGTTGGCGGCCGTCGCCTCCAGTTTCACCGCGGTCTGGGCCAGTTCGTTCGCTTTCTCAGCATTCTTGCCCAGCAGCATGTGAACTTGGGCCAACGCGGTATAGCCGTCGGCGTCTTGGGGTGCCAGTTCGATCACTCGCTGGAATGGGGCTTCTGCTTCCATCGGGCGACCACTTTGAATGTACGCATGGCCAAGACTCAGCCAGCGTTCGGGATTACCCGGTGTCAGGCGACAGAGCATTTCCTGGCATTTGATGCGCGTCGGCTCCAGCGTCGTCGCCTTCGACCAGCAATTCTCCGCTTCATCAACATGCCCATACATCGCATACACCGCACCGGCTTGTGTGGCCATGTCCGCGATGGCCCTTCGCTTAAAGTCCTCATCGGTCATTTCGGCTTTTTCTACTCGAACGCTCTCCGTCGCCGACGTTCGCAATTCGCGGAATTTGTCGAGATATTTCCGCGATTCTTCTGCTGCACCGAGTTCCCGCAACGCCTTGGCCGCCCCGTAGTAGGCCTCGAAGAAGTCCGGGGCGACGTCAATTGCTTTCAGGTGGCAGCGTTTTGCATTGTTGTAGTCGCCCAATCTCAGATGGACCTGCCCAAGTTCGCTCCACGCCTCGGCATCCGCCGGATCTAGCTCCAAGTACGTCTCGAGTGTCGAGACTGCGGCACGAAACTTGTCTTGAGATACTTGTACCTTTGCCAACTGCACATGCACATCGGCCCACCGAGGATCGATGTCGAATGCGCTACGGAAGTGCTTTTCGGCCACCGGGTAGTCACTCACCGCCAGTGCCAAAATCCCAAGCAAGTAATGGGCCTCGGCACAAGCGGGATCCAACGCAAGACACCGCTGCAACTCGCGAGCCGCTTCCGCATTTCTGGCAAAGCGTCGATGCGTGGACGCCAACATACAGCGTGCTTGCGTACTATTCGGTACCCTCGCCACAAGCGGCTTGACAATGCCATACATCTGGGACTGAAACTCTGCAGCCGGGCCATCCATCGCTAGAGGGACATCCTTTAGGCCGCTCGCCCACGCATCAAGTTCAAAGGTGGCCGTGGAATTGCGTGGGGCGGCGTCAGAATCTCCCCCTCGAAACAGACGCAACGCCTGGAAGACCGCCGCGGCGACGGCAAGGCTCGCAACCCCAGTTGCCACCAAGACGGCGTACCTTTTCGGCCTCCCGCGGTTCGAAGCCGGCAGGGGCTGCGTTGGCTTCGATATGCGTTTCTTGCGTTTCCGTCGTGGCATGGGTACTCTCGAACTCATCTCATGTGACGTTGCGCGTCGGAACGACGCTCGAAGGATAACGGTCTCGCTAGCGTCCGTCGGTTTTCGTTACGTGCTTCTTGTGGCCCTCTGAGTGTTTCCTGCCTGAAGCTCCGCAAGTGCCTTTAGTCAAAGCGATGGACTCGTCTTCTTGTATACTCTCAAGTTGCCTGGACTGGAAGATGCGTTGCTCGTAATTGAATCCCTCCGGATCAGGGCACCGCAGTGCCTTCGGCATCGGCTTGCTCGAATAGCCCACGGTCCTGGACCGGAGAGTTCTTACTCTCCACTGGGCAGCCCAGATTCGACTACCACAACGAGCTGATCTGTCTCGACGTCCTCGATTACTTGGGTACCGCCGCCGAGCCATCGTACTTCAATTCGCTCAACACGATCGAAGTCGCCGAGGCCGAATTGGAGACGCGTGCCATGATGACTTTGATAGCCGCGGCCACTGTGGACTTCAGCCAGCTGCTCGCGACCGCCGGCAGTCACGCGGACCTGCGAGCCGACCCCGTCACCATTGGCTTGCGTGCCCCGGAGTTCAACCTGGATCCAGTGATTCACATTTTCTGTGTCGTTTCGCAGAATCGTGGCCCCGGCACGGGAATTGATAATGACAACGTCCGAATCGCCGTCATTATCCAGATCGTCCAACCCAATGCCACGGCTGCTTTCGGCAGGAACCAACCCATCGCCGCAACGGTCTGACACATTGACGAATCTGCCACCAGAATTCGACAGAAGTACGTTGCGCACGCGGAAGGCCGTGTTCGAGTCCCAGAGACGAACATTCTGGTCTAGGTGACCGACCGCGACGAAAAGGTCCCGGTCACCGTCATTATCGAAATCGGCGAATGCCGGGCCCCAGTTGACATGCGGTTCTAACCCGGCGCCGGCCCCCGTGATGCTCGTGACGTCTTCGAAAAAGGGACCTTCTTGATTGCGATACAGAACGGGCAATTCCTGGCTGTAGCAGGTCGTGAAGAAGTCCAGCCACCCGTCGTTATCATAGTCCCCGCAATCCACACCCATATTCGCCAGCGGGCTTCCAGCGAAGTTGTATGCCAGCCCCAAGAGAATGCCCGCCTCCTCAAACCGGCCGGAACCGTCGTTTTGAAAAAGAAAATTGCCAACCCCATCGTTGACGACGAACACGTCCGTATCGCCGTCGTTGTCGTAATCTGCACAAACCATCCCCATTCCGTTGCCCGCCACCCGACCAATGCCGCTGGCTTCGCTGACATCGGTGAACGTGCCGTCGCCGTTGTTGGAGTAGAGGACGTCGGCGACCGGTTTGTAACGCAAGGGCCCGGGATAGCTGGGGTATCCGTCGATCATCTGCTGGACGTGGTTTTCGATCTGAATGTCCACATAATTCGACACGTAGAGATCAAGCAAACCGTCGCCATCAGCGTCCAGAAAACAGGCCCCCGCCCCCACGCGATTTCCGCAAGCCACGCCAGCACGGTCCGTGACGTCGTCGAAAGTCCCGTCCCCGTTGTTGCGGTAGAGAACGTTGGGACCGAAGTTGTTGACATAGATGTCTGCATCGCCGTCGTTGTCGTAGTCGCCAACCGTCACACCCAGGCCGAATCCGCGATCTCCCACTCCGGCCTCACGAGTGACGTCGCGGAAGCGAAAATCACCCTCGTTACGGTAGAGGGCATTGGTAATCGTCGGATCGGCTTTCCTCGGCGGCAAAGGGGCGCCGTTGACAAAGTAGATGTCGATCAGGCCGTCACCGTCATAGTCGAACAGTGCCAGTCCGGCAGACACCGACTCGACCAGGTACTTCTCACCACTGCCACCGTCATCGTGCCGAAAGGCAACGCCGGACGCCTCGGTCACATCCCGCAGGTGTATCTCAATGGGGCGTTCATGGCTCGCATCGGCCGACGGCGGCCGCACGGCCACTTCTTCGCGACCGGCACGCGTAAAGACGAAGGCTCCGAGGCCGCCCAGGATCAGAATGGTAACCGCAGCGGCGACTGAAAGCCAAGCCGTTCGCTGACGATCGGAAATCTTGTTCATCGACGCCGTACCTTTTGCAATTTGGCGTGAGCTTCTCGATACTGCGAGTCGGCAGGATTTGGGTTGATGGCATGCTCCAAAGCCGCAGCCAGCACGTAGTAGTGGCCCATCGCCATTACCTCCAGCGCGTAGCGGGCCTCGGCGCACGCCGGATCCAGTGAAAGACAAGGGGTAAGTCACGAACCGCTGCCGTTTTCTTGGCAAAACGTCCGTGGGTTTCGGTTTCTTCCTTCTTGTGACTGTCCGAGTCTTTCCTGATTGACGGTCCGCACCCCCCGTAGTCGAAGCGATGGCGTCTTCTTCTGGTATACTCTCAAGTCGCCTCGACTGGAAGATGCATTGCCAGGGTTTGCGTCCCGCTGGATCAGGGCATCGGAGTGCCTTCGACATCAGCTCATTCGGGAGGTCCACGGTCTTGGACGGGGGGAACTGCAACTGCGTCGCCGGGCAGATCGGCTTCGACCACCACTACCAGTTGATCTGCCTCCACGTCCTCGATTACTTGGGTACCGCCGCCGAGCCATCGTACCTCAATTTTCTCAACACGATCGCAGTTCCCAAGGCCGAAGTGGAGACGCATCCCATGATGACTCTGATAACCGCGGCCACTGTGGATTTCGTCCAGTTGCGTGCGACCGCCGGCGGTCACACGGACGTGGGAGCCGACGCCGTTACGATTGGCTTGCCTCCCCTGGAGTTCAACCTGAATCCAGTGATCCGTATTCTCGGTGTCGTTGCGCAGAATCGTAGGCTCTCGGCGGGAATTGAGGACCACGATGTCGATGTCGCCGTCTTGGTCCAGATCGTCAAATGCGGCCCCTCGACTGCTGAGTTTCACGGCGAGTCCATCGCCAGCTTGGTTGGACACGTCAACGAACTTTCCCCCGCCGGTGTTGACGAAGAGAAGGTTGTTCACATGATACTTGGCGCTGGAATCGGCTTGTTCGACGTTCGTCTGCAAGTGCCCGCACGCAACGAAAAGGTCGCGGTCTCCATCGTTGTCGAAGTCAACGAAGCCGTTGCCCCACGTGACGAGCGGATAGGTGCCCCGGCCGGCACCGCTGGTTCGCGTGACGTCAAGGAAGAATTCGCCGTTTAGGTTGCGGTACATTGTGGCGAGCTGACGCTGGTAGGACGTGACGTGGAAATCGAGCCTGCCGTCGTTGTCGAAATCCCCGCAAGCAACGCCCATGCTGCCGTGAGGGTAGCCGTTCATATCAAACGCTACGCCGGCGAGCAGGCCAACCTCCCTGAAGTGGCCGCGGCCGTCGTTGCGGAAAAGGAAGTTCTCGGCCATGTCGTTCGCGATGAATATGTCGGTGTCGCCATCGTTGTCATAATCGGCGCTCACCATGCCCATGCCCCAGCCCGCGTGGTCCCCAACTCCGGACACCTTCGTCACGTCGGTGAACGTGCCATCAGCGTTGTTGCGAAAGAGCGTATCGGACACAGGGGCGTAGCGTCCCGGACTGGCGTAAAAGGGCACTCCCCGTGACATGTCAACGGCGTGTGTCTCGTGCGAGAATTCTAAATAGTTTGACGCGTACAGGTCGAGGTCTCCATCCCCGTCAATATCGAGGAATGAGGTGCCTGCACCAAGGTGGTTGTCGTTGCCCACTCGGGCCACCTGCGTCACGTCAGTGAAGGTCCCATCTCCGTTGTTTCGATACAGCACGTTCGGGCCGTAGTTGTTGAGGTACAGGTCCTGATCGCCATCGCCATCGTAGTCGGCCGCCGCGACGCCCAGACCGTGGCCGGTGTCGCCCACGCCGGCCTGGGTGGTCACGTCGGTGAATCGCCATTGGCCGTCATTCCGATAAAGGGCGTTACGGGGCGGGACAGCGGCTTTCGCGTCTCGTATCGGCCGGCCGTTGAGGAAGTACAAGTCCTGATCGCCGTCGCCGTCGTAGTCGAACAGCGCCAATCCCGCACTGACGGTCTCCATGATGTAGTAATGGCCGCTACTGCCGTCGGCATGGCGAAATGTGATGCCGGTTTGGGCTGTGACGTCGCGGAAGCACATCGCAGGTTCCGCCCGTCCGACAGCCGTCGATAGGAACGCCGCGATGAAGCTGATCGTACGAAGCATGAGTTTCACTGTGAAGGGAAGCGATGAGTTTAGCCTGTCGAGGCGCATACTAACCCCCAGCGGCATCGGCGGCTAGCCACCGTTCCAGGACGTGGATTCCGTCCTAGCTAGAAATCGAGGATCTCTCGGTGCAACTGCAGATGCCGCTTCGCTTGCTCAACGTCGCCACTCTGCGCATACGCCTGCCCAAGAAGGTAGTGGCCTTCATAGTCGTTCGGGTCGAGGTCGACCACGCGACGAAATGTCTCGATCGCCCCGGAAGTCTGAAGTTCTCCGAGCTGGATCTTGCCGCGGATCTTCAATGCACGGCAATCCTCTGCGTTGGCCGTCAATGCCTGTCGAATGCACTCTGACGCACCATCGGAGTCGCCTTCCAGGTACAGGAGCCCTGCCTCTGTTACCTTCTGTCCATCGCCAAAGGCCTCTTCGGCCAGGAGCAGGTCGTACTGTTGTCGCGCTTCGGCTACCTCGCCCGTGGCGATCAGATTGTCGACCAGCCGGTGGCGAATTCTGGTAGCGTTGACCGGCTTCAGGTCCAGGACTCGCCGATCAACCGTGATCAGTTGGTCGGTTTCGCCACTCGCCTCATGGATCGCGCCCATCATTTCCAGCGGTCGTGGGTCGTCGGGTACAAGTTCTGCCAACTCGCGACATAGGGTGAGGGCCTCCGCGTAGGCACCCAGGTCGAAACGAATCAACGACGCCACGCGGAGGGCCTCCTCACGGTGATCCCTTCGCCGTAGAGCCGCTTCGCCGAAAGCGGCGGCTTCCGTGAGGCGGCCGCTCTCGAACAGGATGGACGCACCGAGGATCAGGGTTTCCGTATCGCATCTCTGCAAGTCGACGCTCTGCAGCAGAAGTCGTATCTCCATGTCTGTGTTCGACGGGATCGACCCCCCGTCCCCATATTGGAGAACGAGGGCGCAAGCCAGCAGCAAGGTTGCCTGAGGAACCTCCTCCCGACTGCGATCCAGGTAACGGCGCAGGAGGCGCTCCGCCTTCGACGCCAGTTCCGTACGACCGCTTTCCGCGTGCAACCCGGCTGCCTCATCGACCAGCCCCGTCGCTTCTGGTAGGAGCAGCGCCGAGGCGGGGCGGAGGAGGAGGCTAAGAGCAACGGCTACCACCACGACCGCGCCAAGTCCGAAGACCAGGACGAGCAGCCGATTGAGACGCGTACAGCCCCTCTGGGAGCCCGCATCGTCGAGGCCCACCGGCTCGTCTGGACCGTCTGTCTCCTGGCTTTTTTTCCAACCCATTGAATTGTACGCCGCGCCCAGGACCGGCGCCCTTTGACATAACTGCCGCAAGAAAAGGGATGCGAGAACCTCTTCGACTATTCGGGAAAGTGAAACTGCTTGAGGGGCATCGTCTTGAATTCCGATTCACCTTCGATGATGGTGATGGTCTGATC
>CAZUAH010000506.1:0-10175 GCA_964617665.1 uncultured Pirellulaceae bacterium
AACCGTCTGTCGCGCTCGGTCGTCTTCAGGCCCAGGGTTCGCCCCGACCCGCCGTACCGTAGGTGTTGATCGAGTCGGTTGCTTGGCAGCGGTTCGACGGCTTCTTTCTCGGCAGCAAACAAGTGATACTGCTCGCCTCCGCGAACTTGCCCCGCGGGTCCGCCTGGGTATCTATTTCGACCGTAACCGTACACGACGTCCTCGCCCAGCGAGAGAATACGGCCCGATGGCACCATGTTCCCCATGCGAGCCCAAATCGCCCAACCGGATTCATTTGTCGGGGGCATGCACACCGGATCCGACGCGAAGAGCCAATAGGAGCGATGCCACCACGCGTCATCGAGAAAACCCATCGGTGCGAATAAATGGGGCGGCCCGGTTTGCAGGTCATCCCCCGTCTCGAAGTCGATCTTCAAATGCCGCATGTACACCGATTCGCCGGACACAGCCAGGACGTCGTTCAAAACGCCGCGCAGATCGACACCTCCATCCGGTTGTGCCCCCGTGTCCGGATCAAGGCTGTGGATCAGGGTTTCCGAAAGCAGCTCGCCCGTCTCTGGGTCAAGCCGATGCACGCGGATTCCGCCGTCCAAATACGACGAACGCCCCGCCGCCGCGACCAGCGTACCGTCATGCACCAGGACGCTCCCATGAATCGGCCAGGTCGATTCGAGCTGTCCTCGGACGGCGATCAAGCGAGTCTCGGGTGCGCCACGAAAGCGCCAGACCAAGGCACCATCCGCCTCGCAGAGACAATAGATCCAACCGTCGGCCGAGCCGAACAGGACCAGTCCGCGGTGAATCGTGGGCGGCGAGTCGATGCGACCGCCAGCCGTGAACGACCAGAGCGATGCGCCATCGGTCATATTCAGGGCGTGTACCGTGTGGGCGTCCACTTCGGCGACGAATAGTTTTCCGAACCCAGCAACCGGACTTGAGAGGCGACCGCCGATCGCTGCCTTCCATGTTTGGCTCAGGTTGCCAGGCACGCTGGCGGCGGTTCGACCGCTTCGCCCGTTGTCATGTCGATAGGTTAACCAATCGTTTACGTTGCTATCGTCGGCTGCAGAGAGCGTAACATTCCCGAAGGCCGGTCCCTTTTCCAAACGCGTGTCCGTCGGTTCCGCGGAAGTACGTTCGCTGCGCGAAGAGGCGAAGGCGTACGTGCCTCGCACCATCGTCTTGATATTGCAGGCGCAGGAGTGGGGCGGAGCGTACAGCAGTCCATTCGCTGGCATCACTCCGTACTGGCAGGTGCCGCGAATCCAGTGGTTCGGGCTGATGTTGCCCGACTCGACGTCGATGACTTCCGTTCCTGATCGTGCGGACAGGATGAACCGGCTGGTGGCTTTCGACCGATAGCAGCGGTGATGAGCTAGTGTAGGGTATGCCCACGCCTTCTCCGTAGCGATGGTCTTCTCCAGTTCGCCGGTTCTTGCATTCAAGCCTTCCCCGAAATCGGCACTACCTCGACTGCGAGTGTAGCCGCGCCAGAGCAGGTCATCAATGACGAAGACGTCGGGCGGTGAATTGAATCCGGACGTGCTGGAACACTCCCAAAGAGCCTGGCCGTCGTCGATGGAAAACGCCGAGAGCTTACGAAAGTCAGCCACGTAAACGATGTCGTCGTGAGCGGTCAAAGTGGGCGATGCCCAAAGCCATGACCGGTTGCCCACGGCGGCGAGCTGTGTTGGATGGGCCTTCCGCCATCGCTCGTCGCCGGATCTCGTGTTCCGACAAACAAGGTGCTCGTTGGTCTGGTACAGCAAAGAGTCGCCCAACACCACCAGCGGAAGCAACGTGTCGGTACTTACGTCTCTGCGCCAGAGCATTTTCCCCGTATCGGGATCCGATGCCATGAGGCTCCGCCGCGCGGGCAGACCGTTTCCCCGTCGCATCTGAACGGCCACCTGGCTGCTGCCGGCCAGCATGATCAGACGGTCGCCGGTATGAATGATCTGTCGCGCGTTCTCCGAGTCTTCGTACGTAAGTAGGGTCTCGCCGGTCGCCGCGTTCAAGGACGTCACGCCTTGCCCCTCGCCCAAGGTCACGTACACACGATCGCCGACGGCAACCAAACGGAACGGCAAGTCGGGCGGACCCGAACGAAAACCGTGCAGGTGGTCAGTCCACTGACTAATCTTACGCTTCCAAAGGACCAGTCCATTGAAGGCATCGCGAGCCACCAAGTTCCACCTGGCCGGCATGCGGATATCGGCGGTCAGCCCTTCGTCGATGATGCAGAAGAGCCGCCCGTTGGCCGAGACCATCGCGCTGACGCTTGCCAACTGTTCGTGGCTGCGAGAGTACTTCGGATAGCCGATCCACTGCACGTGCTTTGGCAACCCGGCCTTTATGTCCCGAGCGACGGCGTTATTGTCTGGGCCATGCAGATAATGAGTCCACTCGTCGATCTCTTCAGGCCACGGCTTGGTCGTTGTCTTCCATGTCTCGCCGGACTTGACGCAAGCTACTCCGCGTGGCGTCAGCACTCGCATCACTTCTCGCATGGGAATCTCGCCGAGATCCTCGGCCATGAGGAGGTTAACAAGGTTGTCTGCGTATGGGAGATAGCCCTTGTCCCAATGTCGGACCGACGCCTTGCCGTACAGACCCTGTTGCCTGATATGCTCGCGGACCTTGCCTGTTTCATCGCGGTTGCTGCAAAGCCCGTGAACGACAAAACTGCCATTGGCTGACAGTTCGGTCATCAACGGGCTGTCGCCCGATCCCACGTGAACGACCAACCCACCCTGGACGCCCGAGTTGTCCACCAGATCCCGCGCCGATTGGCCAAGAGTGGTTGTCGCGAGCATAAGAAGAACAAACGTCGATACGATTCTCATGGTGAGTTTCCTTCCAAAGACGCCGATCAAGGGAGACCTGCGGTCGAATACGTGATCTGCTCGGGAGACCGGCCCACAACGCTTCCCGACCGGGTCGCAACATCCTCTGCAGTTCTAAGCGGACGTGACTAATGTTTGCACAGTTGAACGGCGAGAGATACCGCTATTTCCATAGTTTCGGCATCGCGAACCGCGCATTTGTTTCTAAGCACTGCTTAGTTGCTGTCGATCAGCTTCATTTCTTTCTCTGTGAAGCGGCTGTTGGCTGCCGGCCCAGGCTCCCAGCACTGCTCGAGTTTGCTCGGCTTCGGCTCCTGTACGGGAATCACGAACACGTCCCCATCATCGGTCTTCTCGATACGTCCGCCGTATTTGACAACAGCTTGCCGGGCGAGTTCCTCGCAGACTCTGACGAGTGCCGGGAAGCTGTAAGCGGTATGGCTGAAAACGCCATCGGGATTAAGCTCCGACACGAACTTCGGTGCCATCTTTGACTTGCCCATCGTCGTGCCGAGTACGCCGCCCGCGTTGGACGGATTGCAGTCCGAATCCTGGCCGCATCGCATCGAGATAACAATCGTGTCTTCCATCTTACGATCACCGTAGAGCAGCCCCATGATGATATAGGCTGCATTGATCTTGGCATCGATATTGAAATCGGCGTTCGCTCCACTGCACGAGAACTTGCGGTTGGCGGGATTCAGTTGGTACTTCTCCTCGATCAACTGCCACGTCTTCTGCCAATCCTTGGGATTCTCTTCCCACCAACGGACCGTATCGCGAATGCACTCAGCGAACTGACTTTTGGCTGGTACACAAGCCAATCCAGCGTCGACGATCTTCAACGGATCGTTCTCGAAGAAAGCCTCGGCATACATCCCGCCAACGAACTGGCCACCATAGACGCCATCGCCGTAGTTCATCAGTCGACCGAATTTCTCGCCCATCTCGATCACAACGTTGGGCATCCCCGGCGAGATTAATCCGGAGAAATCCGCTTCAATCTGATAGTCGATGTCGTCGGCATGGGAATTGAACTTCGGATGTCCGGAATCGGGCGGAGCGATCCCCTTGCGCAAATTGTCCCGGCCTGCCCGATTGGCATGCCACAAACGATAGCCGCTATTGGCAAAGTCGATACCGGCTTGGCGAATCGAGCAGTCCAGGCCGTACAGCTCCATCGTCCGCAGAAACGTCATCTCCACGTAGATGTCATCCTGATTGAATTGATTCACCATCCCCGGTTTCCACTCGGGGACCCTGTCCTCGGGAATGATCTCGCCCTTGAACCTGAATTCTGTCGGAGCTCCCCAGCCGACGCCGACCATTTGCCCGATCCACCCGGCCGCCATTCGATCGCGGTACTCGGCCACAGACAGGCGGCGAAATTCTCCCGCCGTCACTTGGTCACCAAACAACAACGCCAAACAGCAGATGCTGAGAACGAGCGATTTCTTCCAACTTGTCAGTTTCATACTTCATTTCCTCCGAGCTCATCGTAGTTGCCATCGTCAAGACCGCCCGCTGCGGTCCCGTTATTTCAACGTTGAATTTCCAGTGTCTTGTGTCAACTTCAGTTCAGCAAGCCAGAGCGATATCCGCCAAGGCAATAGCAATGCGCATCCGAAATCTCCGATTGGCAAAGAGGCAACGAGTCCGGCGGTCTTGATCGCCGTTTCAGCGACCGTGTTCAATTGTGGTCGGCGGCGGATTTGCCGTCCGGCGAAATCGGACAATTGTCTCTTGTGTCCACAACAGCATCTTGACCTTTCTCCAGCGACAGTGCAACTCTTCGTAGAATCCTCACTGTATTACTAATGTCCAAGATCGTTAACTTTTTCACAAAGTCAGCGACCAACGGGAGCGGGCCATTGCTAACCGAGCGGTAGCTCGCATTTGGTTGGCGGCCCTGCCGCCCTGTGTTTCTGCCCCCATCTTGGCCGCGCCCACGATTGGTACAAAAAGACAGCCCTGTTTTGACATGAGACGGGCTACTTGGTCTACTTTGTGAATCGCCGGGCAATTCAGGCCGATGGCAACAACGACAACTGAAACGCGAGAGGCGAAGAAAACTCTGAAAGTCCCCAGAAAGCATGTATCGGAAAAGAGATCCAACGGAGAAAAGGACATCGTCCGCGAATAGAAAAAACAGGCGGAAGAAGACCGTTCCCTGAACAGTTGTAGCTGCGCTCACCAGACCGTGCTTGCCGCGTCCCTCCACGCTCTGGTGAGCGCAGCTACGAGTCTGCACAGCCCAAACCCGTCCGAGGAGAACAAAGAATGTCCCAGCGCATCTCCCTCATCGTCATCACGTTCGTGATTCTTGGAGCCCCTTTCGCCCAGGCTCAGAAACAGAAGAAACCGAGAAGGGCTGCCGTCTCTGAACGGACGCTTGCTCTCTACGAGCCCGGCGAATACAAGGGTCTGAAGTATCGCTTGATGAAGCCAATCGATTTTGACGCCACCAAGACCTACCCTCTAATCCTGTCGTTGCATGGAGCTGGAGGCAGAGGGACGGACAACGTCAAGAATCTCCGCAACTGGAATGAATACATGGCCGACGAGTCGCTCCGCAGGCGACATCCGTGCCTTGTGCTGGCCCCGCAGTCGGACGTTTCTTGGAACGATCCTACTTCGCCTCACGGTGGCAAGCCTGATCTGAGCGAGGAGGCCGTTGCCTCCTGGCCTGAAATTTGGCGATCACGAATCGACCGCTACCGAGATCGCCTCAGTGGCGCACCAACGGGCAATCTACATTTGGTGCTGGATCTGATCGACAACCAGCTTTCCAATCAATACAAGATCGATCCCAACCGCATCTACTGCCTCGGTCACTCAATGGGCGGTTTCGGAACATTCACCGCCATCTGTCAGCACCCGGACCGCTTTGCCGCGGCGATCCCCACAGCCGGTGGATTTCTGCCCTGGCGGGATCCATCGTGTATCAAGGACATTCCTGTCTGGACCTTTCACGGCTCGGCCGACAACGTAGTCCCCACCGACTATACACACGAAATCTTTGCCAAGATGGAGAAGCTGGGCGGCAACATGAAGTACACCGAACTTCGCGGGATCGGCCACGGCGCGAACGCCATCGCATTCCAATACAAGGGCGACGACGCTACAAAGGGCTACATCACACAATACGCATCCGACCGCCCCGACAAAACCGCCGACATCTGGGACTGGCTGTTCAGGCAAGAGCTGGCCCAACGGAAATGACTTTTTTCGGGGGTACTATCGTCCAATCCCTTGACTGGCTTCATGCCTCGGTTAACGCACCGGCTCCACGATGATTTGATCCAGTCCAAAAATGTAGTTGGCCTTGGCCGCGGGGTTCGTGCCGACGATCTCGACACCCAGGGTGTGTTCGCCTCCTGACAAGGCATAGGTCCCCAACAGAATCGCGTCGGTGGCTTGGATCTTCGGATCGTACAGATCGATAGGAGCACCTGCTTTCTTACCGTCAATGCTCAACTGGAAAATGCCGTAGTCGCTGCATTTGGTCAAGATGACACTTACCGCATAGGTGCCGTCCTTCTTTACCGGAATCGCGATCTTCAGTTGGTCGCCCGGCTTGGCATGAGCCCATAGTAAATGGTCGTCGTCTTTCCACGATCCCGGAAAGGGTGCTGTACTCTGGCAGTAGATATGACCGGGCGGTGTACCAAGCACACGCTGGCCGGCAGCCAGTAGAGGCGGTTTCGAGTAATAGTCATGACGCTGCTGCACAGGAACCGATTCGTATGGATCCATGCCGCCGGGCTCCAGATACCAGCAGACGGTCGTGGCGTATAAGGTCCCTCGGTCCGCGTTGCCAAAGTACTTTTCAATGCAGCCCTCAAAGGACGTCTGAAACGGTATGTTGTCGGCGATATGCCAGCGCAATAGAGACTGATGCCCCCGATTGTTCATCGTCAGAGTCTGGCAATGGAAGGGGCGTTGAAACTTGCCCGGATGTCCCCAGGCGTATCCGAAATAATCCTCCGTGCCCGTGCCGAACGTCGACGGCATCTTCTCGCCATCCACAAAGAACTTCTCATCACCCTCGCCCCACCAGGCGCCATGAGGGTTCCATACATGGAGCGTGCTACCCACATACCGCCCTCGACCTTGGGTTTTCAACAGCGTCCAGTCGGGCCAACGATCATCAGGCAGTGGTGTCGTATCACGATGCCATTTGCAGTGAAAGTGGCCCAATCCTGCAAAGGGACGATCCAGCGATTCGTGATTCAACGTAATCATGATCTCCCGGTCGGTCTTACCGTCATTGACCAATTCGATGACGGCCTCGTGCTGAAAGGGCATGTACCAGCTGGCTGAGAAGCCGTCAACCGATATGCGAGTGGGCAGACTCGTGTACACGTTTCGTCCCGGCGCCGTTCCAAAATAATCGCCCAGCGGACACCAAACGGCGGGCTGACTTTGATCGTCGAATGAGATCTGCAGACAAACCTCGCGCAATGCCGCCATCTCGTCGTCACGATCGGCGAAGTTCATCTTGGCGGCGATCTCCGTGATGGCGCCTGTTCCCGTGAGTCTGTCTACCTCGATCGTCTCTCCAGCCGGTACCATCACCGTCCGCGTCTCTCGCGCACCATTCTCTGGCGAGACGCAATGCTCCGTGTCCATGCGTTGCTGCAGGTGTGCGTCGCATTTGGCCAATGCCGAGGCATGTTCAGCTACGAGTTTCGAGGTGAATGTGGGGATCTTCGTGCCGCGAGGAAAAGTCGTATAGCCGATCTGGTAGTATCGTCCCCAGCCTTTGCCCGCCACAATCTTGCATGACCGCTGATACGGAATAGGGAAGTACAAATTCAAGCCGCTGGATCCGTGTTCGCGAAGATCGTACGACAACGAAGGATACTTGAACGGGGCCTTGTCGCCACTGAAGTAGTCTCTGAAAGGAAGGTCCACTGACGGCGTCGCCTCACCGTCCAGATAGACCCGCACATGCCCCTCTAACGCCTGCGCCGACCAGATTCGCCAAACACAGCCCGGCCCCTCCATCTCCGCCATCACAACCCGGTCCCCCTCAGTGCGGATGAAGTTGGGGCCGTCTTTATTCGCCGCCCAGTTCACGTACTTTCCGGTCGATGGGTCGTAGCAGCTGGAGCGATCCCAGCTGGACCACTGGCGGCAGGTTTCGCCAAGCAAGGGCAAAACGGCGGGCTGGCGGAGATCGATCAATCGCTGGATCAGATCACTGTAGGTGAGCGGCTCTTGCGCCCTGGCAAGCGGTGGTATGGCCAGCCCCAAGGCGACGAAGATCACGGTGGCCGAACAGTGTGTGCACATGAGACGATGCCCTTTCCGCAAATCGAGCGCTTCGCGAGGAATTTGCCTTGGTTACGCCGCACGCAGCAACATACGACCCCATGTATCCGGTTGTATCATCTTTCGCCGATGATGCGCACCAAGCTTGTAGAACAAGAGGAAAGCGACGAACTCAATTATGAATCGTACTCTGCTCGGCCCAGCACATCGCCAAACTGCGGCTTGAATGCTCTCAATCTTAGATCGACAATACTCGATGTCTCCTTGGTAGAGGAATAATCGAGTACCTCAGCGTTGAGATGTGCTGCTTGCCATGCAGGAGCGTCTGATGAACAGAAGTCGACTCGTAATCTTGTCGATCCTATTGTCTATCGCCTCCCTGCCTACCGACACGGCGGTTGCCACGAGGTACTACGTCGACTCCCAGGGCGGGAACGACCGGAACAACGGGCTCGAAGCAGCCACCGCATGGAAGTCGCACACGAAGGTGCGAGAAACCAAGCTCCGTCCCGGGGACGTCATCATGTTCAAACTCACCGGTAACGCGCTCCCGAAAATCGGGGCGTGGGACATCGGCGCCTTCAGCTATGTCGGGATCGATTCCAGTGTTGGCGGGCACAACCACAAGCCCTCTACTACCAGTGACCAAGATCGTTAGATCCTTGACAAGTTCAGCGACCAACGGGAGCGGGCCAGTGCCGATCGAGCAGTAGATCGCATTTGGTTGCCCATCGTCGCCAGCAATCGTTGCGGCTTTTCCTACGGGTGCTTTCTACTCGGGGGGAGCTGCATCGTGGCCGATGACGGTACCACGGTCGCCCAGGCGAACCGGAATGGCGAAGAGGAGATCATCTACTGCGAGTACCCGGAGCTGATCCGTTCGCCGTTGTGAGCCAGTTTTTCATTTGTTTTGTCACGAATTCAGCCGCGTCGTGTTGAACGAAGTGGCCAGCATCGGGATGGGTGACGAGAGTCAAATCCCTTTCCAGCCACTGCCAAGTATCGTTGAGTCCGCCGGGCAAAAGCGCAGTGTCCTTGAGCCCATGGATCATGAGCACGGAACATTTGACTTTGGGAGTGTTGGCTGATTGTTCGTACGGCTCGCGGGGGTAGTTGGCTTTGTAGTAGTTCAACATTGCTTCAAACGACGATCGCCCAAACGCTTCGACGTACTTCTTGCGAGCATCCGCATCCTTTACCCAGAACACCAATCCTTCGGCGGTCAGTTGCGAAGCGGCATCGGGCTGCTGAAACCGCCGAGCGTACGCTGATGCCCTTTGTTGGTCGGGATTGTTCGCCAACTCGCGGCGCAGCGCGTTCGGGTGCGGAAGGTTCAGAATCACCAGCCGCTCGGTCATCTCGGAATGTTCCATGGCGAACGACCATGCAATCGCTCCTCCCCAATCATGCCCGACGATGACAGCCTGTTTCTTTCCGAAATGCTCGACGACCGTTTTCACGTCGCCGACCAGTTTGGGCATTGTGTAGCTTTCCACACCTTTTGGCTTGTCGCTCTTGTTGTAACCCCTCAGGTCAATCGCGACGACTTGAAAGTGCTCCGCAAGCACCTGCATCTGTTTTCGCCACGTATACCAGTAGTCTGGGAAGCCGTGAATCATCACCAGCAACGGCCCCACGCCGGATGAAAGAGGCGCGAGATGGAAAGCGACACCGCGACGACGGAGACGAATACCAAAACGCCGCGGAGAGTGTAACGCCACCCCGTTAGTTGCAATTGCGGTTTGCGGGAGCTTTGTAAGTCCATTGGTTGTCTCGCCGACTTAGCAGATCGCAAGGCTCTTGAGTCCGCATACTTCGTCCGGAGAGCCCAAGCTCAGAAAATCGTTGACGCAAACTGAGGCGTTTCAGGGTGACCAAGACGAAGGTGGCAAACAGTGACGAAGACATGAAGGATCGCAAACGAAAGGGGCGGGGAATCTGGCTTTCACTGAGCGAACTGAATTCTACGAGGAGGAACACGTGTTTCAAAGGAGGCGAAGTCTGCGTGGCCAAAATAGTCGATGGACTTGGGGCGTTTCTCGATCAAACTTG
>CAZUAH010000507.1:0-10124 GCA_964617665.1 uncultured Pirellulaceae bacterium
GCGCAAGCCCGAAACCCCGGGGCTTCCCTCGCTGGCGCTCAGTCCAGCCCCGGCCACCCATTCTGACATTGACCGATAGACGATCCACTAGTGAGGAGCCCCGACCGCCGCAGTGTCGGCGTTTCGGAATCGGGATGCGGCACATTGGTGCATCATAGTTCTCTGCGAATTGCCTCTTGCTTGAACTGCACGAACCCGGCGCTCGTGTACATGGGCACGGCGGCGGGATGGTCCAGCGTGCATGTGTGCAGCCAGAACCGTCGCGGCTGGTAGCTCCACACTTTGTCGATGATCGATTGCAGGAACCACTTTCCCAGCCCTTGGCCGATGAAGTCAGCCATCAGCCCAAATTGCACCAACTCAATGTCATCCGGCTGGCGGCGGTCCAGCTCGCCAAACCCGGCTGGCGAACCGTCCACGTGCAAGACATGCAATTCGTTTCGAGGATCTTGAATGACCGCTCCAAGTTCCGCGTCGGAGAGTTTTCGGCGGCTCAGCCAGTTGTACTCCCCACCCACGGCGTTGTATAGGAAACGATAGTACGGAACGGACGGCGTTTGAGCGTGGAGGACCGTCAGGCCATCACGCGGTGGTGCTACAGACCGCTGTGTGTGAGCGAGCATTTCCAGGTAGTACACCGTCACATCGACAAGTTCCGAAACGCTCGTTGCTCGTTCGCATGCCTCGACCAACGCTTTCAAGCAATCAGCATCGGCCAGGCGGTGCTCGGCCCCCACATCGATCAGGGATTCGGGCGGCAGTCCGCTGTTCCTCATCAGCTCTTCGGAATCGGCAAACGGCACCCTTTCGTCAGCCCTGCTGTGCAGGATCGTAGTATTCGGTGGCACCTTTGTCGTCGTACCCCATGTCTTCCAAGCTGGGCACAGCAAGACCAATGGTATGTCGCCGTGGTTTGTATTGATAGCGACTGCGCCACCACGAGAGGAACCAACGATCACGTCCGGTTGATGCTGATCCAACTCGGCTTGGGCGACGCGAACGGCTTCGTCAAAGTCGTCGTCAGATAGGATGGGATTGAGGACGCTGTGGCCTTGCTCCTTCAGGAAAGTCGGCTTCAGGCCGCCCGGCGTCGATTGCCAGCCGTGGAGGAAGAGGATCTTCATGTTGTTTTCCTGGATGCTATCTGACACCCTTGCGATGGCTTGTTTCTCGCGTGCGTCATCTGGCAAGCTACCTCACGCCAGTCAGTCCTCTCAGTACGATGGGCCTCCGAGCCCGTCGGGAAATGGTCGGCCTCGGAGGGCCAACCTACAAGAACAATAGCGGCCCCGCAAATCCGAAAGTCTTGGCGACTTCCGCTACGAGTGAATCCGACACTTCTTTCTCGAACGACGCTTACCGTGCCTGAGCGAACCTGCGGTTCATCTCGTCTTCGGTTATCTGAATGTTGCACGCTGGACCGCTATCTTGTTGGATCTTCTCTGCGAGTAGCCCCGTTACGGGTGCGAGGATGTCGAAGTGATCAGCACGCCGGACTTCGAGGAAGTGGAGTTGCGGGTTGGTCGATGCGCGGCGCATCGAACGAAAACAAGCGACATTTCCGCCCGTGCCTTCGATGACAAACACAGGGGAATTCATGGCGTGCAACCACTGACCCGGGTTGCGCAGTGTCAGCTCCCTTTCATTCCACGGATCGAACGGCAGCACGTCCGGGCCGTAGCCCGCCACGTCGTCCACCGGACCAAATGCGAAGACGGCGCGGAAGCGATCCGTCGCGGCTGCCGCCAGCATCACCAAGGTACCACCAGTGCTATGGCCCCCGAGGTATATGCGCTGAGAATCGACGTAGTCTTTGCTGGCCAGGTGATCAGCCGCCGCGATCAGATCATCCACCTCGCCATAGAAGGCTTCTATGTGCCCGGGATTCATGTTTCCGCCACGGAAGGAAGGGTACATCATGACGATCCCTGCCTCGCGAAACGCGCTGGCCGACTGATCGTTGTCGGGCGAGGCTGGCTCCCAGGCCGTCTCGCCGATGCTGTTGTCGAATCCGCCGAATACCCAGATCATCGCGGGGTGTTTCTTGCCATCTCCAGGAGAAGGACTGACATAGGCCGCCAATTCGCCAACTGGTGAACGATACTGCTCCAGGGCGAAGAGCGCGGGCGGCGGTTCGGGCGCGGGATACCCCGCCTGTTCGCCCTTCGTCAGGTTTGTGGTAAATCCGCTGCGTCCTTCCAACAGAGTGGCGTATTCCGTCTGCGGTGGCCTCGATAGCCCCCGCATTGCCGCTACAAATACGCCTGCACACAACAAGATCAACACCAAGCCAGCGAACACGGAACCCAAAGTGATGAAGAGAGCCTTGTTAGATCCACGCCTCTTCGATACGGGGTTACGTGTAACGGGCGTCGAGAAGGAAGGTAGGGTCGCTGGATTATTCTGGGGTGAAGATGTCGGGAGATACGGTGTTGTTGGTTGCTGTGCTGGGTGTGGAATCGTCAAGGCTGCCTGACAATTGGGGCACTGCACGGTCTTTCCGTACACATGTGGCGCCGCGACGAATGATTGAAGGCATTGCTGGCAGGTGACTGTCAGAGACATACTTCACTCGGACACTGGGAAGAGTTGATCGGAAGAGAATCACCAATCCATGACGGTGTATGTTAGCGGTCGCGGGCGGGTGAGAAAACTACCACGTGCAGAACAGCTTTGACGCGAAACGTGCCTTCTAGTAGGTGCGGAGCCGTGCCTAGCCTAAATGCGAGCCTATGGGGATTGTGCACGTTTCCAGATGACTCGCGAGGTCGGGCCGCAGACGTTTGACTCCGTTGATGTAGACGTGGACTATTTCCTTCTGACTTTTGGGCGTGTTCCAATTCATTAGGATGCGAATGCAGCGAGGTAGCGAATCAGGTACGTCGATCTCGGTGTCGCACAGCGACGGCACGTCCACCCAGCCCAATTGGCGTGCAGCAAACGCGGGAAACCCGGCATTCAGATCCGCCGTGACGCTGAAGAAGACGCTGGCAACATCTTTTGATTCGATACCATTCTTCGCGTGATCCTTGTCGCTCTTTTCGCGTTCGGCGTCTTTCTGGGTGGTTTGTTCACGGTAGGGGCGTTGGTCAGCGAGGTCGCCAGACATCGACGGTCGAAGATGATGATCGCGGCAGCCAATCAACTCAACTTGAGATGCTACCCCGGTCAATTCCATCGCGAGTTGTTGGCCGACGAGGTTTGGAGTAGCGAGCGGTTGCGAGCGGCCAAGCAGTTTTCCTCGGCCGGATTTTAGTCTTCTACGTGCGCGACATTGCCTGCGTGGGGCGAGACGCTCCTGGCGAACTACCGAATACTGCACTGCAGGTGGACCGACTCTTCTTTCTTGTCCAGGATCAGTGACAGTTCCAGGAACATCAACATTAGCGAGTCGCCATAGCTGATCGACGCATAGTACGGATACTTGTCACGACGATGCGAGGCAAACGGAAACACGATCCCCGGCTCGAACAACTGTTCCCTGGCGTGCTCGGCTAATTGTCCGGAGGCTTCGACATACTTCTTGTCGTGCGAAAGCCGCCACGCGGCGTGCAGCAGTGCCATGACTGGTGCCAGCGTCTTTGGCGTGAGTGTGCCAGCGAGCGGTTCGGGCCGTGACCCAACGTAACGATCCGCCGTGGCCAGAACCAGATCCCGATATTCGTCCCGTTTGATCTGTCGGTAGCGGTAGTAACACAGCAGAGCATGCCGCGCGTCGGTATAGGAACCTGCTCCATACACCGACGCCCACAAGCCGCCGTAGGGTGAATAGCGCTGGTTGATGAAATTCTGCGAGTAATTCGGTCGTGCCTCGGCCATCGCTCGATTCGTAACTTCGCCAGTATGTGCATCGGCAATCTTAGGAAAGCCCTGGCCGTCGGCCGAGAGATCGGTCTTTAGTTTGAAAATCGATTCATCAAGCGATCGAATGAAGGTCTGCAAGTCGCCGGCAAGTGGTTCAGGCAACTTCGTCGAAGCTTCCCAGCCGTCGACCATGAACGCCAGATTGTGTAACACGAAAACGACATCCCGCGACCGGCCTTCGAATGGCAACAGGCCAGTATCGGGATTCCGCCAACGTATCCACGCTTCCAGGAACTTCTCGATAGCGACCAGCAACTCCGGTTCCTGTGTGGCTTGATGGACGCTGGCCCACGTGTCCAGATAGAAGCCGGCCTGCCGGGCAAACTCGTAGCCGCGTCCTGGGGCATGCTTCGAGTAGCGAGCGTGGCGTGAGTACTCACACGTTTTGTGATCGTAGATCTGGTGTTCCCACAATCCGATGGCAAACCGCTTTGCCTCGTCCGGAGCCACTTCACACGTCGTTTTCCAGTGAATCCACGGCCCGTAGAACTCATGAATATCGGACACCTCCAGCTTGCCATCGCGCACGTGTCCAACAGTGACATTGTCCTCGATCAGATCCCACGCAAGATGCTCGCCCCAGGCCATCAGGCCGGTAGTCGGGCTTTGCGTGTTCTTGAAGAACCAGCGAATCGACTCCCGAGCCGCATCCCGGTACTTGGGGTCGTCGGTCAGCCCTGTCAGCGTTTCCAGCAGTTGGTACAAGTCGATGTGGTACATGGGATTCATGCTCGTGCTGTAGTCCTCGGCACGAAACAGGCTCGAGTACATCTGACGAGTCTTCTCCGACGTCTCGGACGGCATCTTCATCGTCAGCAGGTCCAAGGTGGCGACGAACGCAGGCGACTGCTGATCACCATACCGATCCCGTCCCAATTCGATCATGCCATCGGCATAGGCCTTCGCCATCTGGAAGTACGTGGCCGCGTCATCCTCGCCCGAGCAAGGATCATGGATGACGGTTCCCACAACCGTGACAAGACACAGTGCTACGCGATATCGTGCCAACTTGCCGGTGAAAGTCCCTTTTGAGCTTCTGCTTCGATATTGTTTTGGCATGGTCTTCTCCGTGGATCAAACGGGAAAGCTCATCTCCCGTGTGAAAATCATGATTTGTCAGTGTATTCGCTTCGGGCACCTGGTCAAAACCGCCAGCATTGAACTGGAATGATTTTGCCCAGCAATCATTCTGCTGATGAGGACGGGGCAAAACCATTTGCGGGCAAAATCATTGTGCATTTTGGCTTACGGTCGGTAGGCGACCCGACGTGAGCTTCGCCCTCCCGGCACGCTCCGTCGACATGCATAACCTGACGAAACTTGCTACCGTATAGATGGGCCAACACAAAATGCTGTGATGATGAAAGGATAATCCATGCGACGTTCTATTTTCCCTCTTGCGATCTTCATGTTCGTGGCGGTGACAACACCCAGTGGTTTCCTGCGTGCCGACGATGCACTCACGCCGCTAGACCTGCGCGATGTGCACGTGGATGGGGAACTGGGAAGGCGGATCGATGTGACGGTGCAGAATAACTTGCTGGCACTGGATGCCGATGGCGAATTTCTGCCGCCGTTTCACAAGAAGGCCAAGAAAGACGGCTACGTCGGGCTTGGCAAGCTGCTGGACGCAGCGGTCAAGTTCGCTGCCTATACCAACGATCCGAAAGTGCTTGCGCTGAAGGACCATTTGATCGACGAGACGATCCGAGCCCAGGAGCCCGACGGCTACATCGGGATCATGGCTCCCGGTCACCGTGTCAGCGGAATGTGGGACGTGCACGAAACCGGTTACGTGATTTGGGGCTTGTTGACCGACTATCAATACTTCGATCGGCAGGAGTCATTGCAGGCGGCTAGTCGGGCGGCGGACTACGTCATCAAGCACTGGTCGAGGATCCCTGCAGATTGGGCCGAGCAGACGAGCGTGGCGACGCACGTCGCCGTGACTGGCATCGAACGGACGATGCTGGAACTGCATCGCGTGACAGGCGAGCGAAAGTACCTGGACTTTGTGGTCAACCAACGGACGCTGCCCGAATGGGACTTGGGTATTGTCGTCGGACGGCGTCCCGGGATCGAAGGACACATATATGCCTACATGGCGCGGTGTTTGGCTCAATTAGAGTTGTACCGCGTCAAGCCGGACGACCGGCTGCTGGAACGGACGGATCAGGCGCTCCATTTCATGACGCATAACAACGGCTGCCTGATTACGGGAGGTACGGGACAATGCGAAATCTGGACCTGCGATCAAGATGGACGCGGCGATTTGGGAGAGACGTGTGCCACCGCTTACCAACTGCGTGTCTATGACAGCTTGTTGCGTTTGCGAGCCGATTCATCTTACGGCGATTTGATGGAGCGAACGATCCATAACGCGCTATTCGCGGCCCAGTCGCCGGATGGCCGGCAACTGCGCTATTTCGCTCCAGTCGAAGGGCCTCGCGTCTACTGGAAGGGGGATACGTATTGCTGCCCCTGCAACTATCGGCGCATTGTGGCCGAATTGCCAACGATGGTGTTCTATCAGGCAGGCGAGGGGCTGGCCGTCAATCTGTACACACCGTCGAAGGCCAAACTGACAGTCAGCGGCGTGCCGATCGCCGTACATCAGGAAACCGAATACCCGAACGCGGGGCTTGTGCGACTGCACCTAGATCCGGACGAACCCGTGAAGTTTCCCGTGCGATTGCGTATTCCCACGTGGGCGAACGATACGAGCATCAAGGTGAACGACGAGGCCATTGAAGGCCCGATCGCGGCTGGCGAGTTCTTCGATATCGAACGGACCTGGAAAAAGGGCGACCAAATCGTCCTGGACTTTCCAATGAATTGGCGTCTGGTCCGCGGTCGACAACGCCAAGCCGGTCGTGTGGCCGTTATGCGCGGCCCATTGATCTTCTGTCTGAATCCGACGTCTGATCCAAAACTGGCCGAAATGGATGGAGCCGATCTGGGACACATCACCCTGGATCCGTCGTCCTTCGCCGAACCGGTACCCAGTGATACCGTGCATCCCGGCGGGATTGCCTGCCGCGTGAAGGCATGGAAACCGGGTTTCAGCCTGGCCAAACAAGGCGACTTGGATTTGTCCTTGACCGAATTCTCCGACCCCAACGGCCGAGCCACCTACTTCCGCCTGCGTGACGACAGCGTAGCGGTGGATGATGAATTGCTGGTAGGAGAGAAATGACGACGGGATCAAGGGGCGATACGTATTTCGACCCAGACGATTTGCTGCGAGACAGATCCGTCCACCTGACGTATGTGGAATTCGTTGTAGCCGTCTTTGACGGTGTCCTGCGGGCACGGGAAGCGAATCGCGCGTACTGTGCCACCGCCGAAGCCTTGCAGGTTTGCAGTATCTTCCGCTGTCCCCAAAGCTCGACCGTTCAGTGATGCCTCGAAGGTCGCCTCGGCAACGCCTTCACGCTTCGCCAAGCCGGCAATGGCCCAGACTTTCCCAGCGATTGGCGTTGGTCCTATGTGGATGCGGAATGTTCGCCCTTTGAGTGCTTCGGCGGGTAACTGTGCGCCATTCGGGAAACCCGATGGCACGGTGTCTCGAAAACAAATGGGGTGCCTGCGAGGCACTTTCAGGACGGCTTGCCTGGAGAGGCCGTCGCGTAACAGCAGCGTGTAGTCGCTCGCCGTCACGGGCCGCGTGCCGCTGTCCATCCAGTTGAACAGGTACAGGCTGTGTGCGCCGCGGTGATAGGCCGACGCACCGAAGCCGCGCAGCGCTGCCAGATCGTTGGCCACTGCTGCTGCGCCTGGCCACGGGCGTGAATTGTGTTCGATTCCCGGTGCCACTGTGACCCGCTCGGCAGCCTCGCCCAGCCGCTCGAGCCACAGTTCGACCGCAATGTCGAAGTCGGACGATGTCCAGAACGGGCAGGGAACGACCATGTCCACCAATCCCTCTTTCGCCCAAAGAACTGCATCCATTCCAAGACCCGAGGCGGCATTCGGATGTGCGGGGACGCGCACGCTAAGCGAGATGGAGTGGTTTCGCTTCTTGGACCAGTCCGTGGTCAGCGAACGGACCTTGCGCACGAAGTCGGTCAGGATTCCGCGTTCCTCTCGTTCGCGTCCGGGAGTTAGATGGTAGCCGAAACGCATCCAGTCGAGTTCCAGCCCGTCCGGATCGTAGCGTTCCAGCAGTTCCCGAACGAACGCCATTTGGTGTTCCCGCACCGCGACGTGCGCATAGTTCATCGCTCGGCTGACCCAGGGGCTGGCCGAGCCGTTGGGGACGCGCCAGTACTCCGGGTGACTTCCCCAAAACGTAGAATGCATGTAGCTCTCAGAATTGCCCACGTCGTGAACGTCATTCATCCGCATGGTCAGCCACGGCGAGACGCCCTTTTCACGACAGCGGTCGATCCAGACCTTGTACGGATCCAAACCCGCCTCGTGCAGCCGTTTTGCATTCTGAGGCCACATACCCTGTGGCTCCTTCCCGTCCACCGGATCCCAGATGGCGTCGCGCGAGCTGCTACGAAAACTGGCCCGCATGGCGTTGGGGCATAAGAACAGGTGAGTCACGGCCGATTCGGCGTATTGGTCCACGAAAGCGTGCAGACCAGCCAGCGTCATGTCTTCGGGTTTTCGCGATCCGAAGAAATGGCTGTTATCCTCGTTGATCACCAGCATGTTGCGCAATTCGCTGGCCCGTTTGCCTGATATGCCATCAGACCTCTGGGGCGATTGGCCACCCGACACGTCGGCGACTGTCAAGAAGACGGCAAACGACAAGATGTGGGCTGTTTTCGTCATCGTGTGGTCCTCGCGTGGTGGTTCGTCAGCACTGCGGCCATCGCCAAGTGGAGGCCGTGCTACTGCTACATCTTACGGGACACCCCCCAACAGCCGCAAACAGCATTCGGGAGATAGAGCATTCACGAGCCACCACGATCGACCGGGTGCCGAGTCGTCTCGCACTGGGGAAATGGGAAAACTGAAAAACCGCTACGACCTTCACGGGAATCGGCATTCGCCGTACCGCGAACAACTGGCAGATTCCGACGTTTCCCAACCGGCGGTGTAATCCTCCTCCTGTAGGGCGTTTTTCGCGCGGATGCTGGCTCCAACAACGGCCGTGATGGTAACTGTGGCGCAAACTAGAGCGTGGTGTTAGCTGTGTTCACACACACAGCGGCCACTAACGGATTGTCCCTCCCCATTTTCCCTCCAACAGGCAACCCGGAAAGCCTGTTACGAATCCTGCCCTCCCTTTGTCATGGTGGATGTTACGATGATCGAAATTCTAGCAATCTCGATGGTCTCGGTTTCTCTGGTCGCAATCGTGGGCGCTTTGGGCGCATCGATGGTTGCGCGATTTCAAATGAGGCGTCAATTGACGCTGCTGCAGCCGTAGCCGGCTAATGTCCGACGTCGTCAATCGGAATAGAGCATGAACTTGGAACGACGCTGGCGGAATTGCTCCAATTTCGCTGCGTACTCGCTTTCAAGCTCGTATACTGGCTTGCACTCAAGCACTCCGTCGAGTGTCTTCTGGCTACACAGCAGACGCTCGAGTTTGGTTGCTTGCCAGTCGTCGAGGTAGAGCCGCCGGAGGCAACTCGCGATTTCCAACCCCGTACGTACGGGACGAAAACGTTCGCGGTCGATGACGACGATATTGACACCGCCACATTGCTCGTCAGCGAACTTGCTGGCGCCCGGCGTGAAGCGAATCGGCACGAAACGAACGCCGGGCAGCTCTACGTTATTCAGTTCGCGCGCAAGCAGTATGCCGTCCAGCCAGGGCGCACCAATCACCTCGAACGGCGTGTCCGTGCCGCGGCCGACCGACAGGTTGGAATACTCCAACAAGCCGATGCCCGGGTACAGCACTGCCTCGGTCAAACTCCGCATGTTCGGCGAGGGGTTGATCCACAACAGCCCCGTTCGGTCGAAATAGTCGCTTCGCCGCCAGCCAGTCACCTTGACCACTCGCAGATCGACGCCGGTCTTCATCTCTTCGTTGAACATGGTCGCCAATTCACCCACGGTCATGCCGTGTCGGACCGGCAGTGTGTGAAAGGCTACGAACGACTGGCTCCCATCGTCCGAAACCGGACCTGCGGTATCGACGCCGTTTATGGGGTTCGGCCGATCCAGCACAATAAATCGCAGATCGTGCTCGGCCGCCGCCTGCATAGCGTTGCCCATCGTCGAAATGTATGTGTAGAACCGTGCGCCGATGTCCTGGATGTCGAATACCAGCGTGTCGAGACCCTTGAGGCTTTCCG
>CAZUAH010000508.1:0-10114 GCA_964617665.1 uncultured Pirellulaceae bacterium
TCCTGCAAAACACGTGGCCGAGGGCAAGAAATGTCACTTTCCCGACAACAACTAGTTACATGAGGCCGAAAACCGATCGAGACCGTCGATGCGTATGAACCACTTGGACGGCAACAGCTCTATGCTCGCAAGCTGTTGCATCCGGCGCCCCACCGTTCAAGCTAGGCGGAATCGACGGGAGATTCCCAGGTCACGATCAAGGTCCGCGGGAGGATGTAATGTCACGAGTTTCTTCTCTGCTTTGTATCGCTGTTGCACTGATTGCGAACACGTCACCACGTGCGGATGAGCATCCGAATGTGCTGTTCTTCGCCATCGACGACCTGAGGCCCGAGTTGGGGTGTTATGGGCACGCGATGGTCAAGAGCCCAAACATCGACCGGTTGGCATCGCAGGGTCTGCTGTTTGAACGCGCATACTGCCAGCAAGCGGTCTGTGCGCCGTCTCGGATCAGTCTGTTGACGGGCTTGCGGCCGGATTCCACCGGTATCTACGACCTAAGTCATCCTCTGCGCCAGACTCGGCCGGAGCTGCTGTCGATGCCGCATCATTTCAAGGACAACGGGTACGAGACCGTTTCGCTCGTCAAGATCTATCATCACACCGGCGACGACAACTTGATCGGTTGGACTGGCAACGCATGGCGCCCCGAGGGTGAGTGGAAAGGCCGCGGCTATCTCGATCCGAAGTCGTTCGATCGGATTCAATCGCGTGAACAGACACGCGGCTGCACGGGCGTAGGTCCTGCGTACGAATCGCCGGACGTGGAAGACGGCGACTATCCGGATGGGAAGATCCCCGACCAGTGCGAAGGGACCAGTGTGGTACCGTTGCTAGAAGACCCGATTCGGTCTTGGAAGGAGGCCGCATTCAGCCAGTATCCACGCGGCAAGGTCATGGGCTACTCGATTCGTTGCGGCAAGTGGCGGTACACCGAGTGGATCGACTGCAAGACCGGTCGCGTCGCAGCGAAGGAGTTGTACGACCATTCGGCCGGCCCCGCGGCCAACCGCAACCTGGCCACAGATCCGGCCTTCGGCGATACGGTCAAACGCTTGGCCGCGCTGCTTGACGGTGGCCAAGGCTGGAAAAGCATGAGGGAGAGACTAGCTACTCACGTTCCGCACCCCCTGAAGCAAGTTTTGCCGGGGAGTCTCATGCCCCAACGCGGCAGCATTTTCGCTTGAAGGCGGTGAGGCGATTTGGCGGGATGCCCATGTAACGCATCAACATCCTCTGCACTTCAGTGAGATCGGCGAGCCGACGGCTGATTGTTCCGCGGTCCTTCATGATGACGATACACAATGTCGAGAAGGCTTCTAGAATCGATTTGCCCGTTGGTGCTGCGCTCGGACGATTCTCGGGGTAAAGACCATACATCGGTTTTCCCTTGAGACTGCGACGAACGGCACGTTCCATCAGCGACATCACCATCAACGCCCATACCAAGACCTGCAGCAAGCCGCCCATACGTTCCGGTTTCTCCAGATCCAAAACGCGGCCCAGCCGATCATCGTTCAGTTGTTCCTGAGGCACTCCATAGTACTCAGTCAGCGATGCTTGCTCCGCCCATTGCCCGACGCGAAAAAACGCCTTGGGAGCCAGCAGACGATTACAAATCAGAATCTCTGTCAAAAACGCCCAAAGGAACATCTCCTTCCCAGGGCACCAACTCGTCTATCCTCTTCCCAACTTCCAACTCTTCCAAGAACGCTTGAACGACGGGCAAACCACCGACAATGCGAGTTTGGAAGCGCGTCCCTGCGTCCATCTTGTGGGCCTCCTAGCCAAGCAATCAATAAACGATCGTCGCAACACGATCAGCGCGATCCTATTGACCTTGCCTAAGATCCCAAATCTGCCCTATCTTGTCACCACCAAACTTGCGATGGGTGGTGCGGTACGGGAGTATCTGTACTACAAATCCAAAAGATCGTTAGGTTCTTCACAGCGTTAGCGACCAGCAAGAGCGGGCCAGTGCCAACCGAGCGGTAGCTCGATTTTGGGTGGCGGCCCTGCCGTCCTGTGAGACTCCTTTTCCCGATTTGCTCGTCTTCATCAAGAGGCTGCGGAATGAAACTGAACAAGAGAACCATCGCTCAGGTGGATGTGAAGGGCAAGTTCGTCTTCATGCGAGTGGACTTTAACGTGCCACTCAGAGACGGCCAGATTGCCGACGATCGGCGCATTCGTCTGTCGCTTGATTCTATCCGCAACGTCATCGGTCGCGGCGGGCGGTTGATTCTCGCCAGCCATTTGGGGCGGCCGGCGGGGATAGGGCCCGAAAGAGGTCTCAGTCTCGCACCCTGCGCGGCTCGTTTGGCCGAGCTACTGCCGCCGACCACAAACGTGAAGCTGGCCCCCGACTGCGTTGGCGACGCGGTGGAGGACATGGTTCTGGAAATGGACGACGGCGACGTGCTTCTGTTGGAGAACCTGCGTTTCCACCACGGCGAGAAGGCTCGCGATCCCGGCTTTGCCGCCCAGTTGGCCTCGCTAGCCGAAGTCTATTGCCACGAATCGTTCGGGACAGCCCACCGAAAGGACGCCTCGATGATCGCGGTCCCGGAAGAGATGGGAACGCACGGTGCGCCGCGAGTGGCCGGGGTCTTGCTGGCCCACGAAGTCGACGTGTTGTCAGAAGCCTTCGACAAGCCACGGCATCCGTTCGTTGCGCTTCTTGGCGGAGCCAAGGTATCCGACAAGTTGGTAGCCATCGAAAATGTGATGAAACGTGTGGACACTGTGCTGATCGGTGGCGGAATGGCCTATACGTTTCTGTTGGGACAGGGCCTGACGGTTGGCGGCAGCCTGGTCGATTCGGATTCCGCCGCCAAATCAGCGCAACTTTTGCGTCAAGCGGAAAAGAGCAATACGAGAGTTCTGCTTCCATCGGATCACCTCTGTGGCCAGCGAATCAGCGACGACGCGCAAACCAAGGTATCGAATCAGGCAATTCCCAGCGGATGGAAAGGCTTGGACATCGGCCCCAAGACGCTCCAACAATTCAACGGCGAGATCGCAAAAGCAAAGACTATCTACTGGAACGGGCCGATGGGGGCCTTTGAGCACGAGCCGTTTGCTGGCGGGACTCGCACCCTGGCGGAGGTCATTGCGTTGGCCACAAGCCAACATGGTCTGACCAGCATCATCGGCGGCGGCGATAGTGCGTCCGCCGTGTTGCAGTCCGGTTTAACTGATCAAATGAGCCACGTCTCGACCGGAGGCGGCGCCAGTTTGCACATGTTGGAAGGCCACAAATTCCACAGCGTCGAACTGTTGGATGCATGAGTTGCGTGTGTTCCGCGGCCTCGGTGGCGTTATCTGCGCCCAGGTCGATCGCTCCTGCCAAGTGGGGACGACAATGCGTAGATCCAGCGGGGCGCCCAGCCAGGATCGCCCCGGTATCCCTTCTTCGCGAGCATCCATGACTCGTCTCTCCTTTTTCGGTTTTTTCGACGGGTTTCTGGCGGGTTGAGGCGATGGTTTGCGAGTTTAGGTATAGAGGCCCTTGAAGAGGTATACACTGATCGCTGAGCGTGTGGAGGAGGCTTGGATGCAAATGCTTGCTGGTGAACGGTTTGCGTCGATGGATCGGGCGTTTCTGAACGCTGTCCGATCGGTTCTGCTGATGATTGACGAGTTCTCACATCGCCACCCGCTTACTTCCCAAATCGACGATCTTCGCGGAGCGATCGCGGACCTGGCGCTTCCAGCCGACAAACACGGTTGCGCAATGCAGCGAATCAGAAATATCCATCGTTACCTAGCCGCTGGAGAGAACGGCGCGGCCATCTACGAATTGAGGGCACTTCTGCAGGGGCTATCCGAATGGGCCAAAGCGAACAATGACGCTTTGGCATTCGCACCCATGCCGGCTGTCTAGCCTCGCAGTGCCCGTAGCACCCACATCACCTGCGTTGAAGAAACGTGCACATGCGCTCGGTCTGGGGTACGCGCAGATGGCTGAGTCGTTTGATTTGGGATTGGCATTGGATTAGAATCTAGCCCTTATTGATGGCACGACCTGCGCATTGATTGGGGTGTCCGTATGCCGCTCGAAGACACGGTGACAGACTGGATTCACGCCCTGAAGGACGGGGATCAGCGGGCAGCGCAACAGCTGTGGCAGCACTTTGTGGAACGGTTGCTACAGCTTGCGCGCCACCATCTGGGCCAGACGCCGAGACGAGCGGCTGACGAAGAGGACGTCGTACTATCGGTGTTCGACGGACTGTGCCGTGGCGTTCAAGAGGGACGGTTCCCGGATCTGTACGATCGCGATGACCTGTGGCAGATACTTGTCATGCTGACCGAACGCAAAGCTTCCAGTCAGCAGCGACGGGAACTCGCTGCCAAGCGAGGCGGCGGAAAGGTCCGCGGCGACTCGCTTCTCCGCCCTGCGCGGGTATTGGGCGAAGGGGGGCAGACGGGACAATTTGCCGATACGGAACCAACGCCAGATTTTGCCGCTCACACTACTGAAGAGCTTGGCGACCTGTTGGAGAGACTGAATGATTGGAAGTTGGTGAGGATTGCCGTAGACAAACTGCACGGATACACCAACGAAGAGATTGCCGAGCGAATGGATATCAGCCTTCGTTCGGTTGAGCGAAAACTCCGTTTGATTCGGACAATTTGGGAGGCGGAACACCGCCCATGACCGAATTGCAGAATAGAGAGAATGCAGCAGCCTCGCCGTCGATTGAACGGCAACTCGACGGTTTGTGTGACGAGTTCGAGCAGGACTGGGTGCCCGGCCAATCGTCGGAGATCGAGGCCTATCTTGGCCGCATCGCCGAGTCTCACCGGTCGCGTCTCCTCGGCGAGCTTGTTGCCCTGGAAGTCGAGCTACGTCGTGGCGTGGGTGATACGCCCCACCTGGAGGATTACCACGAACGCTTCCCGACAGACGTCAAGGTTATCGACGAGGCGTTCGGCCTGGTTCCGCGTCGATCGCGCCATGGATTGGGCGAAACGGCTGATTTCGGGACTTCCTCGCGAGCGGTCAGCGGGGATTCGTCGGAGAGCGAACACATACCTCCTGAGCGAATCGGCCCGTACGTCATCAAGGAGATCCTTGGAAGAGGTGGTTTCGGATGGGTCTATCTCGGTCATGATCCCGAGTTGGACCGCTTGGTAGCCCTGAAGGTGCCTCGCATGGATCGCTTCTTATCGGCGGATGACATAGACCGCTTCGTGGAAGAGGCCCGCATGCTTGGTCGGCTGTCGCACCCCGGAATCGTCACCGTGTATGGCGTGCATCGAGAGGGTGATGCGGTGTACATCGTCGAGGAGTATATTGAAGGGCAGAACCTTTCTGCTTTGGTCAAAGCGGGCCCACTATCTCAGGAACATGCAGTCCGGTTACTGATCCAGATTGCCGAGGCTGCCGAGTATGCGGTTCATCAGGGGCTGGTTCATCGTGACTTGAAACCGGCCAACATTCTACTCGACGGGCAAGGGACGCCGCATCTCGCCGATTTCGGCTTGGCCATCCACGAAACACTATTATGGCAGCGTCGGGGCGAGGTGGCAGGTAGTCCGGCCTATATGTCTCCGGAGCAGGTACGAGGCGAGACACATCGACTGGATGGCCGGAGTGATATCTGGAGCATGGGCGTTATGCTCTACAAGATGCTGCTCGGCCGACGGCCGTTTCTGGGTGAAAGCCGTAAGGAACTGTTCGAGGAAATCAGGGGCCATCATCCCAAGCCGCCCCGACAGATCGATCCGGACATTCCCAGAGAGCTGGAACGCATCTGCCTGAAGTGCATGTCTAAGAAGATGTCGGAGCGCCATGCCACGGCTGGCGATCTGGCGGATGACTTGCGCCATTGGCTCGCGAACCGGGATGCTCCAGAACAGTCGTTCGCAGAAAGTCGGGGCTTGCGATCCGGCACGACGAGCGAAACGACCGAGCCGGAGTCAACCGACTTGCCCGCAAAGGTTGTCCCCAAGGGTCTCAGGTCCTTCGATGCCGACGATGCCGATTTCTTTCTCGATTTGCTTTCGGGACCCCGAGACCGAACTGGCTTGCCAGACAGTATCCGTTTCTGGAAGCAGCGTTTGGAAGAGATGGATCCGGATGAAACATCTCCGATTGCGATCCTGTACGGGCCCAGCGGTTGCGGAAAGTCGTCATTGGTCAAGGCCGGGCTGATACCGCGGCTGGCCGAGAATGTAGTGCCCGTCTACGTGGAAGCGACTCCCGATGACACGGAAGTCCGACTACTGAAAGGACTGCGCAAGCAGTGCCCCGCCCTCCCGCACGGTGTATCGTTGCCGGAGGTCTTCGAGAGGCTGCGTGAAGAGGACCGGATTCCTTCGGGCAGAAAGGTCCTTGTCATCTTCGACCAGTTCGAACAGTGGCTGCACGCCAATCGCGGCAGTCTGGACACACAGCTTGTGGACGCCTTGCGACATTGTGACGGGCGACGAGTGCAGTGTCTGATCATGGTGCGAGACGATTTTTGGCTGGCAATCAGCCGATTCATGGATGCGCTCGAGGTACCGCTGGTCGAAGGCGCCAACAGCGCCCTGGTTGATCTGTTCGACCTGTTTCACGCGGGCAAAGTCCTCACCGATTTCGGACGGGCGTTTGGGCGGCTCCCGAATGACGGCGATCTAACCGAAGACCAGCAAAATTTCGTAGAACAGGCCGTGACGGAACCTGCAGTCGACGGGAAAGTGGTACCGGTCCGCTTGGCTCTGTTTGCCGAGATGGTCAAAGGCAAGGCTTGGACGCCAAATACTTTGCGTACGGTAGGCGGCGCTGCCGGTATCGGCGTGGCCTTTCTCGACGAAACGTTCAGTTCGCAGACAGCTCCACCAGAACATCGGCTACACCAGCGAGCGGCGCGAGCGTGCCTCAAGACGCTCCTTCCGAAAAAAGGCTCGGTGATCCGAGGCCACATGCGTTCACGACAACAGTTGCTCAAGGCGTCCGGGTACCAGCATCGACCAGAGAAGTTCGACGCATTGGTGCGAATCCTGGACGGCGAGTTGAGGTTGATCACTCCGACGCAGCCGGACGGAAGTGAATTCTTTGACGAAGAGTCGTCGCCAGCTACCTCCGACGGCGCCTACTACCAACTGACACACGACTATCTGGTCCCCGCTCTGCGCGAATGGCTTACAAGAAAACAACGCGAAACACGACGCGGCCGCGCCGAGCTTCGGTTGGCCGAACGGGCAGGTTTGTGGAACGCCAAACCGGAGTCGCGGCAGTTGCCTTCATGGCGGGAATGGTCGAGTATCCGCCTGCTGACAAAGAATACCGATTGGACGGCCACGGAAAGAAAGATGATGCGGGCAGCGGGCGGGCGTCATCTGTTGCGCGGGCTGGCCTTCGCTTGCGGGTTGCTTTTGGTCTGTTTTGGGGGTGTGTGCGGTTACAGCTACCTTCGCGCAACCGTCTTGGTGGATCGCCTTCTTGGATGCGATACGTCGTATGTGCCTGAAGTTGTTGAAAAAATAGCTCCGTTCCGAATCTGGGCTGATCCCCTCCTGCGAGAAACGCTGCTCGATACGAAAGACCATCGCAAGGAATGGCAGCCACGACTCGCCCTTCTGCCGGTGGATGCGGACCAAGTCGATCCTCTATGTGAGCACTTGCTTGGTGCTACTGCCGAAGAATTGCGAGTAATCCGGGACGCTTTGGAGCCGCACAAGGACCGTGTGCGCGAACATTTGTGGGAGGTCCTTCAGGACCCGTCGGAAGACAGCGTCCGACGGTTTCGTTCGGCCTGCGCCCTGGCGTCGTTTGATACGGGTGATACGCGATGGGACGCCTACGCGGACGAAGCCGCCTTGTGGCTCGTGTCCCAAGACCCGCTGATGGTTGCTCGGTGGCTGGAGCTTTTCGATCCCGTCCGCCAACGTCTGCTTGGGCCGTTAGAGGTGATATTCGTGCACTCTCGGAGTGCCGAGGTGCGTTATACGGCAGCGATGGTTCTGGCCGAATACATGAAGGACGACTTGCGCCGACTCGTGGAATTGAACGGCATGGGTACGCATGCCCAGCGGCGCGTCATCGCCGAGCGTCTGCGTCCACATGGCAACCGAGCAGTCGCGCTGCTGGAGCAGGAGCTTTTGCGTGCCGGTTCAAAGACTGCGCCGGAGGACGATAACTCAACGGAGAAGCTCGCTGAAGATACTGACTTACGGAAAGCCCGTGCCGCCACGACGATGATCCTTCTTGGACAAGCGGAGCAGATACTGCCCTATCTGGAGCAGAGTCGGGATCCGGAACTCCGGACACATCTCATACACTCGATGGCACCGTCGGGGGTTGATCCGCTGATAGTCATCCGCCATCTCGACAAGAGCCCCAGCGAATCGGTCAAGATCGCTTTGCTTCTGAGCCTCGGAGAGTACGAGAAAAGTGTCCTGACAAACCAAGTTCGTCGGGCGTTGTGCCCCATGGTGGCGGCGGACTACCTATCCGACCCCGACCCGGGTGTGCATTCTGCGGTGGAGTGGCTCCTGCGGCAATTGGGATGCAATATACCCACTGTGGAAGGCAAGGACGAATCCGAAGCCCTTGCTTCAGGCCGGGGCCGGGGCTGGTATGTGACGGACCAAGGTCACACAATGGTCGTCATGAAAGGACCCGTCGACTTCGACATGGGCTCGCCACCCGACGAGGTGGACGGGCAGAAGGATGAGAGATTCCGGCGTGTGACCATCGATAGAACATTCGCCATTTCGACAAAAGAGGTGACCGTCGGCCAGTTTCAGCCGTTCCGCGACGGCCAACGAAACGGGGCCGACCAGGACAACACCGATGTCAACCTTCCCGCTGGTTCCGTTAGCTTCCAGGATGCGATGGAGTACTGCAATTGGTTGTCGATTCAGAAGAAGATTCCTGAGCACGAGCACTGTTACACACGCAACGAGAAAGAGGAACTGGAACCAGCGCCGGATTGGCTATCAAAAACGGGCTTTCGTCTGCCAACAGAAGCGGAATGGGAATATGCGTGCCGAGCAGGAACGAAGTCGAGTCGGCACTACGGCAACTGCGACGAATTCCTTGATTTCTATGGGTGGTCCGTCAAGAACGCGAATGTTGAAGCAATGCCAGTGGGTATATTGAAACCAAACGAATTCGCGCTGTTCGACGTCTACGGCAACGTAGCTGAGTGGTGCCAGGATTTCTTCTACGTACGGCCTGTGAAGGAGCATGAGGGCGACAGTAGCAAGAATTTCCGCGTGATCCGCGGAGGTAGCTGTGGATCAGGCCCTACGTCCATTAGGTCGGCGTCTCGAACAGGTACACACATCAACACCGCACTTTCGCACATGGGATTTCGTGTAGCGCGAACCGTCAGGAAACTCAAAGCATTGGATTAGAAAGGATGAAACATGGTCGGCAGACAGTCAAAGGCAGAGCGAGAGAAAGCACTTACGTCCAAACACGGCTACTGCGTCCTGGTATGCAAGAGCGGCATGTGGACAGTGGAAGAATGCACCTGCGAAGATGGGTACATGTGTGACGATCCCAACCTAATGTGCGACATCGCGCACGAAGGCGAAACCATAACTGTCGCCTGTATCCCCGAATAGCCCGCAGGACCCTAGGGAAGAGGGGATCTTGCTCAGAAACGGAGTCAGGTCGCGTTCCTATCTGCGGTTTCGGCGCAGGCTAGAGGTTTCTGTCCCAACTCTGCCACTCTGGAAGTGACGCGGTCTCTTTCTCCTGCCACTTGAACAGCGGGCGGATGCCGTTTGTTTCTCGCCCGCAGTTTGCGCGATTGGCAGAGTGAACTGAAGAAGTGTTTCGGCCATGTCACAAGAACGTCCGTTAGAAGCCCCCGGCCTTGTCTGCCCATACCGGACCGATGTGGTCTGCAATGACGAGATGGAGACGGCTCGTTGCAGGCTTCTGACTGAGATCACTAGCGTGGACGATGCACAATTGTGCCAAGTCCGCAGGGATGCGTGTGAAGCCTGTAGTGCGAACGAACAGAGACCATCACCGACGAAGATCAATCACGTCGTTGCTTCTCTGTTGTACCACTTGGCGAAGTACGTGATTGACAGGGGTGGGGCTGCCGGGTGCGATGTCGAAAAGGCGACGGAACTCCGTGGCTGGGCCAGAGGGAATCTCAGG
>CAZUAH010000509.1:0-10113 GCA_964617665.1 uncultured Pirellulaceae bacterium
TTCCGGTTTCTTCCGGTGTTCCAGGCGTGAATACCTTGGTCGTGCCAATCGCACGCACGCCGCTTCCGATTTCCAAGCCGACGGGAATCTGTTGTCCCACAGCGACCTCGGTTCCGGCGGCCCGTTCTGTCGCATATAGCAGGTCGGCGAAGTCAATTCGGCTGCGTTTGAACCCGTTCGTGTTCACGTTCGCAAGGTTATTCGCGGTGTTATCAATCATCAACTCTTGGGCCCGCATGCCCGTGGCGCTGGTATAGAACGCTCTCAGCATCGTATGTTATCCCGTATTCGGATCTGTGTTGTTTTGGATTGCGTCCGAGATCGACCGCATCGCACGCTGGGACGCGTCGAAATACCGGCTGGTGCCGATGAGCTGGATCAGTTCATTCATCGGGGAGACGTTCGAGGACTCGCGAGCCCCTTGGACCACGTGCACTTCTTCATTGGCATCCAGTGTTGGAGTTCCTGCCGGTGCTGCAAAAGCCGTAGTACCCGCGGGCGTCAACACTTGATTGTCTGCAAAGCTAACGATTTGTAGCGTGTCAAATGGTCCAGTTGCCAAGCCGTCATTAATGGTGAGTTCCCCATTCTTGTTGACGCTAAGCTGAGTCGGGGTGTTCAATCCCCCAAGGTCGATCGGGCCGTTTTCGCCTTGTACTGCCAGCCCGGTGGCCGTGACCAACCGGTTTTCGTTGTCTATGTGGAAGACGCCATTTCGCGTGTAGAGAGGGCCGTCGGGCCCTTCGAGTACAAAGAAACCGTCACCGCCTAATGCGAAGTCCAGTGGACGATCGGTCTTGTCCAGGCCGCCAGGTGTGAAGTCCGTCTTGATCCCATCGACGTGCGTCCCGAGACGGGTTCCACCTCGAGACTGCTCCTCGAGTTGGTCCTCAAAGGTCTCGGTGGTGACAATGCCTCGCCGATACCCTGGGACATTCATGTGCGCCAAATTACGAGAAACGACTTCATGGCGCGCGGTCGCAGCCTCCAATGCTGTCGCTGAACTGTACAATCCCTGTAACATTGAGACCCATTCGGTGGGGCAAGTGAAATGACTAGCGGTACGAGGCCCCGACTACTAAGCAATTGTCGTGCCACGAGTGCGGCTACAACGCACGGCTGCTCTGGCCCTGAGAAAAACGATTATGCCGGTCGGTTGATTCGTTACGGTTTTTCGGATTACTCCGATAGTCGCGAATTTGCTTCCAGGTGCTAGCGGAAAACTCTTCTTTGGCGTCCTTTCGGGCCACGAAACGTCCCGGCGCTTTGTGCGACCTTTTGGGGCGAAAACGACGTGCTAGCTTCGGGCAAGTGGCTCCACGACGTGGAGACGTAAAGTCGTTTCGTTTCAGGGGTTTAAAGAGGAATCAATGCACTGCGTGCCGGTCCCCAGCCGATATAACTGGCATAACCGTTACAAGTTGCCTAATCAGAATGGCGCTCGATGTGCGTAATGTGGCCAAAGTGCCGCTGTGTGTCCGCCGGGTAGGTACTCGTTTTGCATAGCACTCGCGGCGGTTCGTTCGTGCCTCCTTCTCGCATAAGAGAGAACTGACATGGCGGAAGATACAGACGACGAACAGCAAGAAACACCAGTCGCAAAGAAACGCATCTCGCTACTAGTCTTGGTGCTTGTTGGCTTCGTGGCAGCCGGCGCCGGCTTTGCAACGCCGTATGTAGTTCCGGGTGTTGTTGACGCACAGGGCGAGGACGAGGAGCCGGCTGGCGAGGAACCACCGATCGAGTTTCCTAAGCCGAACGGCGAAATTGCCTACATTCAGTTTGGCGAGTCCGTCGTTAATCTGAACGATGGCCGAATGAGCCGGTACCTGCGTGTGAACATGACGTTGCAGGTCGACGAGGCGCAGGAAGAGCAGATCACACAGCTGGTCGAGAAAAAGAGACTCATTCTAAAAGACTGGCTTCTCCGGTATCTGTCGGACAAGGACATGGATGCGGTCCGTGGTAAGATCGCCGTGAATCGGATACGGCGAGAAGTCACGGACCATTTCAACACCACCTTGTTTCCGGACGGGTATGACCGAATTCAGAGCATTCTGTTCGAAGAATTCAACGTGCAATGAGTACGCAATCCGACCTACAACCCTTTGACTTCCGAAGCCCGAGCGGCCTGCCAGACGGGGTCGAGCAGTGTCTGCTCGATTGGCACCGAGGGCTTTGTTCGATTGCGTGTGAAAACTGGGCGCATTTCTCCAGATCGACACTGGCGATCGAACACGAGGAACAGAAGACACAGGCTATGTATGAGGTCCGACCCGTAATGCCGGCTGCTGCAATTGGCTGCAATTGCACGTTGGGTGACGACGGCCCTAATTCGCTGCTAGTGTTTTCCCGCCAAGTCATTCTGGCCCTGGTGAACGACGTTCTCGGCGAGACCGCTGATCAGTTGCCCGACGATCGCGACTTGACCGCAGTCGAACAATCCTTGTGCGAGCTATGGTTCGAGCACTTCTGCCAGGCAATGAGTGAGGCTTGGCCGCGGCAAGACGCGTTGGTATGCAAGGCTGACGGATGCGATGCCAGACCCCAGCGGAGCCGATTGTTCGCCCCAAGCGAAGCCATGGTCCTCGCTAGCTTCCGACTCACAGGGAGCTTCGGTACCGAAACTTTCTTCTGGATTCTGCCGCAGCAACCCATCGTGGAGTTGATCGCCGAGAACAACACAAACGGCGGGACTGGTTCAGATGCGTCGCTGCAGCAACTCGAGGCTCGAACGATGGAGGTACCCGCTCAACTTGTCGTTCGATTGGGGCAAGCTCAGCTGGACGTAGCCGATCTTGCAAAACTGTCAGTCGGGGACGTTCTCGTGTTGGACCAGAAGATTAGCGACCCTCTGGCGGCTGTGATCGCGGGCCAGACAGTGTTCCATGGTTGGCCTGGACGCGTGGGCAGTCGACAAGCGTACAAGATCGATCATACACATTAGGCCACCAGAAGCGGCAATTGCCAGTAGGAGACGTCATGAGCGAATCGACCTTTCCGTCCGATCAACAAACCGGCAATGCTGTGCTCGGTGAACAGAACATCGAAGTGGGCGCAGAGCAGGCAACCCCGGCTCCTGCGGCGTTGGGCGGCGAAGAAATCCAGATTCGGAACCCCCAGTTCGCGCCGCTTGAAGACTCAGGGCAGACGGCGGCAGACACATCACTCAATCGTTTCTTCGATGTCAGCGTCACTGTCTCGGTAGAGCTGGGGCGAGTGACGATGCCGATTGGCCAGTTGCTGCGTCTGGGCGAAGGCGCCGTGGTGGAATTGAATCGTCCTGTTACGGGGCCAATCGACTTGGTGGCGAATGGAGTGCGCATCGCGAAAGGTGAGGTTGTCGTCGTGGATGACTGCTTCGCCATCCGGATCAAACAGGTTGAACCGACCAGCAAAGCAACCGGATAGTCGGCTCAAGGAAGCCTGCGACGTTCTTAGCAAGAATCGGGAATGCTAAGCCATGGATGGTGTTAGACGAGCGATCTTACTTGGTTCTGCTCTGGTGCTTGGCGTACTGTGTTCGCCGCGCGCGTCATTAGGGCAGGAACGGGATCATCGGGAAGTTGGGCCTTCAGAAGCATCAGCTCTCCCAGTGACTCTTCATCCGGAACGGACGACGACAGGACCTGCAGCGCGGCTCAGGTTCTCTGATGCTCGCCCGATCGGCAAGGCGGAAACAGGTCCGGTGTCCGTGGATGAGTCTCACCGCCATATCGCACAGACCAGTTCCCAGTCTGAGCCGGAAACGCTTCGTCCAACGACGCCAACACCCGCAAACGTCGAATCGAGCGGGAGTGGACCCAATGTGCGCTCAGCGGCGGGCAAAGGGTCTGCCACGGCGGAGAAGCAATGGCCGCAGGGAGCACCGAAGTACAAAGCGCCTATGCCACCCGAACCGCCGGACCTTCGGGCCCTGGTTACTCGTTTCGTTTTCGGGACAGTGGCAGTGCTGGTTGCATGCGTGGCATGTTTGTACCTCGCGCGGCGTTGGCTGTCGAACAACGCGCCTGCCGGCAAAGCAGACGGTCGCATGAAGCTGGTCGCGACAGTGAGTCTTTCGAACCGTTCCTCACTTCAACTGGTTGATATCGAGGGGCAGAAGGTGCTCGTGGGAAGCGACGTAAGTGGAATCAAGACAGTGACTCCGTTGCCCGACTCATTCGTCGAAAACTTGGAGCAAGTTGACGAGGCAGTCGGCGACGATGGCGAGAGGTTCCCGTTCGATTCGCTGACAAGACAGGTTTCGTGATGGAAATTGGAGCTCTGGAACAGGCCGCTCAGACAAGCGGCTACGAATCGCTCGCACCTCCGCTTCAGGTTGCGCTGTTTCTTGGCGCAATGGCGTTTCTTGCCGCGGGACTGGTCAGCCTAACATCTTTCACGCGGATTATCATCGTTTTGTCCTTTGTGCGTCGTGCCCTTTCCACGCAGGAGATTCCGCCGAATCCTGTTCTCATCGGCCTTGCACTGTTCCTTACGTTCTTCACCATGGGCCCCACGTTCGAGGCGATCGGTGAAAGGGCGATCGATCCGTACCTCAATGGAAAGTACGAGGGACCTAGGGCATGGGAGGTCGCATCGGCCGAACTTCAAGCTTTCATGCTCACTCAGACCAGAGAACGGGATCTCGCGCTGTTCATTCACATGTCAGGAATCGAGGGACTAGAGTCGCCAGACCAGACGCCGATGCGCGTGCTGATACCCGCGTTTGTCGTGAGTGAATTGAAGACCGCATTCATCATGGGCTTTTGCATCTACATCCCGTTTCTACTCATCGATTTGGTGGTTTCCGCCGTGTTGATGTTGATGGGAATGATGATGATGCCACCCGTGGTGATTTCCACGCCATTCAAGGTCCTGCTGTTCGTCTTGGTAGACGGATGGCATCTGATCGCCCGCGCACTTAGTGCAAGTTTTGTGTAGCTGTGTCGGAATACAAAAGAAGATAGGTTTCCAGGAAGTCCGAGACGATGACCGGCGCCGCCACACCTTTGGCCGATTCCAACCTGGCATTCGCCAGACGCAGCGAGACGCTGTTGTCAGTGGCGCTGCTTGCCGTGTTGGTGGTGCTGCTGGTTCCGCTGCCCACGATGCTTCTGGATATGTTGATCGCCCTGAACTTGGGCGTCACAATCCTGTTGCTGCTGATTACGCTCAGTGCCAAGCAGCCGCTGGATATATCTGTTTTTCCCTCCGTGCTTCTCTTGATGACGCTGTATCGACTGTCGTTGAATGTCGCCACGACACGTCTCATTCTTCTGAACGGGGACGCGGGCAATATCGTCTCAACCTTCGGGGGTTTTGTCGTCGGAGGGAGCCTTGTTGTCGGGCTTGTTATCTTCCTGATTCTCATTCTGATTCAGTTCATCGTTATCACAAAAGGCGCCAGCCGCATTTCCGAGGTCAACGCCCGATTCACCTTGGACGCGATGCCCGGCAAGCAGATGGCGATTGACGCCGAACTGAGCGCCGGCTCGATCGACGAGAAGGAGGCCCGCACCCGTCGTCAGAAGCTGACACGCGAAGCCGAGTTCTACGGTGCCATGGATGGGGCAGGCAAGTTTGTGCGAGGTGATGCCATCGCGGGATTGCTGATCACCGGGATCAACTTGATTGGCGGCGTCGTTTTGGGCCTGAGTAACGGACTGTCGCTTGGCGAGGCGTTCAGCCAGTACTCCGTGCTGACCATCGGCGATGGGCTGGTCTCGCAGATTCCCGCGTTGATCATTGCGACGACTGCGGGAATCCTGGTGACCAAGGCAGCGTCGGAGGCTAGCCTTGGGACCGAAATTGGCACGCAGTTGTTGGCCAACCAGCGACCGTTGTGGATCGGCTCGGGCATCATGGTTGCCGTTGCACTGACGCCCGGTCTGCCGAAACTCCCGTTCATTCTCTTTGCTGGGGTCTTGGTCCTCTTTCTTCGCTATTACGGCGACAAAGTGCCTAAGCCTGATTCCGGCGAGGAAGAGGTGGAACTGCCTCCCAAGGAAACGCAGGAGGAGGACCACTTGAACGACTTCATCCAGACGGATCGCCTCTCGCTGGAGATCGGTACGCAACTCATTCCGCTGGTCGAAACGAAGCGTACGAAAGGGCTAAAGGACCGAATCGCAACTCTACGCCGAGACGTGACACGAAAACACGGCTTGTGGGTGCCGATCATTCGGATTCGGAGCAGCATTCACCTAGACGCACACGTGTATCGTATTCTGGTCGCGGGTCGAGAAGTTGCGCGTGGACGACTGCGCCCAGATCAGTACCTGGCGATCAATCCTGGGAAGACCTCATTGACATTGGATGGCGAAGAAACCGTGGATCCGGCCTTTGGATTGCCGGCGACTTGGGTCCGAGCTGGTGACCGACGTCGGGCGGAGCTGGGCGGTCATACGGTAGTCGATGCCCCAAGCGTTTTGATTACTCATTTGGGCGAGATCCTGCGCCGATATTCACACGAGCTTCTTGGGCGCGAAGACCTCCAGAAAATGCTGGACAAGGTGAAAGAAAGCGCGCCCACGATTGTCGACGAGATCAAGCCGGATCTCATTAGGATGGGCGTAGTACATCAAGTGCTCGTCAATTTGCTGAAGGAAGGAATCCCGATCGCAAATTTAACGTTGATCTTGGAGTCAATCGTTCACCATGCGGCCCAGACCAAAGAGCCGGGCGAACTGACCGAACTCGTAAGGTGCGACATCGGCAGGATCATATGCGACGGCTTCCGCGACGATAACGGACGCGTGCGCGTGATTGTGCTCGAACCACGACTGGAAATGACGCTACGCGAGGCGGGACGTGACGGCAACCTGGCACTTCAGCCCAAGGAACTCGAAAGACTCATCGGACTACTTAACCGCGAGTGGCAAAAGGCCGGTGTGCAAAACCAGCCGGCCGCGCTATTGACCGACAGCCAATTGCGTCGCATGACACGTCGTGCCGTCGAACGCGCGTTACCGGACTTGGCCGTTGTTGCCTACACGGAAATACCAGGCGATCTACTGATCGAACCAGTGTCGATGCTGCGGTTGGAGGAGGTCTTTGAGGCCCGTGCAGAGGCGAAACCTGATCCCATCGCAGAGGATCTCGGTCTTGGAACACTTGGTGCAACGGAACCCCAGCCTTCGGCAGCATGAAAGTGACGATTTCACGAAACAATAATCATGGTCAATAGGAACAAGACTCAAACGAATCCGTGGGGTGCAATTGTCGGCTTGTTCGTGTGGTGTCTGGCCACGCTGGTAGGCGTCTGGAGCGGCCTGGAGCCGGATGTCATTCTGATGCGCGCCGTCGTAGCCGGTCTGACGGTCGGCCTTATCACGGTGATTCTGTCAAGGTTTTTGACTGGGCTATTGGCCCAGGAGGATAGACGAAGGAAATAGCGACGGAACATGTTCGCCACTGCCAAGGCTTACGAGAACACGGTTCGCGACCAGGAACAGGATCAATTGATCCTGGATCATCTGGAATACGTGCGCCAAGTCCTTGGTAAGCTAGCAGTGCGTCTCCCTGAGGGCTTCGATAGGGAAAATCTCGAATCGGCCGGCGTACTGGGACTGGTCGAAGCTGCCCGCAACTTCGACCCAAAGCGAGGAGTTGCCTTTACCAGCTATGCCTATCCGCGCATTCGTGGAGCGATTCTTGACGAACTTCGACGGAATTGCCCGTTGTCACAGACCATGCTGCAAACCGTCGCACGTGTCCGCCAGGCGTACGAATCGCTACCGCCACCGGTTTCCCTGGAGCAACTTGCCAAAGCGACGGATTTGACGGTCGAGGAAGTTTCCGAGTGCTTGGAATCGATACGTCTAGCGAATCCGGAATCGTGGAACGATTTGCAGTGCACCATACACAGCGCTTGGGGACGTGATAACGAAGGCCCAAGCGATGCAATCGAAATGGCGGAGGCCAGAAAGGTGCTCGCTGACGGCATTGAAGATCTGCCCGAGCGGGATCGTACGGTCGTCACGCTGTATTACATGGAAGACCTTCGCCTGAAGGAAATTGGTGAAGTGCTGAAGCTGTCAGAATCGAGAGTGAGCCGAATCTTGTCGCAGGCCCAGTTTCGGCTGAAGGAGTACGTGCGCATCCGCCTGTCTGCCTAAGAGGTGAATTCGGAGGAAAGGGGAAAGACAATGACTCGCGTATTGGATGCCGGGCGCGCAACAACGGCCATCATACCGCAACAACGCGTCGTGTTCAGCCACGAACACGCGGCCGTGCCTATTCCGGCCGAGACGAAATCACGGGAACCCAAGATAGAGTTGATCCGCGAAAACGACGTGATACGGGCGATTGATGTCACGTGTGCATGTGGGCAGAAGATTCGCCTCGCATGCGACTATTTGGAGGAGGAAACAACGACATGAAAAGAAGAATGCGATGGAATCGTGCAACGGCCGGGCTCGCCCTCATGCTGGTCATCACGACCTGTGGCTGCGCAGGCATCCGCAAGTTTGCGCAGAGGAAAAGAGCCGCAGCGGAGTCCAATCCGATTGCCACCCAACCGGCGGCCGAAGAAAGCGAGGTGACCACGGCCTCGTTCGAGACAGGATGCGTGACGGACCGCCGGGAGCCCGGTGGGTATCTCAACCGTGGGCCGGTCTTCTCCATCGTGGAAGGAGTCAACAGCCCTGCCGCCGCGGCGACGCGTCTTCGCCAGCTAACGGCCGAAAACGAGCATCTGACTACCGAGAATGACGAAATGAAGAGACAACTCGGCGGTCTCCAAAACGACTTGATCGAGTCTCGACGAGCGATGCTGGCGACGCAGCAAGAGTGCCAGGCGGCCCGAAACGATCTGATCGCCACTTGCGACCAATTGGACGACTGGCATCGCACGATGGAGAAGACGCTGGGGCAATTTCAGGACGCTGAACAAGAACACATCCAAGAACTGGATAGCACCATCGAATCGTTCCGCACCGTGATCGATCAGCATGAGAAGGAAAAAGGCGACTCACCGGCGGCGGACGCACGTTCCACGGAAGGTGCCGCGGTCGTAAGCGGCTGAGCAAGGAGCGAGAAGCTTATGCGACATGGAAACGCTGTTTTCGCCTGCCTGCTGTTGTGCCTGGCCACCGGCTTGTGCGGTTGCCCTCGGCGGCGACAGGAAGTCTCGGCACCACCGTGCTATAGTTGCTACCGAGTGCCAGACTTGGAGCAACTGGGCATCCGGCGTGTCGTGTTACTTCCTACGGAACACGAACCGACCCAAGCTGCAGCCGCCGAACGTCTTCGTACCGCCCTGACATCCGAGATACGAGCAACAGGACTCTTCGAGGTCATCGCGCCACCGATCGAGGAATTCGGTTGCTGGGACAATTCGAACCTGGCGTACGGTTGGGTGTCCGCAGAGGTCCTGGGGGAGCTATCGCTAAGGTATTCAGCCGACGGAGTCATCTTCTCGTCGCTGGGCGACTACCATCCCTACTCGCCTCCGCGCATCGCGGCCACCGTACATCTGGTCGGCATACGCGAGGCCGCCACGTTGGTCTCGGTCGATGGAACCTGGGATGCACGCAACGAATCCGTTTCCAGGACAGCGTTGCAGTACTCCAACGTCCTCGCGCCTTCCGAGCGAATGGGCCGTGCCGACATCGTATTGCAGACGCCCGTCTACTACGAGAAGTTTGTGGCTAACCAAGTCGCCTACGCCTTCGCGACACAATGGCCGCAATTCGAACCAGAGATCATCAGTTTCGCGCCAGCGGTGGCGGATGGCCACGTAACGGACGTGTCGCGACGGTAGTCTGTCTGTGATGTCCGTTTGGTCTTCGACAACGTCCTTGCTGACGCCGCAAAGTTCTACGTTTCACCCGGCGGGGACGTCACAAACGTTGATGTGTGGACGCTTTGTTCGCCACTCTGGTACATTCAAGGCACACAACGTACTAGTATTCCATCGCACCTTGGTTTTCGGGTAGTGGAATTCGCCAGAATTCCTTTGTTAGCAAGTGAATTGAAGGGAATTCTGGCGAATCTCACTACCATTCAACCCGAAGATTGAGCTGCGGTAGACTACTAGGTTCACCCATCGTTTTTTCCAAATGCCAAACATCGGCTGACGAAAACGACTGTAGATTGATACCTCCAACGAGCCCTCGCTGCGCGGTA
>CAZUAH010000510.1:0-10110 GCA_964617665.1 uncultured Pirellulaceae bacterium
CGCCAAACCCTCGAAAAACCGGATACAATAAAGGCGGATGAAATATTGCGGCTAGGCGTGGAAGTAGTCGTTGATCGCTCCGCGGTCGTAGCATCTTGATCGCGGAGTGATCAACGACAGTTCATGGCCCTCCGATGACCAAGGAACTGCAATTTCCGTCCAGGCCAACGGAGTTAACCAAAGCGTTGTCGATGATCACCTCTCGCGGGGTTTCACTGAGCCAGCCGGCAGGTATTCCTTCCGCCTCTTCGAGCCCCGCAATACCAGGCAACGTCCGACCTTTTATCGATTCGACGATGCCGACGGTCTGCATAACGCTGCCGGCACCTAGCGTCTCGCCCAGCATCCCTTTGATGGCAGTTACCTGCAAGCCGGCTGCCTGCCCCTTGAACGTGTCGACTAGCGCAGTCGCCTCGGCAGCATCGACCCGGCTACCGTTGGCCGAGGCGCTGACGGCCTGCACGTCAGCCGCCGTCAGACCCGCATCGCCCAAGGCGATCTGAATGGCTCGGGCAATCGAGCTGCTGCACAGTTCGGAATTACCGTCGGGTCGGCTTCGCGACTGCCAGTCGAAAGCGGATCCATGCCCCTTGATTTCGGCCAGCACCGTAGCGTCCCGCTCCGCAGCGAATTCCGCTTCTTCCAGCATCAGCAGCGCGACCCCTTCGGCGAGAAAAAAACCGTTGCGGCAGCGATCGAATGGAACGGAACGCGGCTCATCACGGCCGGGTGAATTGCAGAGCACGCCAGACTTGTAGAAGCCGTAGAACGTCTCGTAACAAAGCTCCTCGACACCCCCAGCCAGCACGACCTTGGCACGACCGCTACGAATCAGGTCCGTCGCATAGGCAATGGCCCGGAGACTCGAATTCGAACCAGCAGAAATGGTCGAGTTGACCCCCCACAGCTTATGCCAGATCGCCGCTTGGCCGGCGGCGGCACTGATGACCGTGTTGGCGAAATCGAGCGGGCTCGCGCGTGAGGGCCCTTCCTTGAGCGCTCGTATGTCGAATTGCGAAATCGTGTGGGCGCTGCAAAACATGGTTCCCACAACGAGTCCCGATTCATGCTCGGAGAGCAGTTCGGCAGTCCAGCCGCTGTCGTCTAGCGCTAGTCTCGCGGCGGACGTCAACAGCCCGGAGGTTCGGTCAAACGGCCGGAGATTCCGCGGGCCAAGGTAGGTGGCGGGGTCGAAGTCCGCGATTTCTCCAGCCAGAGGCGGCTCTATCCCGGTCGCTTCAAACGTCTGCACAGGTTTCAGGGCGGTCTCACCCGCACACAACGCCCGTTCAAGCGCGTCGCGCGAATCTCCGAGCGGTGAAATGATGCCCGTACCTGTGATGACCACTCTACGGCCCATGTAGTCGTCCTTCATCCGCGTCTCGCACGACACGAGTTTTGTCGCCCGCCCGCCGACTTGGTGTTATCCTCGATATCTCTTCAGGACAATCGACGCATTGTTGCCTCCAAACGCATTGGCGTTGTTCATGACGACGTCAACCTGCTGATCCCGCGCGCCGCTGGTCACGTAATCCAAATCGCACTCGGGGTCGGAGGTCTCCCAGTTCGCAGTTGGGGGAATCGTTCCCTCACTCAACGTCAGCGCACAAGCAACCGCTTCAATGGCAGAAGCTGCCCCCATGGTATGGCCCAACATCGACTTGATCGAGCTGATAGGAATCTGGTAGGCACCGTCGCCGAACACCTGCTTCACCGCCTTCGTTTCCGCTTTGTCGTTGGGTTTGGTGCCCGTCCCGTGGGCATTGATGTACCCTACGTCTTCGGGATTCAACTGGCTGTCTCGCAAGGCCGCCCGCATGGCGCGAGCCGCACCGTCGCCCTCGGGATGCGGGCCCGTCATGTGCCAAGCATCGCACGACAGCCCGTAGCCGGCCATCTCGGCGTAAATCGGAGCACCACGCCGGCGGGCCCGCTCCTCGGCTTCCAGCACCAATATGGCGGCCCCTTCGCCGGGAATCATCCCCGCACGATTCTTGTCAAATGGGCGGCAAATGTCCGGCGCGATGGCACCCAGACGGTAGAATCCCGTGTAGGTGATCCTGGAAAACGCATCCGCACCTCCGGCCAGCATCACGTCAGCCCGGCCGGTCTGCAATGCGTCCATCGCGTCGGCGACTGCGTAGTTTCCCGCGGCGCAGGCTGTCGGAATGACTTGGTTGACACCGGCCAGCGAAAACTCCCTGGCCACGTGCGCGGCGATCACGTGACACGGATAGAGGTACGAGAAGAGCTCGTTGCTGTCATGGATGCAGTCGTCGAGGATGCAATCGTCCATCGCTTCAATGACGAGCGGCTCGCCGGAAGTCGTCCCGATACAGACCCCGGCACGCTCCGGCGCGTACGAATCGGCCTCCAGGCCGGCGTCCGACAGCGCCAATCGCGCCGCAGCAACCGCCAGTTGCGAAGTTCGCCCCATCGACTCTGGGGCCTGTACGTCAAAATACGGTGTCGGCTCGAAATCGTGAACTTCGCAGCCGCGATGGACCTTGAAACGACTGGTATCGAACGAGACCACATCCGCGAAACCACTGCGGGCCTCCAGGATGCTGGCCCAGAAGTCCGAGCGGCCCGTCCCGATGGGCGTTACCGCGCCGAGACCCGTCACTACCACACGCATGCGCGTCAATCCCTGAAGTGAACCGCTTAGGACCGTTCAAGGAACAAGAGCCGTAGCGAGACTCGCCAAGAGTTTCGGCGTTCTTCAAGTCCGAGAGTCTTGGCGACTTCCGCTACCACACAATTAGACAGCTACTTATCGAGCGATGCCAAAGTCTCTTCTACCAGCCGGGCGGCGTCTTCCACGCTTTGGATCTGGGCGAGCAGTTCTTCGTCTTCCTCGTCTTCGGGAGTCTCTATGTCAAACTCGCGTTCGAGCTCAACCAGCAACTCGATGCGCGACAGCGAATCGAGTTCGAGTTCTTCAAACGTAGAATCCACGCTGATCTCCTCGCGGGGAATTCCGCTCACGCGCGCCAGGACCTCTACCACTTTGTCCCGAATCTTCTCGATCGCCATCATCGCGCAGCCCTCGCAAGAAAGAAACGACCCTCGTCCCCCGCTTCATTATGAAATGATAACGATTCCGGTAGCACAAGCGCGTCTCGAAATGGCCTCCATTCCCTATCGGTCTCCCAAGCCGACCATGCGCCGGCGGGCCTCCTTGCGTTCTTCTGACTGATCGGGTTCCAGCATCTCGACGACGGCTTTCCCATCCAGCGGCCGGTAGAACTCCCGCCACACAGTCAAAAACATCTCGTAAAGCACGTCCGGCTCCATTCCCAATGGGCGGGCCACGACATGCGCTCCATTGTACTCTTTCCAGCGCCGATGCAATATCCTGCCCTGCCTTACGAAGCGATCCCAACGCGGCGAACCGGGATACGGTGTGTAGATAAAAAACTCAGCCGTGCGGATGTCCGCCTTGCGGCACAATTCCAGTATCGAGTCGCCCAATCCTGGGCCGTCGCCGTCTCGACCCATTGCAAAAGAGGCAAAAAACCGGATGCCCCTGTCATCGAGCTTGTGTGCCAGATCTACGACATCCTGGATTCGCTGCTTCTTACCGCTGAGGGCGCGGATAGACACGGGTTCGGTGTTGAAGGTGCAATAAAACGAATTCACTCCGGCTCTGGCTATCAGATCCAGAAACTGGTTCGACGTATTGAGCGTCATTGTAGAAGTAACGAAGAACTTCTTCCCCAGAGGTGCAAGTGCGGTAAACAACTCAGCAGACCACGCCTCGATTTGAGGATCTGGGAAAAAGGGGACATCTTCGGCCAGATAGACCTTGTCGTATTTCAGGCCCTTGATCTCCCGTACTATTTCTTCTACGGGACGTAATCTGATGCGATTGCTCTGGAGCGTGGGGATGGGGCACATGCTGCAGTTGTACGTGCAGCCGCGGGCCACTTGAACCAGGTCCTCTTGCCAATCGTAGCCCGACTTATCGTAATACAGATCGCGCCGGGGGATGGGCAGCTTCGAGAGATCGAAGTGTGTTCCACCCAGATACTCTTTCTTAAGGATACCTTTCTTTGCATCTTCGAGAATGTCGAGCCAAGTCGGTTCGCCGTCACCGATGTTGACCGCATTCGCGTGTTCAAGCACTTCTGTTGGCATCGCGGACGGAAAAAAGCCTCCCATAACGACGGTTTTTCCAGCCGACCGATACCCGTCAGCCAGCTCCATGGCTCGGGTGGCCTGCGGAGTAAAGCAATTGATCGCCACCAGATCTGCATCAGTATCAAAATTAACCGGATCCCCGTTGTTGTCGTCTAACAGCTCGATCTCCCAGTCGGGCGGTGTCAATGCGGCCAGTATGGGAATGCCAAGGGATGGAGGGGTGGTGTAGTTGCCGAGATAATGATCCACAAGCGCCTGGTCAAGCGAAGGAATGCTCTCCAAGAATTTCTCGAAACGGGGATACACGAAAACGACTTTCATTTGGCAACTCGCATTCGTGATCGATTCGGCATGCCGCAAATAGCAGCCGTAAACCAGGGATTCTGTGGTTCCAATAGATAATAGAAATTCTTATCCTACGCCATCTCTGATGCAACCCTCCGATCGCCCTCCTTGCGAATTCCTCGATCGTTTTTCCACAGCCATCGGCTCGCTGATCGGCTGCTCCTTACTTTCCAGGCAAGACTCCGATATGGATTTGTCTCAAGCCACCCTGATCGCCGAAGAGATTCATGGTATGTTGCGGGTGCCTATTTCCCGAGAGGAAGAGTAGCAAGACGAATCGGATGAAGTACCATGACTATCGACGAAATCAAGACGGTGGTCGCCTTGCAGCTTGGTCTTAAGGACGTTAGCCCGGAAGACCGAATCGTTGAAGACCTTGGTGCGGAATCCGCCGACGTGATGAATATCGTTGCTGCACTTGAGGACAAATATCAGATTACGGTTGACGAACCGGAACTACAAAACGTGGGCACGGTGAGTGACTTGCATGAGTTGGTGCAGCGTCACCGGTAGCCTCCTATCAAAGCCAACTCCGGTTGGCATTCCCCGTGGCAGTTGTCATGGTGATTCAATTCAGGACCCTCGTCGAGATGCTTCGCCTGCGAGCCCGGGAGAACCCCTTGCAGACGGCGTTCACATTCGGTGAACAGACGGTCTCGTTCCGTGCCTTGTGGCAAGATTTGAATCGCTTCGCCGCGTGCCTCTTGCACCATCGGCTGGCCCGTGGCGACCGTATCGTTCTCGCTCTTCCAAACGGCCCGGAATTCTTCTCCGCCTTCTATGGCGTCCAGCGCGCCGGCGGTACGGCCGTACCCGTACTTCCGGATTCCGGCCTTGAACGCGTATTTGATATTGCCGGCCTCTGTGACGCCCGAGGCGTAGTCATTCCTTCTTCTGTGCCTGAATCGGAACGGGGCCACTACGAACAGGAAGCCGCGGCGCGAGGCTTGCTCGTGCTTGCGGTTGCGGACAGCTTGTCATTCCCTACGGAAGCGAGTTTCCCGGAAGTCCATCCGGATGACGCTGCCTTCATCCAGTACACGTCCGGCAGCACCGGCAACCCCAAAGGAGTTCTGCTCTCACACGCTAACTTGATCGCTAACGTGTACCAGATGGTTCGCGGGATGCGCATCACCGAGCGAGAGGTCTTCGTGAGCTGGCTGCCGGTGCACCACGACATGGGGCTCATTCTCGCGACCATGATGCCCTTTTTCGTTGGGGCCAAACTTGTTCTCCTGCCGGCGAAGCTTGTTAGTTTTCGTAACTGGCTGTCCGCCATGCAACAACACAAGGCGACGTACACGGCGGCCCCCGACTTCGCTTACCGGTTTTGCCTGCGCAATATCCGCAGCCCGAGTGACTTTGACCTCTCAAGCCTCCGCATTGCACTAAACGCGGCCGAGCCCGTGCGGGCCCAGACAGTCATCGACTTCGAGCGGGCCTTCGGCCTTGAAAACGTGATGATGCCGGCTTACGGCTTGGCCGAGGCCACTGTTGGCGTGAGCATGTGGGGACCTGATCGGAAGATCAAGGTAGACGCGCGCGGTTTCGTGTCGGTCGGCGCCGGCTTCCCCGAGGTCGAGGTGAGGATCCACCGTGACGGTGATAGCGTCGGGCCCGATGTCGTTGGGGAGATTCTGGTCAAGAGCCCGGGCAACACACGCGGTTACTTTGACAATCCGAAAGAGACGGCCGAACTCTTTTGGAGCGACGAGTACATCCGCACTGGAGACCTCGGCTACCGCGACGCCGACGGCGATCTGTTCGTCGTCGGGCGAAGCAAGAACATCATCATCCACGCCGGACAGAACGTCTCGCCCCATGAGGTCGAGGAAACCGTGGACGCTTTGCCATTCGTACGGTTTGCGGCGGCGTTGGGAATCGACCGGGGCCGCTTCGAAGGCGAACAGGTGTACGTCTTCGTCGAAGGGAAGGCCAACCAAGGCACGCCGGACCATGTCTTTCACGACATGACGGCGCAAATCGTCGAGAAGATTCACGGCAGACTGGGTTTTCGTCCTGGTAGGGCGTATTTTGTTGGCCGTGGATCGATACCGAGGACGGACACCGGAAAGACACAACACGCGCTGCTGAAAAGCCGATACCTGGATGGTCATTTGAGGACCGAGGGACGAATCCTCTTCCCGGATTATTGATTCGAGGATCCTGCGAGTGCACAGGAACCGCCGCTGGACCGCTCTCCTCTACTGGGCACCGATTCTCTTGGTGTTCGCGAGTATCCCGTTTGTTGGCATCGCTACGGTCCGAGTTGAAAGCGACTCGTCCGGATTCATCCAATGGATGCCGGACAATCAAGCCGCCAAACGGGATTACGACCGATTCGTAGCCCGGTTTAGCAGCGACGATTTTGTTCTTGTCACAGGGCCCGAGTGCAAATTGGACGACCCGCGGCTGGAACGTCTCGCCATCGCCCTGGAGCAACACCCCGGTGTGCCATTGTCGAACAACCCGCAAGAAACTCGCCTGATTCGCCAGGCCTACTCGGGCTCGCAAATGTTGCGAGAGATGACCAACGGTCCGTTGAGCCTGTCCGAAAAGGAAGCCCTTCGGCGGTTAACGGGCGTTTTGATTGGCCCGGACGCGGAGTCGACTGTGTTGATCGTGCAGCTTTCGAAAGAGGGCCGAAAGAACCAGCGAGCCGCCATAGACCTCATCAAGCAGCTCGCCCGGAAACATGCCGGGCTGGACTTGGATGCTTTGCGCATGGGTGGGACCGTCTTCGAGGCGACTTCGATGGAAATCGAGATCGAGCGCACGCTCCACAACTACGTGCTGCCTATCTTCCTTGTGACGTTTGTGATCACCTGGTGGTTTTTGCGCAGCATCCGCCAAGTGGTGATCGTGCTTTCGGTGGCATTTTACTGCCGCTGCCTGAGTTTGGCCTTGGTCTACTATGCCGGCCATAAGTTGAGCGTGGTGCTCAGTATCATGCCCGTGCTCGTGTACGTGCTGGCGGTGTCGGCGGGCGTTCACTTGGTGAACTATTACCGCGACGCCTTGGCGGATGGTGACGTTGACCAGGCACCTCGTAAGACGCTGCAGGCGGGGTGGCTCCCGTGCACGCTGGCGACCGTCACCACCATGATCGGCCTTTTGTCGCTCGGCCTCAGTTCGATCGTTCCCGTGCAGAGGTTTGGAATCTACTCGGCCCTGTCCATGTTCTTGTCGCTGATTGTGTTGCTGGCGGTGATTCCGTGGGCCTTGCGATTTTGGGTTAGTCGTCGCGAGTTGGACCGGTTGACGCGGCAGACAATGTCAGATGGGAGTGACACGCTTCGATCAGTACCGAGTCGGCTTGTGATACTTGTGGGTCGCCAACATTTGTGGGTTGTACTGGCGTTTGCGATTCTTGTGCTCGGCGCCGCCTGCGGCCTGCACAAGATCACGACGTCCGTGGACGTGGAGCACATGTTCTCCCGACAGAGTGCGCTCATTCGCAACTACCAGTGGATCGAACAACGTATCGGCCCGCTTGCTTCGATCGAGGTCGTCGTTGGGTTCGATGAAGAGTGTTCCGTCGACCTGTTAGATCGCGTCGCGCTGATTTCGGAAATCGAGACGCGGATTCGTGATCTACCAGACGTGGGCGGAACATTTTCGACCGCCACATTCCTGCCGGAGGTACCGGAACCGGGCGGCGTGTTCAGGACGGCGCGAAGGTCGATCTACCGACGAAAGGTCCAGGAGGCGCGGCAAGAGTTGACGGCCCAAGGATACCTGAACGTCGACGGAGACGCGGAGTACTGGCGGATCACGGCGCGCGTAGCGGCACTCGATCCGCGCCACTACGAAGAGTTGATCACGGAAGTAAGAGATCCCGTCGAATCGGTCATCAACGCTCGGCTGCAGGAGGGCAACGAAGGGATCACGGCCACCTACACCGGTCTGGTGCCCATGATGCAAGCGGCTCAGAAACAGGTGCTTGATGATTTGCGGAAGAGCCTCATGATGGCAGCCGCCCTGATCTGTCCGGTGATGATCGGCATCCTGCGCAGCCTCTTTGCTGGGGTGTTGTCGATGATTCCCAACCTGTTTCCCATGGTCGTCGTGTTCGGCTGCCTCGGCTGGATCGGCAAACCGATCGACGTGGGGATCATGTTGACGGCCAGTGTGGCACTGGGGATTGCTGTCGACGACACGCTGCATTATCTGACTTGGTTCGCTCGCGGGATCCGCGACGGCCTGCCGCGACTGCAGGCGATCCGGTTCGCTTACGGCAAGTGCGCCATTGCCATGGCCGAAACCACGTTTATCTGCGGATTCGGGCTACTGCCAGTCATTTTCATTCAATTTGTCCCGACTCGCGAATTCGCGTTGCTGCTTTTCACGATCCTTTTGGTAGCTCTCGTTGGCGATCTGATTCTGCTTCCCGCAATCCTTGCCGGACCGCTGGGAAGGGTTTTTGTCCCGCGCCGCGCGCCTACGAGCTAGACGACCTTGCACCCGGAGACCAATTTTGACCGCTTGCACTGCAAGGGATACAATCACCCCGGACAAGGCGATGGCGAACGACAATTCCAACACGGGCCGAAAGATCGTAGTCGGTGCCAAGATCGGGACGGACGTCGAACCGAAAGTGCCACGGCTGAAGTCCGTTCAACCGAAGAAGCTCGCCGACTACCCGGGTGTTCCGCAAGCCTATCTGGAAGTCGCCCGGCACTATTCCAGTCCTCTGCTCATCGGTCCGCCAATATGCGACGAGCTGATCGCGCTTGTCCAGCACATGTTCACGCACGAAGAGGCGTCGCTGGCTCAGCACATCAAATTTCCCACCGGCAAAACCGCAGCATCGGTTGCCGCGGCGGAGCACCGCCCCGTCGAGGAGGTACGCCCGATCCTCGATCGTTTGGCCGGTGGCAAGTACGTCTTGCTCAGCCTCGGCAACGGTCGCAAGCGGCGCTACGGTTTGCCCCCGCTGATGCCGGGTGTGTTTGAGATGGTACTGGTGCGCCCGTCGTGGGACACGCTCACCGATTGGCACCGCCGGTTTGCCGAGCTGTTCTCGGCGCTCTACGACACGGGATACTTGGTGGATTACTGCGAGCGGCCGACCGGGCCGGTCCGCTACCTGCCGGTCAACAAAATCATCGACGCCCATCCGCTGGCCCTGCCCTCGGATCGGTTGGAATCGATCCTGGATGGATACAAGGTGTTCGCGGTGGGCCTGTGTCAATGTCGAATGACTCAGAAGATCGTGGACCGAGGCTGCGACCGTCCCATGGAAACTTGTGTTGGCTATGGCGACGCGGCAGAGCACCTAATCCGCGACGGCCGAATGCGATCCGTAACCAAGCGAGATGTGCTGAAGATCAAGGCGGAGGCGGAGTCGGCGGGACTGGCAACGTTCGTCGTCGACATGGGGACCCGCAAGAGCGCCAGTGGCTTCTCGTGCTCTTGCTGTGGCTGTTGCTGCCACGCGCTGCGTACGGTCAGTGAATTCAACATGCCGGGCATGATTGCCCGCCCGCACTTCCTGCCCCAGATACAGCACGACAAGTGTACGTATTGCACCGAGTGCATGAAGATTTGCCCGATGGGTGCCCTGGCTTGTCCTTACCCATTTCTATACAGTTATTCTGAGTTTGCTGGCAACGAAGACGT
>CAZUAH010000511.1:0-4425 GCA_964617665.1 uncultured Pirellulaceae bacterium
AACCCCGGGGCTTCCCTCGCTGACGCTCAGTCCAGCCCCGGCCACCCAAACTGACATTGACCGATAGACGGACCACTACAAGCCTATACACGAGGAGGACAGACACGAATGATACGAATTGGAATATCGCTGCTCTTGTCGGCAACGCTGCTGCTGACTAGTCGATGTGTTACCGCCACGGAGACACTTCCGCCGGCTCCCGAGGGGTCGTTCAGCGTGGTCGTCATTCCCGATACGCAGGCGTACAAGGGAAGAGGCACAAAGGCCGAGCCGGACAGCGAGGCAGAGGTGACGAACGCGGTCTTCGACGTTTACACCAAGTGGATCGCCGAGAACATCGAGCGCCAACGGATCGCATTCGTAAGCCACGTGGGCGACATCGTGGACAAGAACGTGCCTGACCAGTGGGAAGTGGCTCGCCGAGCGATGGACCGGCTACACGGTCGAGTGCCCTATGGCATCTCCGTCGGCAATCACGACATGGGCTCCAACGGAGATTCGTCGCTCTTTCAGCGATATTTCCCCGAGTCGCGATTCAAGGGTTTTGCCTGGTATGGGGCGTGCTTCAAAAACGAAGGCCAGGACCGGTCCATATCGGGCAACAACGCGAACAGCTTTCAGCTATTCTCGGCCGAAGGCCTGGACTTCGTGTTCCTGCATCTGGAGTGCAATGCGCCGGACAACGTCCTGGCTTGGGTGGATCAGGTGCTGGAACGCTACACCGATCGACGGGCACTAGTGACGACGCACATGGGCCTCGGACCTCGAGACAGGCCCCAAGACGGTCGTGACTTCTTCGATGCACCCAAAGGGCGCATGAGGTGGAAGAAACGCCACGGCGAGCGGGGCAACACGCCGGAGCAGATGTGGCAGAAGTGTCTCTGCGGGCATCAGAACCTGTTCGTCATCTTCTGCGGGGATCAGAGCAGAACACAGGCTCTGCACCAGACGACGCTCGGCGAACACGGCAACCCGACCCACGAAGTCCTGTCGGATTACGGCTCCGCCGGTTTGCGGGTCTATCGTTTCGTTCCGAAAGAGAATCTGATCCACGTGTACACGTACAACCCCCTTCACGACAAGTTGTGCGAGGGAACGTCAATCGTTCCTGATCGCAAACAACACCAGTTCACGCTCGAATACGACATGTCGCCATAGACAAAGGCGACTGCAATGCAGGCTGTCAGAGCGACAGTACGAATTCGACCAGGTCGTCGATATTCTGCTCGCTCAAATCGCCTTCGCGAATCCGACGCAAGCCGTGCTTGCCCTCGACCAGCAGGTCTTTGACCGTGAGATAACGGCCGTCGTGAAGGTACGGGGCGGTTCTCCAGACTTCGACCAGGGTGGGAGTATCGAATCGGTCCTTGTACTCGTTCCGGCGTCGCGTGCCGACGTTGTGGGATCGCTGATCGGTGTACAGCGGTGCGGGGTGGCAGCGATGACACGCGATGCGTGCGCTTTGGAATAGCTGCTGCCCTCGCTCGGCTGCTGGACTCGGGCGGCCGTCGATCAGGTATGGGCTAGGCACGGGCTGGAGCGATGTGAGATAGGCGTCGATGGCAGCCGCTTCGTCCTCGGGGCGTTCGGCGAACAAGATGTGCTCCAGGCCCGATCGTACGGCTACCTGCGCTGTTGCGCGGACCCCTTCGGCCATTGCAGGCGGCGTCCCGTGAGACAACAGCATGCTCTTGGTGTTTTTCGGATTGCCGACGCTGTCATTCATCAGGTCCCAATTCAGAGCATCACCGCGACCATCTGGGTGACAACTGGCGCAGCTCACCCATTTTTGGTAACAGATGGTCGCGTCGTGGAACAGTAACTCGCCGCGTCGCTCGGGGGTCAACTGTGGCGAGGGTCCCAAGGCGATGGTGCCGATCGTGTCGCTGACCTCGGCCTCGGCTGTCGGATCCCTGTAGTATCGGGTCACGTACGCCTTTGACTTACGAGTGGCGGGAGCTTCGATCTCGATATCTACCTCGGCAATGCTGTCACTGAAATGCTGGGCGACATAAACCTTCGCCCCAACGGTGGCCAACCCGCGTGGACCTTTCCCAGGGAGGTTGATTCGGTGCCAAAGACTCTCACCCAGGCTCAGATAGATGGGCCAGACAGCCATCATCGGCTGCATCGTCCGAAAGGCGAAGTCGCTCAGCAAACCGGCCGTGTCGATCGCACACAACTCGTGCGTTCCAGCAACACTGACGCAGACCCATTTTCCGTCAGCAGTACATGTCACATCCCAAGGGTTACCGTTCCCCATGTCGTACTCGTCCAAACCGATCGTGCTGAGCACTTTCATCTTCTGCGTGTCGATGACACTGACGACGTTCACGTTTATCCAGCCGGTGTCGACACGAAAGGGGATCTGCTCGAAGTTGGCCAATAAGTGCGTTACCAACGCATGCTTGCCATCGGGCGTCACGCACAGGTTCCGCAAACTGTGAGAACCGTGAGGCAGTTCTAATGCGGTCGTCTCGTGCGTCCGCGCGTCGATGACCGTGACACTGGCGGCCACGTCACCGTCGTAAGTCGCATCGGTCCGCGTGTTCGGCAAATGGTTTGCCACCAACACCGATCGACCGTCGCGCGTGACGGCCGCCGAGATCGGTTCGCGAATGACGGGAACACGCGTCACCTCTTTGCCGGCCGCCAGGTCGATCACCGACACATTGTTGTTGAAGCGATTGCAGACATAGAGCCGATTGCCGTCCGGGCTGACGGTGGGGCTCATGGCCGTATGCCCAGCCGGGATCGACGCGATCAGTTCGCCCGACGCCGCATCGAGCACTGCTATCGTACTCGTGGGTGCCGCGCATGTGACAAACAACTTCGCCTCGTCGGAGGTGAGCGTCAGTCCGGTCGGTTCCGACGGCACGTCCACTCGGCGACTGACAGTGCCGCCGGGCAAATCGACCCATGCCACCTGGCAAGCCTCCGCGCAAGCCGCGTACAGCGTCTTGCCATCTTCAGATGCGATCAGCGAGGACGGCCCCTGGTACTCGCCAAAATCGTCGGCACGGCTCACAAGTGGGACGGCCCAGCCACCGGCAGCCAACGCAACGGCCGATAGGCCAATCGCAAGGAAAGACCTCCCACATTGCGGCACACCATGTGCGATATGTAGAAAAACCGCGCGGATCATGCAGGACTACTCCGATTACCGTCTATCCACAAACATTGAGACATGAAGAACACTTTGAGTGTATCCACACGACGGAGATTGGGGAAGTCGAAAGCGGCCACACGCCACGTCTCTACAGGCCAAATGCCTCCTGCATTTGCTGGCGTACCTGGGTCAGGCGTTCGAGGTCGCCGCCACCCACTTCGGCTGTGGCCCAGCCCGCGAAGCCTATCTCGTCCAGCGCCTTCCGTACCTGGTCCCATGGAAGATCGCCTTCGCCAATGTCGGTGAACTTGTCTTCTGGGCGGCTGAAACCCTTGACATCCAGTTTCACACATCGTCGACCGAACGCGCGGATCCAGTCGCCCGGCTGGCCGTATTTCCAGTGGTTGCCGATGTCGTAGTACATTCCCACCCAGGGGCTGTTGAAGCTGTCGACAAACTTGACGAACGGTTCGGCGGTTTGCTCGGGCGGAGCGTCGTGGTCGTACTGCATGCGGTTCCAGACGTTTTCGATCAGAATCGGCTGGCCAAGCGATGCCGCCAGTGGAATCAGACTGCGGATCTCTTGTCGGCAGCGTTCCTCGATCTCGTCGGCCGGGCCGTCGTCTCCCTTGCCCACAACTACCAAAACGCCGTTGCCGCCCGCTGCGTGCGATACACGAATGCAGTGTTCGATGTTGGCTCGGCCTTTGGCACGCTCGTCGTCGTCGGGACTGGTCAGACGCTGCTGCCAGTGCGCGTGATTGATGGCGTTGTGGACAAACACACCTGACTGGCGGACAGCCTCGCGCGCCTGCTCCGGCGTGTATTCGGCAGCCTGATCCAGATCCACGCCATCGAACCCCGCCTCGCCGGCAAGGCATAACCGATCGGCCAACGACAGTGCTTTGCCATCAGCCTTGCGCGTTATCATCCCCAGCTTGCACGAAAGCAGAATACGTTTGCCTTCCCGAGGTCGGACAATGGATGTTGTTTCGGCTTCCGCACCTCGAGCGGCGTCCGTAGCGATTGCAGCCGCTCCCGCAACCGATGCAGCACCAGTGGCCAAGAATCCGCGACGAGTGAAGGATGGGTGTTTGTCGGTCATCTGATTTGTTCCTTTCATTTCAGTCGATCTCTCGAATCCCAAATCGAAGAGTGCATTTCCGTTAGAATAACACACCGCCGCCGAGATTGTTATCATGTACTCGGGCTGCCTGGGAATCCGAGACGCGAGAATCCAGAGTTGTCGGGAGGGCGAGGCTCCTGCCGAGCCGCGCGCAGGCGGCAGAAAGAGCGGCTCAGCAGGAGCTTCGCCC
>CAZUAH010000511.1:4435-10077 GCA_964617665.1 uncultured Pirellulaceae bacterium
GGGGGGGGTGGCGGGGGGCGGGCCGGGGCGCGGGGGTCTTAATGCGGGGCTCCGCTGGTGGGGCGCCCCCCCAATTCCCAGATGGCCCGTGTATCTTTGCAGGACGGTTTCTCAACACCACCAGAAGCATGAGGATCATCGTCATGAGAACTCACGCACGCTTTCTTCGAGTTGTTGTAAGTAGTATCCTCCTAACTCTCGCGTTTGGGTCCGCCTTGCCAGCGGCCGAAGCGCCGGACCGGCTTGACCGAAACAACTTGCTGCAGTATCGCGATGCAGGTGGCGAGGTGCGGCCAGTGAAGACGCCAGAGGACTGGGAGAAACGCCGCGCGGAGATTCTACGCGGCATGCAAGCGGTCATGGGCCGGCTTCCAGGAGACGACCGGCGCGTGCCGCTGGATGTGAAGGTAGATGAAGAGGCCGATGCGGAAACCTATGTGCGGCGGCTTATCACGTACCAGTCCGAGCCAAAATCGCGCACGCCTGCGTATCTGTGCATTCCCAAGGACGTGCTGGCAGGCAAGCGTACGGCACCGGCTGTGTTGTGCCTGCACCCCACGGATAACAAGGTTGGGCATAAGGTGGTGCTAGGATTGGGCGGCCGCGCCGGGCGCCAGTATGCGGCGGAACTGGCCGAACGCGGCTATGTGACCCTGTCGCCTTCGTACCCCCACCTGGCCAACTACTGGCCGGACCTCGAAGGCCCCGGCTACGCGAGCGGGACGATGAAGGCCATCTATGACAACACCCGTGGGCTCGATTTGCTCGAAAGTATGCCGCAGGTGGACGACTCGCGCGGTTTCGGCGCCATCGGTCATTCACTGGGCGGTCATAATGCCATCTACACCGCCGTGTTCGACTCGCGGATCACGGTTCTGGCCAGCAGTTGTGGGTTCGATTCCTATTTGCATTACTACGACGGTGCGGATCGAGTTTGGCACTTTGGCAAAGGCTGGTGCCAGACGCGATACATGCCGCGATTGGCCTACTATCGCGGCAGGCTGGAGGAGATTCCCTATGACTTCCACGAGTTGCTTGGCGCCCTGGCTCCGCGCCCGTTTTTCGTGAACGCGCCGCTGCACGATGGCAACTTCCGCTGGAAGAGCGTAGACGAATGCGCGATCGCGGCAAACCCTGCCTACGAATTGCTTGGTGGCGAAGGCAAACTGATCATCAAACACCCGGACTGCGACCACAACTTCCCTGATGAACTCCGCGAAGAGGCTTACAAGGTCATCGATTCAGTTCTGCGGCCGAAGGCGAAATGATCCGGAAGGAGTTTCTCTCGCATGCCTGAGCGGACTCCAGCGAACAAGCAGCGCATTTTCACGATCGGCCACTCGAACCACAACGAGCAGACGCGACCGGCTCGGAAACAAATCCAAAGTCGCGCCTTACCTATCAGGCTCCCGACCGGCCCACGAGGCTTGGTTATGCGTCCGGTTCGTGTAGAATAGAGGTATCAGAACACAACCTGAACGATGCCTTTCCGCCTTCCTGGTCGCTCTGGTTGTCCCGCGGGTTCTCTCCGAGGAGTGTTCGCATGTCGGTGCAAATCGAGTACAAGTATTTGGAGCTGCGTCCGCGTTCCAACTACAGACAACTCTGGGTCAAAGGCCGCCATATGCGGGCAGAGGTGCTCTATCGGTGCACTGTTGGCCGAGAACCGCAGACTCCCGAACAGGTTGCTCGGGAATACGACTTGCCGGTCGAAGCGGTCCAGGAAGCGAGCGATTACTGCATTCGGAACAAGCACATCTTAGATGCAGAGCGAGCTCAAGAGGACGCCAGTATTCAGGCCAGAGGCTTCAACGGCTATCCTTACGCACCCACCGATCGTAAGCCTGAAGAATGAACCTCTACCTCGACGACGACAGCGTCAAGGCTCATCTGGTTGCCTTGCTCCGCCGAGCAGGGCACGATGTGCAGATCCCGTCGGAAACCGGCAAGTCCGGTTCGTCGGACGCCCGCCACCTGGAGCACGCCGCGCAACAGGGACTCGTCATTCTGACCCGCAATTATGCCGATTTCCTGGAATTGCACGATGTCGTGCAAGCGACGGGTGGACGGCATCTTTGCGTTATCGTCGTCCGCTTTGACAATGACCCAACCCGCGATCTGACAGACCGCGGCATCGTCACTGCAATCGGGAGACTCGAAGCCTCGGGAGTTCCAATCGCCAACGAGCTTCACACCCTGAACCACTGGCGGTAGTTGGGCTGTGGAGAAGAACTCTGATGAATGTCAACTCACTGGTCGAGGTGCTCCGCAAGTATTGGGGCTTCGACGGCTTCCTGCCGCTGCAGGCCGAGGCGATGAGTTGCGTGCTCGAAGGACGTGACTCGGTGGTCGTGTTGCCCACCGGCGGCGGCAAGTCGCTGTGTTTTCAGGCGCCGGCCATGTGCCTGGACGGTGTGGCCGTGGTCGTGTCGCCGCTGATCTCACTGATGAAGGACCAAGTCGACGCCTTGCGCAACTGCGGCGTGCCGGCGGCGTTTGCCAACAGCACGCTTTCGACCGCTGAGCGGCGGCGCGTGGCCGAGGATGTCCGCGCGGGCCGGGTACGGCTACTGTACCTGGCCCCCGAACGGTTGTTGGCCGAGGGGACGTTGAAGTTTCTGAAAAGCGCTCGCGTGTCATTGGTGGCGATCGACGAAGCTCATTGTATCAGCTCGTGGGGGCACGATTTTCGACCGGAGTATCGCGGATTGGGCGTGCTGAAAGGGGCTTTTCCCCACGTGGGCATCCATGCCTACACAGCGACCGCGTCCGAGACAGTACGGCAGGACATTGCCCTGCAACTCCGTCTTACCGCCCCGGAGATCTTGGTAGGTTCTTTCGACCGACCGAACTTGATCTACAGAGTCCAACGACGGGCCGACCGGTTGAAGCAGATCTGCGAAGTACTGGATCGGCACGCGGGCGAATCGGGAATCATCTACGCAATCGCGCGCAGGGACGTCGACCAGACGAGTGCCGTTCTTGCCGAACTGGGCTACCGGGTGCTGCCGTACCACGCCGGTATGCCTGACAATGACCGTCGCCGCAACCAGGAAGCGTTCGTCGAAGAAAAGGTCGACACGATCGTCGCCACAGTGGCTTTCGGCATGGGAATCGACAAGTCAAATGTGCGCTACGTGATTCATGCCGGAATGCCGAAGTCGCTGGAGCACTACCAGCAGGAGAGCGGCCGGGCCGGTCGTGACGGTTTGGAGGCCGATTGCTGCCTGTTCTATTCCGGGCAGGACTACGGTCTCTGGAAACGCATGATCGAGGAGTCTGAACCGGAAGCTCGCGACGGAGCCTCGCGTTCGCTGTCGGCCATGATGAGCTTCTGTACCGGCGTGCAATGCCGGCATCGGGCGATTGTCGAGTATTTCGGACAGCAGTTGGAGGGCGACTCGTGCGGCGCGTGCGACGTGTGCCTCGGTCAACTCGATCTGGTCGACGATCCACTGATTGTGGGTCAGAAGATCTTGTCTTGCGTCTTGCGGCTGCAGGAACGGTTCGGCGGCGACTACACGGCGAAGGTGCTGCACGGCTCCGAAGAACAGCGGATTCTGCAGCAGCGACACAACCAACTGAGCACCTGGGGCCTGCTGGGCGAGGACAGCCTGCGCACTATCCGCGACTGGATCGAACAGTTGGTCGGCCAGGATTTCTTGGTGAAGGTCGGCGAGTACAATGTATTGAACGTCACGCCCGAAGGACGCCGGCTGCTGAAAGGCGAGGTAGCACCGCGACTGCTGCGATCCGCCAAGACGGCCAAGCCTCGGGCCACCGCCGATTCGTGGGAGGGTGTCGACCGGGGGCTGTTCGACGAATTGAAACGGTTGCGGCACGAGACTGCGGCGATCCAGAACGTACCCGCCTACATTGTCTTCGGTGACGCAACGCTCCGCGAAATGGCGCGTCGCCGTCCGTCAACACAGAACGGATTCCGACTCGTGAAAGGCGTCGGCGAAAAGAAGCTCGCCGACCACGGTCAGGCGTTCGGCGAACGCATCGTCGCGTATTGTCGAGCCAATGAAGTGCCGATGGACGTAGAGCCCGAACCGGTCGCCGAGGCGGCCGCACGACCGTCTCGCGTTAAATCCGGTCCCAGCATGGCCGGAACTCGCGCCTTTTCGTTTTTCCGCCAGGGCTACAGTGTCCAACAAGTGTCGGAACAAATGGATCGAGCCACTTCGACCGTGTACGGCTATCTCGCGGAGTTCATTCGGTACGAAAAGGTCGCCGATCCATCGCTTTGGGTCGATGCCGCAACGGTCGAACGCGTCGTTCAGGCCGCCCGGCAAGTCGGGACGGAACGTTTGAAGCCGATCTTCGAGCTACTCGACGGCCAAATTGGCTACGAACAAATTCGGATCGTGGTTCTTTGCCTGAAGCAAGCCACGAAGCTGTAGGACGGGCCAAGTCCTCGCCGCCCACCGCTTGGTTGTCGGGCGATTCGGCGGGCCGCGAGAACTTGCCCTAGGTCCGTGCGTCTCCTTTTGAACGAGAGGGCGTCTCTCCTTGGCGAAACCTTCGCGAATTCCATTCGATAAATCTTCTGTCCCGATCCGTGGACAAATGCTGGAGTCGTAGGATCATGTGGGATATACTACGAGCCATGATCGTAGTACGGCATTCCTGGCCCGAATTCGCCTTTCCACGGGGGAACGACTAATGAACAAGCACCAGACGAGGACGTCCCCAAGGCCCAAGCAGCAATGTCCAATGATTCGCCGGTCCACCCTGCTCTGCAGAGCAATGTCTCTGATCGCCGTCCTCCTCTGCTTCCTTTGCGCCATCAGTGCATTCGCGGCGGAGCCTGTGGCACTGAGAATGGAAACGCTGATTGTACCGCCGTCAACACAGCCGCTGGTGTTCGTGCTTGTGAAGAATCTGCAGGAGACCGAATACAAAGGCGAGGTTTCGCTGAAGGTGCCTGACACGTGGCGACTGGCACCGTCCAGCCGTCCGGTTGAACTGAAGCCTAACGAGACGAAACGCGTCCCGTTCGCCATCGAGAAGGGTCGCAACGTGGAAGCGAATCGCTACGCCTGCGAGATGACCGCCGCCAGCGGCTCTTCCTCTGTGGTTCACAAACAGGAGATCTTTGCGGCAAGCGCCCCCTATTTCAAGCCGACAATCGACGCAGCGACGGACGATTGGGGAGACGCGATCCCAATCACTTTCACGAAAGACGGCAAGAAGACCGTGGTGGCCACGTACTGGAACCGACGGCGCTTCTCGCTGCTGGTCACTGTCCACGAGGAGAAGCTTGTGCCGTACTCGCCGGGCACGACAGATCCGTTCGATGCCATTCAATTCGCCATTCTGCCCATCGAACCGTTCGAGGAACTGCCGCTCGGCGTTGCCGGACGTTTCGAGTTCTTGCTGGCTGCCACTGGCGAAGCGGGAAAATGCTTCCAGCTTGCGGCGATGGATACCAAGCTTGACGAAACGAAAAAGACGCGCGGTTTGGAGCCGCTCGCCTACGAGGACGCTGACATCGCGGTGCGGCGGGCGGACGGAGTGACCTACTACGAATGTTCGCTGCCGTTCAAACCTATGCGCGACGACATTCGCCCCAGCGAAGGGCGCGAGTTCTTCATGTCGGTCTTGATCCACGATCCCGATGGCACGGGGATTCGCGA
>CAZUAH010000512.1:0-10073 GCA_964617665.1 uncultured Pirellulaceae bacterium
GTTCGGAGGGAGGGGAGACCGGGTACTCAACCGGTCTTTCCTACCCCTATCGGGTGAAATTGGCTTTCTCTTGATTTTGAAATGCGCTCATGCCCAGTTGTGCGCTACCAAGATAGTTAGACAAGTCGCAAGAAGAAATGCACCAGCGGTCGGGGACTGTCCCGATTTTCGCGCAGCCTTTGCCGAGCGAAAATGGGACTGTCCCAATCAAGCGTTCACTGTTTTCCGCGACTTGCCTTACAAGGCCACTTCGTTATATGCGAAGTTATCTCCCCGCAGCAACGAATAGCGGCCCAATTCATCCCCCCCCAAGAAAACACCTGCCGCCTTGCGTGGCTCAGCCACCGGATTCGGTCAAGTGCGTCAGTCTCAAGGATGTCGTGTGCCACGAGCGGTTGGGCGCTACTCAAAAACATGAACGGCGGGCGGCGTGAGCCGTGACGCGAAGCCCGGCGAGTTCCGGCACAACCGAGAAGACGTTTGAGCAGGTGAAACGTTTTCTCGGATGTGCCAGAATACCACTCATTCAGTGATGCCTGTGTTCGATCTGGGTGTATTGCGCACCAATTTGTGGGCCGGACCGAGCAAACCGTGTAACTGCCGGAACTTCGGCCTCTTCTATTCGCGTTGTTCACCGTACAGGTTGTCAAAACAACTGAGCTGGTCTGCGCTGTTCCGGCAAGGACTCGGCCTCGGTCCGGCCTACGCGGTACTCCGTGGTTCCAAGAGCGGAATCTGGCCCGCCCGCCGGTTTTCTTGTTTCGTTTTCGTGCCGTCGGGGTATCTGGTTGAGAAGGACCTTGTCGCAGGCTCCCCTGCAAAAGGTGTGGCCTGAACTGCCTATCCCCGTATTTCGGAATTCGACAGGAGTTGAACCATGCTATCAGCACAACGCACCTTTCGGTCGTCACTTCCGCCGAGGAATGCCTTCGTACACCCGCCAGCGATCCTGTTGTTCTGTATGGGGCTATTCGCGCTCATCGCGACAGGCACGCTGGGTTATTGTCAGTCCGGTTCTGCCGACAAAACGCGAGTCGTATCCCCAAAGGAGTTCCCCATCCCCGAGGGCGCCCGGGAATTGGAGATCGACGAGCACAAACAGGAAATCCGGTTCCAGACTGAGACGCCGATTGATGCCACGGCCAAGTTCTTTCAAGCAAGAATGAAAGAGCTGGATTGGACGCCAACGTTCGAGCAGGTGGCGAGTATCTTTGCGAACTTGTACTACAAGAAGGATGGAAAGAACATCAAGATACGGGTCAAAAAGAAGAACATCTTCAAGCCCACGGTCAGCGTCACAATTCTGGGTGACGGTCTTGCGTGGAAGGGCGGGCCAGCGGCGGGAGACGCACCGAAACGCCGCGAGAGGACGAAGAGTACTGAGCAACCGGTTGCCCAGCGCAAGCCGGAAAAGACCTCGCCCGCCAAGGTCGTCATCGGGATCAGAGGTTTCGACTTTCCCTTGTTGGACACTCAACAGGCAGATCGCGACGGCAGTTTGGAATTGATAACGTTCAGAAGTCGCAAATCGGTCGCGGCAAACCTTGCCTACTTCGACAAGGTGTTGGCAGACAAGGGGTTTCGGCAATCGCAAGCGAAGAAGTACGGCGACGTGCAGACGGCGCGATACGAAAAGCAAGACGACTACATTCGAGTGGGATTATGGCCGCACGCGTTTTCTGACCATACCGGTTCGCATCAAGGGGCCAAGGGAGCGGTCGAGGGTACAGGAGTGATCTGGTCCGACTCGGAACCGTCGGGCAACGTGCTGGAGCGTCAGGTAAGGCACGCGGAACGCTTTTTTGGCAAATTCTCCGAAGAACGGCGGAACGCGGCGATGATGGTCCTTCACTTGAAACGCGAATCGGCCTTCTGGCCTGAAGGAGAAATGCCGGATTGGGCACGCGTTCCAGGGCGTGGGCCCGACGGCCATCACGGCGCGAACGTGTCGCAACCGACCGAGGATGCAACGGCCAAGCCGGCTGATACAGTCAAAGCCTCCATAACGGTCAACAAGAAACTGTACAATCTGAAGTACGGCATCGCATTTCACGGTCACTGGTTCGACGAAAAAGTGCCCATGGTGCTATTCTGCGAGAAGCAGATCTCCGTCCAGAAACTGCGAGCGGCGGTGAGTGGTGGGTTTGACTCCCAGGAGTTGTATTTCTTAGAGCAAGATCGTTATCTCTTGTTGCGATGTGCGTCCGCCGACAGCCCCACCGTGAGCGGCGGGATGGACAATCTGTCGATCAGTTCGTCGAACGACGTGGCCGCGGAAATAAAGGTCGCGGGCAAGCGCATCGCAGGCAAAGTCAGTACAACCAAGCCGGAGTCGTCCGGGCCCTTTACCTTCAACTACAAGATGGAATTTGCCCTGCCAATCACGGCATTCGATTGAGGGCCAGGCAACAGAGGAGCCGGCACCGGAGGCGGGGGACGGCGCGCCGGTGGGTTATGGGGTTGTTCTGCTTCAACGGCTTCGCTTTGGGCACTGCCGTCCGCGCCGAGCACGTGAGATGCAACGAACTGAGAAGCGGCAACACCAGTTGGCGCGGCCACTGCCTGCTTGAGGAATCTTCTCCTAGCACTGTTGGTCAATATCAAAGCGAAAATCCTGAGCCGCTCCGGGCAATTCCTCATTTCCTGGGAATTGCGGCTTCGCGGCTCACGCGGTAGGCCATTCTGACCTGAGCGATCCGCCGCAAGTCTTTGTCGCTGACATAGACGCTATCGCCGGACGCGGCCACACAGTAAATCAGGCGGAATCCAAGGTCCCGCGCGTTACCGTCGGGTCTGGGCTTTGTTTGGGCGTTGCCCCACCGCCCAAACCTGGCGATCATGTTGCCTGCCGTATCCAAGATTTTCACCATATGGAGATCCACGTCGGCGACGTAGATCCGATCGGCTGCGTCGATGGCCACGTGCACGTCCGGCCAATCGCAATAGCAGCCGCCGCCATTGTTGCAGGATCCACCGCGGTGAGCCCACTGCTCGGCTTCCGTGTTGCGGCTGCCGCCCTGTGCATCCATCTTGACCAGATTCGTGAACCCGGACTGAGTTATAATCCGCTCGCCTCCGCGACGCAGGGCACGTCCGTAAGACTTATCGCCGATGGCTGCAGCGAAGTTGTGCACGACGTTATTCCAGTTCGTGAGTGGCAACTCGAGGGCGTAAAAGAATCCACGCGAATCCATCGTCGCTCCCCCGCCGGTGTTGAATAATTCGCAGACGGCTTCATCTGCTATCCGGCCATCCACGTCATACTTGCGAATGACGCCCGCGCATGGGACCTTGTCCGAAGGGGTTGCCTTGTGCCAGCGTTGATCTCGCGCCGCATCCCGTACATACAGGTTGCCGTCGGTGTCCAGCCCGACAAACACCCCGCCATATGTCTTTGCCCATGGGTAGTACGCACTTTCTCGTCCGGCCAGCGACTTCTCGCGCTCCGCGAGTTGATCGCCGGTATATACCGACTCCAGGCGGAACGGCAGGCGTTTCAACGTGTGCAAGTCGAGGCAGAGGAATCCACTTTCCTCCAGCCGCATCTTGCTGTAAGCACCGTTCTCTCCCAGCGAATAGGAGATCAGCATCCGTTGATTCCGGTTGTCGGCAAGCATGGATGTAGGAGCGCCCTGCAACGGCGTCTCTTGCCACTCGCTGACTGACTCGTCGGTGCGGACGAGGCATTCTCGGTCTCGGTCGTGAACGTAGAGCTTGCCCTTGGCATCGGCCGCGATGTTCCAGGGGTAGAGAAATGTCCTTGGGCGTACTCCGCCAGAGCTGCGGGTCTCACCTGCGCGGTTGCCCATATCGGTGATCCGCGTCAGGGTTGCCGGCCCGCTTCCCATGGAAATCCAGAGGAGCGTGGGGGAGGCGTGTCGATCGACGGCTAGGTGAGCGGCGGCGGCATCCAACTCGGCAATCCAGGTAACCGCTGGCTGGATCAGGTCGCCCTCGCATTTGGCCAAGAACGCCTTGTCTGACTGATCACGAAAGACACCCAGCAAATAGAAGCCGCTCGCCGACCAGGCGATGCCGCGGAGATCCTGGAAATCCCGCTGTTTCCCTCCGACTCGCAGCCCGGAAACCTCGCCGACATAGCGGCCGTTGGCTTCGTAGATCTTCACTCTCCGGGGCCAACCGTCGACCACCAGGATACGCCCGGCGGGATCCACGGTCAGGTCTGCCAGGTCGACAAAGTGATTGTCGTCGTCGCACGCCTTGTCCGGTTCCCCGCGGCCAGATCGGGCCGCGGGTTGCACCGTCTGAGTTACGCCGAGATAAGCGCTTCGTTCGGCGAGGCGATCCTTCCCGTTGTATTCGAAATCGGCCTGAAGCTCCTCGGTCTTCAAATTCACCTTGCGGATCGTTCCCGGCGCCTTGGGATCACTCAGGGCCTTCAGCGTGGGAGGGTAGGTGCCTGTGCACCGCGGCGCAGTGGACGTGACGATGTAGCCAAAGCCCTTGTCGTCGATGGCAAAGGGGCCGATCGAGTACATCAGCGGAAGCGTCTCCAGCAGCCAGAAGTGATCCATATGCGTGGTAAAGAGACGAAACAGCTCTCCCCGGCCGGCCCAGCGTGGGTAACCGGTTGCGGATTCGGCAACATAAACGGTTCCGTCGTCGGCGATGCACATCGGCATCGGAATCGACGCGTCCGCGCGATAAGGTACAAAAGTGGGCCAGGAGCGAGGCCGATGCGGAATCGGTTCGCCCTCGTACCACGTCACGTACGGCCAAACTTCTTCGATCTGCTTGCCCGTCGCCGCCAATGCATCGGGACTCGAAGGGTAGACCATATCCAGATACTCGCCTTCGCGGCTGAACCGCAGTATTTCCGGATCCGATTTTCGCCCGGCTGCGAGCTGAACGTAGACGCGACCTTGCGGGTCGACTTCCAGCCCAATGATGCGCTTCTGAAGCTGTGCTGGATCGTACCCGATGAAACGTGCGAAACGCGGGACCAGCCCGACCGATAGCTGAACGCTACATTCGCGAGACGCGTCTTTGCCTTCCGAGTCCTTGCCATCCCAGGCGACTGTTTGCCGCAACGAGTCCTTCTGAAACGGTTCCGGCGCGTTGGGCCCCAGAAGCCCGCAGCCAAGCGTACGAATAGTAGTCCCTTGAGCGTCGACGATGCGCAGCAGCACATCGTCGTAGTTATCCAACTCGAAACAGATCAGCCAATTGCCTCCATCCGAAGCGATTCTCGGCCCCTCGACAATAACCGCGGGGCGCCGGGGGCAGGAGTCGGCGTCCAGGATGATTCGCCTTGCTTCAAAGAGGACCCGCCCTTGGGCATCGGTCAAGGCTTCGCGGCTCTCGAGTGGAGAGGGCGGCTGAGCCTGCCCGAAGAGAAACCCGGCAAGCAGAAGACTCGTGACGGCCATGCTTTCATCTCCAGTCCGGTCGGTTTGATGGTCTGATTTGCTGAACTGCCGAGTTCCACCCGCGCACGCGACGTTCTTCGAGTTCCTTCTAACGCTGGATATCCTTGGGGTGCTTGGAAAACTTGCCTGTTAGTTGCTGCATGGATGTGATCGTTTCGTTCACCGGCCGCTCGCCGGGACCAACTTCAGAAACGTCCCGCTGCCTGCCCCTCAACCATCTTCTTCGGGTGCACATCGCGGAAACGAACTATTCGAGTAGCACATCTAGCGTTGCGTGAGTCCAATCGCCGATTTCTTGTCATGCGACATGAACAAGAAGATGGGTTGACCAGTCTTCAGATCGCTGAGCCTGATTTCACGACCCTCGGTGCTGATGATGGCTTTCGGCTCGACGGGAATCGTCTGCGTGCCGCCTGCTGAACCTCCTTCCCCGCCGCGCGACTCGACCGTGATGACGCACTCGTCGGCATTGACTTTCAGCAGCCGACCCTGAAGCCATCCCGCGCGCTGCTTTTGCATGCGGGACGCAGCGAACTCTTCCAAGGATATAGCGCCATCGCGATTCAGGTCCTCGGACAGATGATACAGTCTTTCGTTGAGCAACCGCTCGCCGGTGACTTCGTAATTCCGCATAGCCAGCCGCTCTTCGAACGACACACGATTATCTCCATTCCTGTCGTACGTCCGAAACATCTTCTGATACTTTGAAAGCTGAGCGCTGCTTAGTCGCGGGCCAGGGGCTTCGCTTCGAGTGGCTGGTTCGCCTTCACGCCGGCCATCCCCTTGGCGAGTGTGTCCAGCGTCACGAGCCAACTGCACGGCGCGTCGCAAATCCGCCACTTCACGTTGCAGGTCCCGGATCATCTTGAAGAGAGCTTCTTCCCGCTCTGTTTGTGGGCGGAAACCCTCCAATGCTCGCCCACCGTCCCCTCCGCCATGACGTCGCTGGCCTTCGCCTTCAGCCGAACGCCGCACACCCTCACGTTCGTCGTCTCCGGCGATGGCTCGAGCAGGCAACCATTCACCCGCAACGCCGAGTGTCGCAACGACGAACAGCGTAGTCACAACGAACTTGGATCGGATTAAGGACATGGCTTGATAACTCCCAATGGCCAGAGTAGTCAGTAAGACCGCAAGAAGAATCTAAAGGACGTCTCGTCAAGCAGTGCCAGTATACAAACTTCACACATGGCACGATGATCCTCAGTGGCAAATCGAGAACTTTGGCGGCAATCTTTGCCCTTTTCTGAAAGTACTGACAATTGCTTTCATCGTTCTATAGCTCTGTTGCTCGACGCTTCGGACCTGAAACCGAGAGGGCGAGGCCCCACGACCAAGGGCTGTGGGATACGCGCCCCAACCGGTCGGCCAGCAGCCGTGTGCAATGGAGGCAGGATCGTGGGATCGGCCGCGTCAACCGTCGTCGTCACGGCATCTGCATCGCTGCCGATCTGGCTCGCAAACTGCGCATGTTCGTTGGCCGCGAAACTGTGCTGATCGGTTTTCCAGCTTCCGTCTTCCACCTGTCGCAGAGTGTTTAACTCCCAAGAGGCCGGCTCGTAAAGATTGCCGGCGAAGTGCAGACATTCGCTCAAATTGACTGCCGGTTCTCCGTGGGCCTGGACACTACGAACCCGGCAGTTGGTCTTGCACCGCAGCCAGGCGCAACCGTTCACCGTGACGCGGTTGGCGGCAGTCATCCGGGCATTCAGACCAACGGTGAAGCCATAGAGCGTACAGCGATTCATCTCCAGACGGCTGTCTTCACCGCCAACGTCGATGCCCGTGGTGATTGGCTGATTCTCGTGGCGTAGGCTTCTAGCCTGCGAATCCGGCGCAGATGGCAAGCTGGAAGCTTGCCCCACGGGCGCGATCAGCAGGCAGTTGTGCAGCTTGACCTGCGCTCCCCTGGTAACCGTTAGCGCCCGTTTCTGGTTGGCGCGAATCACGCAGTCAACCATCTCAAACGCTCCGCTGTAAAACTCAACACCTCCGCGCCAGGTATCGGCTTCGATCAGGCAATTCTCGTAGCGCGCCTTGCATTCCAGATACACGTCGACCACCCCGCAGCCCGCGTTGTGATGAAAATGTGCGTTGCGAACTAGTACCTGAGCGCCGTGATGCGACATGCCTTGGTCCATCAAATATCGGGCCTCGATGTTTTCGATGACAACGTCCTTGTTGCGATGAGTGGCGAAGCCGTCGCGGCCTCCGTATTCGCAGACGAAGTTACGGACGGTCACGTGATTGCCGCCAACATAAATACCACCAAGCCCGTCGATGCTCTCGACGATCATGTCATCCGGCGTCTTCCCGGTAGGGAGTTTGACAAAAAGACGGTTGTGCAAAGGACCGGTCTTCTGTTCCTTCCGATTCTTGTAGAGGAAATAGCAGAGCGGTTCGAGCGCATGACGCGAGTCAACATTGCGTCCGTCTTCGCCATCAAACCACACCAACGGAAACCCGCCTTCCCAATGATGTTCCATCCCCCACGCATTGTTCGGCAGCAGCCGGCTGAACACGTCGCCGCCCTCAGCGTGCCACGCGTCGCCCGTCAGGCGTCGCCGACCGCTGACAAGGCTGCCGTGGCCGTCGACAACGATCGGCGCCTCGGCCGTACCGCTGACTTCTACGCGGATGCCCGCAGCCTAGGGCTCGGCGGTCGGCCGCAGGTGCAACGTTGTGCCCGGTTTGATTTGCCGCAGTGCGTGGGCCGCAGATTTGAAGGGGGCGGCACGACTACCCGGATTCGCGTCGCTTCCGCTGCGATTGTCTACCCACACGTCGGCACCGAAACTCATGGGTAACACCAGCAGCACGTTCACGGCGAGCGTGGCGATTGCTGTTCTCATGGCTGTAGCTCCTTCAGCATCCTCACGGCCGCGTGGATCAGCTCTACGCCGAGTCGTCTTCACTGAAACCGAAACGAGTAGAGGTCGCATTCTTTCAATAGGAATCGCAAACGAACCGGTTTGCCTGCGATTGAGGACAGGTCCGCGCCCGCACGCCACGTCACCGAGCGATCGATTTCATCGCCGTAGATGGGCGGGCAGTCGTCGAGTGCGAACTCTGGAACTGGAACGCCATCGGCGGATTGGATTTCGACCTGCAGACTACCGGCCGCGCTTGTACTGAGGTTCACGGTCAGCGTGCTGCCGGCAAACACGACGGGACGCGTCAGTAGTTCACCTCGTTGCGAACCGGCGCGAACGGAAATGAATCCATCGGCGCGAAGTATGTAGCGGTCGCCACTGCGATGATATATCGACATTTCGGTCGGCGAGGTCGGGACGACGTTGAGCGCCACATAGTTCGCGCGGTTCTTCCAGCGGGCAGGGTCAGGCCCCGGTCGAATGAACGCCTCGGTGAAGATTCGATCATAGCGCCGGCTGCCCGCGCGCGATGTCATCAGCAGAATATCGGTGGCGTTGTTGTCTTTGAGGTCGTACTCTGGCGCGTCGCCGCGGCCGGGGACGTACCGTGTCGGCAAAGCGATGTAGATGTGAGGCGCTCGGAAGTAGGGATGTGTCTGGTTTGTGTAGAGATGCTCGCCCGGCAGATTGGGATTCATTGCAGCCGGGTCGGACCATGTTTTGAAGTCCTTCGATGTCGTACGGCTGATGCTGCGAAGCCGTTCGGGACTGGTCCACGTGCGGAAGTAGCAGACATACTGCTGCTCGGCTTCTGACCAAAACGAGACGTTTTGTGAATCGAATGCGTGACGCCATTGCGGCTGATAAGGAATGACCTCATCGCGCTTCGTCCAGCGAATACCGTCTGCGGAAACGAACGCGAACAGCCCCATGCCCGGTCCCGCTTTGCCGCGTTTGTCGCCAGGGCCGGGGTACCCACACAATGCCTTGTAGCGCTCGTTGCGAGGCACGTTCGGACGCTTGTCGAGAAAGGGAGAGAAGTTGTTCAACAGCGATGGCTGTCTTGCGAGAATCACGTTGTTCTTCCGCGTCCCGTGAACTTCGTGCAGGCCAAGATCCGGAAATGTCCACTCGTGGCCATCTCGACTCTCCGCATATTCGACCGTCTGGCCGGCGTGGCCCGTGTGCTTCTCGCCGGTATACGATGGATCCGTGCCTCGCCAATACGCTCGAAATCGATCGCAGTCTTTGATAACCGTGATGTAATGCGCAACCGGCAGCGGCGACACCGGTCTGGGTGCCTTCACTGGGGAATGCATTCGCAGTTCGACGCCGTCCATTCGGTCAATCAACAACCGATCAACAAACAGCTCCCGGCGCGATCCGATGTCGATGGGTCGATCGGCAACGGCGACTGTGCCGAGCGACCTCATCACGCCTTGCCGATGGTACATCCCACCGACAAACAACTTGCCGCCGGCCACCGTGAGTGTACCGCAGGAGAAGTTGCCGGTCCGGACAGCCCACTGCACGTTCCCGGTCGTGGCGAGGAGACGTCCTTCGCCCTGAGTTCCCTTTTCTCTGGGCGCGAAGGTATCTGGCAGGTCTTTTTCCAGCGAAGCCATATTCTTGGATGCAGTTCCTCCCCATTCAGGCCAGTCGGCGGCGTGCAGGACGCTCAATGGAGCTAGCAGGGTGATTGCGGAAACTCGTAAACAATGGCCCATGTTCATGTTTCTTCTCTATATTGTTGTGTTGAACGCGGATTTCCGCGGTAGTTAATCGAATGACACTTTTCAGGTTTTACGTG
>CAZUAH010000513.1:0-10029 GCA_964617665.1 uncultured Pirellulaceae bacterium
TGCGCATCATGACGCAGCCCATCGTGATCAATGGCGCGGTCGAGAAGCCCATCTCCTCGGCGCCCAGCATCGCAGCGATCACTACGTCGCGTCCCGTCTTAAGACCACCGTCCGTCTGCAAGACAACGCGGCTACGAAGATCGTTCAGAACCAGGGTCTGATGCGTTTCAGCAATTCCCAATTCCCAGGGTAGTCCGGCGTGCTTGATGCTCGTCAACGGCGACGCGCCTGTACCGCCTTCGGCCCCGGAGATCAGAATGTGATCGGCGTGGGCCTTTGCCACACCGGCTGCGACGGTTCCGACGCCTACCTCGGACACCAGCTTCACGCTGACTCGCGCCTCTGGGTTCGCGTTCTTCAGATCGTGAATCAGTTGGGCCAGGTCTTCTATCGAGTAGATGTCGTGGTGCGGCGGCGGACTGATCAAACCAACGCCGGGCGTCGAATAGCGAATCCTCGCGATCTTCTCATCGACTTTGCGGCCTGGTAATTCGCCTCCCTCGCCGGGCTTAGCCCCTTGGGCAATCTTGATCTGCAACTCGTCGGCGTTTGCAAGATACCAAGCGGTAACACCGAATCGGCCGGATGCGACCTGTTTGATAGCGGACCGTTTCGAATCGCCATTCGGAAGCGGTTCGAAGCGAGCCGGATCTTCGCCGCCCTCGCCCGTGTTACTCTTACCTCCGATTCGATTCATGGCAATCGCCAAGCTTTCATGCGCTTCGGCCGAAATGGAACCGAAGCTCATCGCGCCAGTGCAGAAACGTTTGACGATTTCCGTGGCCGGTTCGACTTCATCCAGCGAAACGGGACTTCTCGCTGCATCCTCTTTGAATCGCAATAGACCGCGAAGCGTACATCGAGTGCGCTCGTGCTCGTTCATGTACTCGGCAAACCGCCAGTAGGCATCCTTGTCACCCGCGCGTGCAGCGACCTGCAGATTGGAGATCGCGACCGGGTCCCACGTGTGCCGTTCGCCCTCGGCCCGCCAGTGAAATTCGCCGAGATTCGGCAGTGCGGCGATGCGATCCTCCGCTTGCCGCGGGTAGCCGAGAGCGTGTCGTCGTAGCGATTCTTCGGCCAAGGTCCCGAGGCCCACACCCTGAATGCGACTGGCAGTCCCGACGAACGAGCGCTCGATCACCTCGTCATTCAGGCCGACCGCCTCGAAGATCTGGGCACCTTTGTACGACTGCAGTGTCGAGATACCCATTTTGCCCATCACTTTCAGCATACCCTTCGATACGCCCTTCCGGTACGCGGCCACTATTGCGTCGTCGTCGGCAAAGTCCTCCGCGTCCAAAAGCCCGTCGCCGTGGGCCTGCCACAGGGCCTCAAATGCCAGATAGGGATTGATCGCATCCGCACCATAGGCGACCAACAGACAATGATGGTGGACCTCACGAGCCTCACCTGTCTCCAATACGATCCCAATTCGCGTCCGTTTGGCCTGCGCGACCAGATGATGATGCACGGCGCCGCATGCCAACAACGAACTGACGGGCACTCGATCGGCCGAGATATCGCGGTCGGATAGCACAACGAGGCTAAACCTTTCGTCGATGGCGGCCTCGGCCTGTGCGCAGATGCGGCCCAACGCCGCTGCCAGCCCGTCGGTTCCTTCGCTTTGCGGAAACGTTATGTCAATCGTCTTCGCTCGCCAGCCGCGGTGATTCATGTGTTTGATTGCGGCCAGTTCCTCGTTTGTGAGGATCGGATGCGGCACGAGCAGACGATGGCAGTGGAAGGCGGTCGACTCGACCAAGTTCTGTTCTGGACCGATGTAACACTCCAGCGACATGATGATCTCTTCGCGGATCGAGTCGATCGCCGGATTGGTCACTTGGGCAAAGAGTTGCCTGAAGTAGTCGTATGGCATGCGAGGCTTGTCGCTCAGACAAGCCAAGGCGGAATCGTTGCCCATGGATCCGACGGGATCCCGTTTCTGCTTGATCAGCGGCAACAACATGAACTGCATCGTTTCGGTCGTGTAACCGAATGCCTGCATGCGCTCGAGCAATGTATCGGGGTAGAAACCGTGTGGTTCGCCTTTGCGTGCCAAGTCCTTCAGTTGGATGCGGGCCGCATTAAGCCAATGCGCGTAAGGACGCCGGTTGGAGATTTCATTCTTCAATTCCTTATCGGGAATCAGGCGCCCTTCCTCGAAATCAACCAGAAACATGCGGCCAGGCTGGAGACGCCCTTTATATTTCACGTTCTCGGGCTCGACCGGCAGCACGCCGACCTCGCTAGCCATGATCACTCGGTCGTCATGTGTGATGTAGTAGCGACTGGGGCGAAGACCGTTCCGGTCCAACAACGCTCCGATGTAGTGTCCGTCGGTAAAGGCAATCGACGCCGGTCCATCCCACGGCTCCATCAACGCCGAATGGTACTCGTAGAACGCCCGTTTGTTCTCCGACATCGTGTCGTGCTTCTGCCACGCCTCGGGCACCATCATCATGGCCGCTTCCTGGAGCGTGCGGCCTGACATCAACAGGAATTCCAGCACATTGTCGAAGTTACCTGAATCCGAACACTCGGCCTCGACGACTGGAAACACCTTCTTAAGGTCGCTTCCGAAGAGATCGCTCTCGACTACCCCCCCGCGGGCGTGCATCCAGTTGATATTGCCACGTAGTGTATTGATTTCACCGTTATGGGACATGAAGCGACACGGCTGTGCGCGGTCCCAACTGGGGAAGGTGTTCGTCGAGAACCTCGAATGCACCATTGCCAAGTGTGTGGTATAGTCCTCGTCTGCCAAATCCGGATAGAACTTCATCAACTGACCGGGCGTCAACATCCCCTTATAGATAATCACCTTGGTGGACAGGCTGCAGACATAAAACATCAACGCCTGCTCAAGGTCGCTCTCTGTGCGCAACTGGCGGCTAGCTCGTTTTCGGATGACGTACAACTGGCGTTCGAACGCTTCGCCCTCGACTCCGTCGCCGGCCGCAACAAACACCTGCTCGATCATTGGCATGGCGGCAACGGCCGAAGGACCGAGGTCGGCCTGATCGGGCTGAATCGGCACTGTTCGCCAACCAACCAAACGCTGCCCCTGCTCAGCGACGATTTCCTCGAACACCCGCTTGCATTCGTCTCGCTCTGCGTCGATCGTCGGTAGAAAGACCAGGCCCGCTGCGAATCGGCCGGGTTCGGGCAGGGCCGTTCCCAATTCAGCCCTCGCCACCTTGGTCAAGAACTCATGCGGCAGCGCCGTCAGCATCCCTGCCCCATCACCCGTATTTGCCTCGCTGCCACGAGCGCCACGGTGATCCATGCGGCGCAGCACGTGATCTGCGTCCACGACGATTTGATGACTTCGCTGCCCTCTTATGTGGGCTATGAGTCCTATGCCACAAGCATCCTTTTCATTGGCAGGATCATACAAGCCCCGCTTTGCAGGGAAACCGATTTTTCTTTGCCCACCCATGATCTATCTTTCAGAGAACGTTAAGAGAATCAGCGATACTGCGTCGCGGTTCGCTTAACGCTTAGCTTCTTCTACACAATCTGCGGTCGCGGCGGGCGCGCCACCAAGATTCGCGGACGAGGTATCTTGGAGCAATTCGGAGAATCTGCGAGCCGATCTACCCAACTCCACGCCGCGTCGATGAATGATTCCAAGCGGTCGCACCAAATCGAGGCCGCGAACATGGACGTGCACGATCGTGCCCGCGTCAAGTTCGCTGCCCAGACTTGGCTCGGGCAATAAACTGGCACCGGCGTTCACTTCAATCGCCCTCTTGATTGTGTCGATGTTGTCGAACGCCATCTCGACACGTAACTCGACACCTCGTTCGGCCAAACCGCGATCCAGCTTGTGGCGGACCCTAAGGTCAGAGTCGAAACCGATGATCCCAGCGCCATTCAGATCCTTCAAGTCAATCGCCTTACGCTGCGCAAGCCAATGGCCAGGTGAACACGCGAGTATGATTGGCTCTTCGCACCAATTGATAGCCGTGACCGTGCGGGTCGATTGCGCGTAGCTGACCAGCCCCACGTCCACTCGATCCTCCGCGACCAATTCGTACACGCGGTCCGGATGGTGATACTCGATATGAACCGTCGCCCTGGGATGCCGGCTCGTGAAGCTCTCTACCAAGTCCTTTCCATAACTCAGCCCCACCGAGTAGATCGCAGCTACACAAACGCGGCCCTCTACTTCCTGATGCAGTGTTTTGACGTCCTCTTCAAGCGCGTAGTAACGCTGGACCAGTTTCCGGCATCCCTCGTAGTAGACTTCCCCTTCGGCCGTCAGCACAAATGGGCGTTTCGATCGGTCAATCAGCTTGACACCGAGGCTCTTCTCCAAATGATTCACTATCTGGCTGGCGCCAGACTGTGAAATGCCGTTGTCCGTTGCAGCACGCGAGAAGCTCCGGCGGCCGATGACGTCGCAGAACACCTTGAGGGATTTTACGTGCATTGGGCCGGAGGCCACCACATAAGACGCATTAATCCAAAGAAATATTAAAATTAGTTTTATTAATAAGAGAGTATCGTCCGTAGCACTCACCGTCAACAGCCTCTCGTCAAGCATTTTTGCCTTCTGCTCAAAGCTGGTACCCCACCTCACACACTCGCGTTGCGTAACCTATTCCAAGGAAGCAGGTTAGAGCCTGGGCACCCGCGTTACCTTTCCTTTTAACAATCGAAATATGGCGGTTCCGTTGCAGCGAATTGAACAATTGCCGGCCGAATAGTAAGCTGGCGACGTGCGTGTGACGTGTACCCGCACGTGAACCAGAGTGTCTGAAACAGGAGTGCTTGACCATGATGAGAGCAACATTGACCGTGACTGCTGCTGTTTTGTTGGTTTCCTTCTCGCTCAGCGTATGCGTTGGCGAGGAAGAGGGCTGGACCCAATTGATGGACGGAAAGACGTTTGACGGCTGGAAGGCCAGCGAGAACACCGATTCGTGGAAAGTCGAGGACGACAAGTTCGTTTGCTTCGGGCCCCGCAGCCATCTGTTTTATGTGGGCGATCTTGCACCGTTCGCGAACTTCGAGTTCAAAGCAGAAGTCATGACGACCCCCGGAAGCAATTCGGGCATCTATTTTCATACCAAGTTCCAGGCCGAGGGCTGGCCGAAGCACGGCTTCGAGTCGCAGGTGAACAACACTCACAAGGATCCCAAGAAGACGGGCGGCCTATACGGGATCTGTGATGTGTTCGAGGCTCCGGCGAAGGACGACGAGTGGTTCGAGCAGCACATCATCGTCAAAGGCAAGAAGGTTATCGTGAAAATCGATGGCAAGACCGTAGTCGACTACACCGAGCCAGCGGACAAAGAGCCGGGTGTCGATTTCACGCGAGCATTAGACAAGGGCACATTTGCTCTGCAAGCGCACGATCCCAAGAGCAAGGTGTACTTCAAGAACATCCGCGTCAAGAAATTGCCTTAGCATGAACACGATTCGGACGTTCATCGCGGTCGACGTGACGGATGCCGTTCGCGAGCGAGCGGCAGATCTGGTTCGACGGCTTCAGGCCGCCGGGGCGAACGTCAAGTGGGTGGATACCCACAACATGCACCTGACGCTGAAGTTCCTGGGAGATATTCCGGACCGGGAGACGGCCGATGTGTGCCGGGCCGTGGCGGAAGCGACTAGCGGCCACCCCCCTTTCAACATCGGCCTGCGTGGCGCGGGCGCTTTTCCTAATGCCTCGCGTCCCCGAATCGTCTGGCTGGGAGTTGATCGCGGCGTCGCGGAGCTGGAATCACTCCAAAAGTCCATCGAGAGAGCTCTGGCAAAGCTTGGCTATCCCAAAGAAGCTCGACGCTTTCATCCACATCTGACGCTCGGCCGCGTGCGGCGAGGCGGCGCGGCCGTGCGCGACTTGGGGCGGCTGATCCGAGACAACGAGCAGTTCGATGGCGGATCGGCAGGCATCGACAAGGTGCTTGTTTTCGCCAGTTTCTTGGATAAGGAAGGCCCCACCTACAACGTGCTCGGCCGAGCGCCGCTCGGCTCCTGACCTGCAAAATGGACGTCTCACAACGCAAGAAGGAGGCTGACCGATGACGAGGTTTCTATCCTTTGCGGTCCTTTCGTGCGCAGCAGCTTTGCCTGCCTTTCCGAACGCAGCGACTGCGGCCGATGCCGATTTGCCCAAACTCGCAAAATCGGCCCTTTACAAGGCCTGTCGATTCTACCGCGAACAAGTTTCGTCCAATGGCGGCTACCTGTGGCGCTACAGTGCAGACCTGACGAAGCGTGAAGGCGAAGGACGCGCCGGCGAATTGACGGTTTGGGTCCAGCCACCTGGCACGCCATCAGTGGGTATGGCGTTTCTCGCAGCCTACGAACTGACCGGCGATGCATACTGTCTGAAACTGGCACGCGATGCCGGCCATTGCCTTGCGCAGGGACAACTCCGAAGCGGCGGCTGGGACTACCGCATTGAATTCGATCCCGCTCGACGACAACGGTACGCTTATCGCGTAGAACCGCCGAGAGAAAAAGCAAGGAACACGACGACATTGGATGACAATGCCACACAGGCCGCATTGCGCTTGGTGATTCGGCTGGACGAGGTGCTGAAGTTCGAGGATAAACAGATTCACGAAGCCGCCGAGTTCGCGTTGTCGTCATTGTTGGCGGCCCAGTACCCTAACGGCGGATGGCCGCAGCGGTTTGACCGACCGCCGGATCCGGACTTGTATCCTGTGAAAAAGGCATCCTATCCCGCCTCGTGGCCGCGCGAGCATCCTCGCCTTAACTACTCCGGCTACTACACTTTCAACGACAACACAATCGCCGATACGATTGGCGTCATGTTTCTAGCCGCGGAAATCTACAAGGACGAGAAGTACTCACACGCGGCGGAAAAGGCCGGGAATTTCATCCTGCTGGCCCAAATGCCCGAGCCGCAACCGGGATGGGCACAACAATACAATCCCGACATGCATCCTGCCTGGGCGCGGAGGTTCGAGCCGGCATCAATCACGGGTGGCGAAGCGGGCGGCATCCTGCGCACTTTGATGATGGTGTACCGCGAGACAGGGAAGAAGAAGTACATCGATCCGATCCCGCGGGCACTCGAGTACTATCGCAAATCGAGATTGCCCGAGGGCGGGCTGGCACGGTTCTATGAACTGAAAACGAACCGACCGCTGTATTTCACTCGTGAGTATGAACTGACCTACGAGGATGATGATTTGCCAACGCACTACGCTTTCAAAGTGGGCGATTGGGTAAAGAGCGTCGAGAGGCAATACGATCAATTGCTTGAGATTCCGCCGGAAGACCTGCAGCCATCTCGTCCGTCGTATCGTCCCAGACTGACTGAATCCCTCATGGAAAGAGCTCGTGAAGTCATTGAAACACTGGACGACCGAGGGGCCTGGGTCGAGAACGGCCGGCTGAAGTACCACGGTGCGGACGACGATACTACTCGCATCATCGACAGCCGAACGTTCATCAACAACTTGCGGGTTCTCAGCACATATCTGGCGGCGGTCGAATCCAATCAGTAACGGCGATCGTGCTATTTTGCCCGACCGGACCGAATGCTGTATACTGCGGACGTTGATCACGTCGCTTGCATTCGTCCGATAGTTCCGCCAACAGGAAAGGCGCAGGTAATGCCCATTTCGTTCACTTGTCCACATTGCGGAAAACAGACAACCGTGGCCGACGAGTACGCTGCCCAATCCGGTCCGTGCAAGTTTTGTGGCGAGACGATTACCGTTCCATCAGCCGACGGGGCGGCACCTTTGCCACCCGTACAACCTCAGAAATCCGGCGCCGCTGTGGCCGCAGCCGCTGGCGCGGGAGCCGCAGCGGGCGGAATGGGAACGGGGGCAGTCGTCGCTATCGTCGCGGTCGCATGCCTGTTCCTCTTTCTCATTTGCGGTGGCGGTTTGGTCGCGTTGCTGCTACCAGCGGTCCAGGCGGCTCGCGAGGCGGCACGCCGGACCCAGTGCAACAACAACTTGAAACAGATCGCACTTGCCTTCCACAACTACCACGACACGTACAAGACCTTTCCGCCTGCGTACATCCCTGACGAAAACGGCGAACCAATGCACAGTTGGCGCGTGCTGATCCTTCCTTTCTTGGAGTACGGCCCGATTCATAGCCAGTACAACTTCGACGAACCGTGGGATAGTCCCGGCAACCAAGCCGTCACGAATATGCAGATTCCCGTTTTCACGTGCCCTTCGTCCGGAGATTCCGCGACCTCGAACCAAACCAATTACATGGTGATCACTGGTCCGGGAACGATGTTCGACGGTGCCAAAGCTACGAAGATGGCCGATGTCACAGATGGCACGTCGAACACCATCTTGGTTGTCGAGGTCGTCGGCACTGGTACCAAGTGGGCCGAGCCGGTCGATCTAGATGCTAGCAAGATCTCGCCTCCCTTTTCCGCAGGCGTTTCCGGGAATGCGGGCAGCCGTCATCCAGGTGGTATGAACGCGGCTATGTGCGATGGTTCTGTACAATTCATCAGTGACGCTGTCGCGCGTGAAGTCCTGGATGCTTTGATCAGCAAAGACGGCGAAGAACCGATCGGGCCCTCCTACTGATTCGCTCTGGCGTCATCGGCGGGCATCTGGTATTTTTCCGCGCGCCTATCTTGATGGGTTCGCTCTTTTCACCAAATCCAGTCTTGTTTTCGAGGAACGTCGCGATGAGGAAGGGATGCCTCGCGTTCTTGCTGCTAGCAACTCTACTATGTGTCGCCCAACCCGCAACGCTCTTTGCAGCGAAGCCTTGGGATATACTCAGTCCGTTCAAGCGAGTGGAAGCCGACGCCGACAAGACGTACCACCTGACCAAAGATCACGGTCCCTGGATGATCATGGCCACGTCCTTCGCCGGCTCTGGAGCCAAGAAGCAAGCGCAAGAATTGGTCCTGGAACTCCGCAAGGAATTTAACCTCCCGGCATTCGTTCACAAACAGACATATGATTTCACCGATCGTTTCGAAGGTAATACGATCAATCGCTATGGCTACCGCAAGACGATGAAGTATTACAACGAGAAGAAGTTCGACGAGATCGCTGTTCTCGTAGGACATTTTGAGAGTGTGGACGACAATCAAGTCGACAAGACCCGCGACAAGATTCGATACGCCCGGCCTGAATGCCTGGATGTCTCCAAGAACCACACGACCACTCAGCGTTTCTTCGGCCTTCGCGAGTTGCAGCGCCGCCTGACGCCTGACAAAGACAAACGCGAACGCGGCCCGATGGGCAAAGCGTTCGTAACACGCAATCCTTTATTGCCGCAGGAGTACTTCACGCCAGGCGGCTTGGATCCCCTGGTGGCAAAAATGAACCGCGATGTTCAATACAGTCTGCTGAAGAACCCGGGCCGTTACACCGTACGCGTCGCGACGTTTCGCGGAAGCACTACGATGAAACTGGCCGAGATCGAAAGAGCGAGCGTCAATCGCCCCACAAGCAAGCTGGAACAGGCTGCAGTCAATGCCCACGAGTTGACGATGGCCCTGCGAAGACAAGGAGTCGATGCTTACGAGTTTCACGATCGCTACGAAAGCATCGTCACAGTCGGCTCGTTCGACTCCTGCGGCACGGCTCGCCAAGATGGAAAGACCGAGATCAACCCGCGGATTCATCAGATCATGCAGAGCTACGCGGCCCAACGCAAGCAGTTGCCGGGCATGACATCTGTGGGACTCGTTCCCCGAGCGATAAATGGTATTCCGTTCGACGTCCAGCCTATGCCGGTCGAAGTACCGAGGACGTCCATTGCAACAGCCTACGCGCCGAGCAATCGATTGTTTCAGTAGCCGAGCGATTTGATCGAACGCAATGTTTGATCGCCCACTGCTTGCCGCAGCGCGCCGTGCAGGTTATGCTGCCTGCGTCCCTACCGTGTGAAGTGCGCTCACCTGTTCGCATCCATCGAGCAACGGAATGCGTTGGACCTTCGCACTCAAGAGGCACTGCCTTCGGTCCCAGCCCGCAGCAGCGGGCGTTCCCTCCAACCTTCAAACGCAGCGAGGAGAACCTCGATGGCCAACGATTCTGATAACGCCGC
>CAZUAH010000514.1:0-9933 GCA_964617665.1 uncultured Pirellulaceae bacterium
TGATAGGCCTGGGCCGCGTTGGGCCAGACTTTGACGGGGAATTCCGCCTTGACTCGCAGGATATCACTCCATTTCATCGCCCAGTAATCGAAATGCGCCGACCGGTCCAGGAGTCGGTCGATCAACGCGACGCGTTTGTTCTGGTCCGGATCTTCGATGAACGCTCTGGCCTCTTCCGCGGTAGGCAGCTTGCCCGTCAGGTCCAAGAAGGCGCGACGGATAAACACTGCGTCGGAGCAGAGGGCCGGTTCGATACCCAACGACTTCAACTTCGTGAAGATAATCTCATCCAACCCGTTCCTGGGCTGCGCCCGCTCAGGACTCTCCATAAGGTTTGCCACCTGCCTGGCGGCGAACAGCCGGTAGAGCACGGCCTTGGCATCATTGGCCAGATCGCGTTTGTTGCTGGCGACTCCCCTGGCAGCCTGCCACGCATTCCGCGTTTTATCTTGTTCCGCCTGCGCCGGAGTGGCTATGCCTTCCGCCTTCTGGGCTGCCTGTTCGTCCGCCACGTGTGACTCTTTGGCAGCGGCGATCCGCTTCTTGAGGTTCGCCAGGCCGTCGTCGGCCGTTTTCTTCCGCGCTTCGGCTCTAGCCAGCGCCTGCGCGGCGCGGGTGGCCGCCACCGTCGCTCGGTCCAGCGTCGTTTGCTTTGGGGCCAGAGCTGCCCTGGCATCATTGGCCACTTTGCGCTTGGCGGCAGCGTCGGCTGCGGTTTCCTTCATCACCGCATCGAGTTGGACGAGTTCCCCGGCCGCCTCCTGGGCCGCCTGGTATGCGGGGGAGGCGGCAGCCATCTTGGCTTTGGCGTCCGCCAGGGCCTGATCGGCCGCTGTCTTCTGTGCCTGCGCTTCGGTCAGCTTCTGCGCTGCGGCCGTGGCCTGAGCCTGCGCCGCTTGCTCGCTCTGCTGCACTTTGGCCAAGGCGGCCTTGGCATCGTCGGCCGCTTTGCGCTTGGCAGCGGCTTCGTCTGCAGCCTTCTTCTTTTCCTCCGGCGTTTTGGCAGCATCCTCGGCAATCGCCTTGGACGTGGCCTCAGCGGCCTGGGCCGCCTGCTCGGCGGTTTGAGAAGCCGTGGTGGCCGCGGCCAATTGGTTCTTGGCGTTCGCCAAAGCGTCGTCGGCCGTCTTCTTCTGTGCTTGCGCATCAGTCAGCTTCTTTGCGCCGGCCGCGACCTGAGCCTGTATGCGATCCACGCTCTGCTGCGCCGGTCCCAATGCAGCAGCGGCATCTGCGACGGCTTTGCGCTTGGCGGCGGCTTGTGCCGCCAACTGATTCTTCTCCGCTGCGACCTTCTCGAATTCCGCGGCTGTGTCCTCGGCTGCCGCCAAAGCCGTGGTGGCACCCTCTATCTGTTTCTTGGCGTTCGCCAAGCCAGCTTCGGCCACTTTCTTCTGCGCCGTGGCCTGGGCCAGCTTTCCTGTAGCGGCCCTGGCCGGAGCCTGTGCCGCTTGCTCGGCCTGCTGGGCTTTGGCCAGCGCGGCCTTGGCATCGTCGGCCGCCGCGCGCTTGGCGACGGCGTCGGCTGCGGCCTGCTGTATCTGCTCCTGGGACCTGCCAGCACGTTCGGCCATCGTCTTGGCCTTGGCCCCTGCCGCCTGAGCGGCCTGCTCGGCCGCCTGGGAAGGTGCCGTGGCAGCGGCCACCTGGTTCTTGGCGGCCGCCAAGGCATCGTCGGCTGCCTTCTTCTGCGCCGGAGCGTCGGCCAGGTTCTTGGCGGCCGTGTTGACCTGGGCCTGTGCTTGCTGTTCCTTTTGCTGTGCCTGGGTCAAGGCGGTCTTAGCCGCGCCGGCTGCCGCACGTTTGGCAGCGGCTTCGTCTGCGGCCTTCTTCTTTTCCTCCGGGGTCTTGGCGGCATCCTCGGCAATCGCTTTGGCCGTGGCCTCTGCAGCCTGGGCCGCCTGCTCGACTGCTTGGTGAGCGCTGGTAGCCGTGGCCACTTGGTTCTTGGCTGCCGCCAAGGCATCGTCGGCTGCTTTCTTCTGCGCCGGGGCGCTGGCCAGCTTTTGGGCGGCCGCAGTGGCTTGGGCCTGCGCTTGCTGCTGCTTCTGCTGCGTCTGGGTCAAGGCGGTCTTGGCCGCATCGGCCGCCTTGCGTTTGGCCGCTGCGTCGGCTGCAGCCTGCTGCTTCTCCGCCTCGGTGACCACTTTTGCGTTGGCCTCCGCAGCCAACGCCGCCTGCTCGGCTGCCTGGTGAGCAGTCGTGGCTGCGGCGACCTGGGTCTTGACAGCGGCGAGCGCTTCATCGGCTACCTTTTTCTGCGCCTCGGCTTCGGCCAGCTTCTGAGGCGCCTCGTTCACCTGGGTCTGGAACTTCTGCTCGCTTTGCCGTGCTTTCTCCAAAGTGCCCTTGGCATTGTCAGCCACTCTGCGCTTGGCGGTCGCTTGGGTCGTGGCCGTCTTGGCTTCGTTGGCCAGTCTGTTGGCCGCGGCGGCTGCGGTCCTCGCCTTGGCTTCGGCCTCCTTGGCCACCGCCTCCGCCGCCTTGTAAGCTTCCTGCAGTGGTGCTGCGGCGGTTTTGGCCTCGGCCAACGCCTTGTCCAGCGGAGGCTTGGCGTTGGTCGCGTCGGTCAGGGCCTTGACGGCAGCGGGCACGGCGGCCTCGGCCCGCTGCAACTGTTGAACGCCCGGCTCGCCCGCCAAATTCTTCGCAGTATCGGCCTTCTGTCGCGCCGCGTTGGCCGCTTGCCTTGCCTTGGCGTATGCCGCGTCGGCCTTTTTCATGGTGTCAAATAGGGGGCCGACCGCAGCAGCACCCTCCTTGGCAGCCTTCTCGGCCGCATCGTAGGCGGCCTGCGCCTGGGCCTCTTCAGGGCTTGTCTCCGCCGCAGCGTTCGCCGTGGCCTCCGCTCCGGCCGATAACGAGCCTGACGATGCCAGCATAAACAGGACAAGTGCAATCGTCTTTGTTTTCATCTCGAGTCACCTCAAACGTGGCTAGGGTTCACCGCGAATCTATGATTGGCGGAATGAACCGGGCAACGGTCAATTTGCTTTCCAAACTATTTTGTACGGTTTGTGAGCCCGTCCAGGGCCGACGGTGGCTTCGGGCGGGCGTCACGCTATATGAATCTCCGGTGTGTCAGTTGTGCTTGACCGGCAAATTATTCAGGGTGGGTGATACGGCGTGCGCATTGCGAGCGGGCTGCAGATGCTTGCCCAAGTCAAGCTGGACACATCATCCCTCATCACACAATAATGCCAAGTCACACTGCGAATTGCAAGCGTCTTTTCCAATTTGGGGAAGTTGGGCGCTAAAATAGCTAATCCCCACCGGTTCCGAGTAGGCCCCGCCCCCAACAACCGCTACACTCTGAGTGCATTTGCCCCTCATTTGTGCAAGAATCGCGGCGGGCAACACGGGCACGTAATGGAATGAACCTACGGAGATCAATAATGGACGCGGTATCGCAGGCCGCCGTTCGAGGTCGAGCCTCGCGAGTCTTGATCGTCGAGCATGATGACCATGAACTGGGTGCCCTGGCAGCCATCCTGAAAGACGAAGGATTCGACACGATCGGCTGCTCCAGCGCGGCCGAGGCTCTCCAGTACGTCAGAAAAGAGAATATCGCCGTAGCGATTGTAGATCCGAGCCTGCCTGCATCGAATGGCACCGAATTGCTGAAGCGATTCCAGGAGCTTGGCAACAACGTACCCGTCGTTGTTCATACTGCGCATGCGTCCTACGAATCCGCCAAGCACGCCATCAATCACGGTGCTTTTGGATACGTCGAAAAGGCGTGCGATCCGGACGAAATCGTGTACCACGTCCGCCGGGCATTTCAGCAGCACTTGGAGCAATACGCCGACGAACTGGAAGTCGCAGTAGCCGCGCGAACTCGGGAGCTACAGGATGCGTGCGAGGAGCTTGGTTGCGAAATCAACCGGCGCGAACGGGCGACCGAGGCACTGGCGCGAAGCGAGTCGCTACTTGCCACGATTCTCGAGACGGCGCCTGCGGGCGTAGGACTGCTTCACGACCGCGTCTTTCAGTGGGTCAATCTTCCCATGTTGGAAATGACCGGCTACCACGTGGACGATTTGCTCGGACAGAATGCGCAAATGCTCTACGAGACCGTGGAGGAGTACGAGCGAGTCGGCCGAGTGAAGTACGACCAGATTCGCGCGACGGGCACTGGCGAGATCGACACACAATGGCGTCGCAAAGACGGAAAGATCATCCATGTTCATCTCCGATCGACTGCGGTAGATCGAGAAGATTTGACTGCTGGCGTGATCTTCACTGCGACGGACATCACGAAACGCAAACAAGCCGAAAGGGCCTTGCGAGCGAGTGAAGCGAAGTATCGATCGATGTTCGAGGATTCGCCCGAGATGATCGTTCTGATCGACGCGCAGGGAAGACTTTCGGAAACGAACGGCCGAGCGATCGAATGGTTGGGATACGCGGACGAGGATTTCCACGGGAAACACTTCACCAAACTGCCCATCTGGTCCAGAAAGGACAAGGCAAGACTTCGCGACCTGTTCTCGCAACGAACGGCCGGCAAGCAGATCGCGCCCTATGACGTCGACTTCATCTGCGAGGACGGCTCGACCTTGGCGTGCCGCGTGCACGGTACCCTTGTGAAGGACACGGTAGGCGAAATCTCCCACGTGCTAATGATGGTCTCCGATGTGAGCCAGCAGAAAAAGATGGAGGCAGCGCTGCGTGAGAGCGAAGAACAATATCGAGATTTGGTGGAAATGTCTCCTGACGGCATTGCCACGTTGGACTTGAGAGGGAAGATCACTTCCAGCAACGCGGCTTCGAACCAACTTCTCGGATACACGAATGATGAGGTGCTGGGACAACCCTTCTGGCGTCTCGGGATGCTTCGGCCGAAAGACGTGCCCAAGTACCTTCGACAATTTGTATCCGTGATCCGCGGCAAACCGACGCCACCGCTGGAGGTCATTTGCACAGACAAGACTGGAGCACCCCACACACTAGAGTGCCGATTACGTTTGATACGAACTGATGGCCGCATCGTCGGGTTGCAGGTGACCAGCCGAGACGTTACGGACCGAAAGCAGGCCGAACGGGCGCTGCGCGCGGCACGTGATCAGGCCCAGCAGTATCTGGACATCGCTCGCGTGATGTTCGTAGCACTAGACGGAAACGGCAACATCACGCTGGTGAATCGGTGCAGTTGCGAGCTTCTCGGATACTGCGAAGAAGATCTCATTGGCACAAGCTGGTTCGAGACCTGCCTACCCGAGGCGATCCGTACCCAAGTCCGAAAGGTCTATCAGAGGCTGATGGCGGACGAAGTCGAGCCTTCTGAGTACTACGAAAACCCTGTGCTGACGCGCGACGGGACAGAACGGCTGATCGCTTGGCGCAATACGATCCTGCGCGACAACGAAGGAATGATCGTAGGCACCCTCAACTCGGGCGAGGATATCACCGAACGGAAAGAAGCTCACGACGCCTTGAGAGTCTCCGAGGCACGGCTTCGATTGCTGGTTGAACAGTCGCCGGTTGGTATCGTCCTGTACCGCCCTGATGGCTCGGTCCGATATGCCAATCCCGCAGCCAGAAAGATGCACCGCCTGTCTGAAGAAGCCCAACAGTACTTGCTGGCAAACTACAACGTCCTTGAAGATGCGCAGTTGGACGCGAAGGGGCTGTTGCGGTATATCAAGAGGGCCTTTGAGGGAAAGCCGGTGACGCTGCCCACAGTCAAGTATGACCCCAAGGACTCGGCCATCACGCAAAGCTTGTGGGAGCAGACGATTTGGCTTGATAGCTTTGTCTATCCGGTCAAAGATGAAGACGGCCGGCTGCAAGAAGTGGTTGTCGTGCACAACGACATAACCGAGCGCAAATTGACCGAGGAGCGACTCCACGACCTCGAAGCGGAAATGGCCCACATAGGTCGCGTACACACGGTTGGCGAAATGGCAGCCACGTTGGCGCACGAGATCAACCAACCGCTGTACTCCATCGCCAATTATGTGCGAGGTGTCAAGCGCCGCATCAATAGAGAGGCCATGGACTTCGATCAGTTGGTCGACGTGATGGACAGAGTCTCCAACGAGGTTGACCGAGCGGCGGGCATCATTTCACGCCTGCGCGAATTCGTACGCAAGGGACGGCCACGGCGTTCCACGGTGTACGTCGCGGAGCTTGTCGACGACGTGATGAAGCTGTTGGAACCGGAAATCCATCGGAATCGCATCACGGTGTACCGACGATTGCACGACGACATTCCAACTGTGACCGCCGATTCAGTTCAGATTCGACAGGTTGTCGTGAACCTGGTCCGCAATGCAATGGACGCAATGTCAGAATTGCCGGACGAACGGCGGGTATTGACCATCGCGGTCAAATCTGCAGAAGATGCAAATATCGAGATCGCCGTTTCGGATAACGGCAAAGGTCTACCCTCGGATATTGCCGATAGTGTCTTCGAGCCGTTTTTCACGACCAAAGACGAAGGGCTAGGCATCGGATTGGCGATTAGCCGAACGATTGTCGAGGCGCACGGTGGACGATTGTGGGCGGCTCCGAACCAGCCGCACGGGACTGCTTTCTCCTTTACCATACCAATCATGAGCGAAGAGACGGAAGATGAACTTGAAGCCCGTAGTTTTCCTCGTGGATGACGATTCCGAAGCACTGAATTCGTTGCGCTATTTGCTGGAATCAGATGGCCTTGAAGTCGAGTGCTTTCAATTCGCACAGCAGTTTCTCGAGGCATACGATCCCCAAAGGCCCGCGTGCTTGGTGTTGGACGTGCGAATGCCCGAGATGGACGGCCTCGCGTTACAGGAGCGGCTGGGCAGACTGGGCGAACACCTACCAATCATCTTTGTCACCGGCCATGGGGATGTTCCCACGTCGGTGCAAGCGATGAAGGGTGGCGCGGTAGATTTCCTGGAAAAGCCTGTGGACGACGACGTACTGCTGGAGCGGGTACGCCAAGCCCTGGCGGAAGATCTGCAGCGACTTCGCCGGGAGATCGAACAACGCGATATCCAGTTGCGCATCGACGCACTTTCGCCACGGGAAAGCGAAGTGATGCAGTTGCTGTATGACGGGAAGGCAAATAAGCAGGTTGCCGCACAGCTTGGGATCTCGATACAGACAGCGGCCAAGCACCGAACACGCGCGCTGTCAAAGATGGGCGTTAAGAACGAGACGGAATTGGTTCGGTTGCTTGCAGGGTGGTGATCGAACCTGTGCGAAATATTCGCATGTCGACGGGACTTCTCCGTGACCGATAAGTGTTACTGAGTCGATCCGAGTGAGTTGGCACTGCCATTGCCTGCCTGCCCCTCGCAAGCCTAGCGTAGGTTTGCGGGGGGCATTTTTCTTGCGCCAACCTGCAGCCTGCCACGGGCCTACTTGTCACCGCCGTTGCGGACGGAGGCCTTTCAGCGTGAGCTTCTTCTCTAATGTCTTCCCATCGCGTTCGATCTTCAAGACGACTTCATCTCCGACCTTTTTCTCTTGGACCAGACTAACGAGTTGCTTGAAGGTCTTTACCTTCTTACCTTCAAACTGAACGAGGATGTCGCCCGGTTTGATATCTGCCTTTTGTGCAGGGCTGTCGGGGGCGACTCGTGCGATGGTCAGATTGTTTGGCGTCTCAGGTTGGTCGGGCGAGATGGCGGCACGGAATCCGATCCCGATAAATGGTCGTACAACTTCATCAATTGAATCGGATGGCGGGTCCGGCCGTTCGCCAAGCGTCACGGTCACCTTTTTTGTCTTTCCGTCGCGTCGGACTTTCAGTTTAACTTCGTCGCCTTCTTTCATGGACTGAATCGCTTTGACCATTTCAATGGGGCTCGCAACCTTCACTTTGTTGACCGCCAAAACAATGTCGCCTTTGGCCAAGCCGATTTTCTCGGCGGGGCTGTCAGCAATGACTGCTACGATTGCAGCCCCCTTGGCCTCGTCGCCCGACGGTTCTCCCACCGCTACGCCCAGATATCCCGCTGCCTGCGCCGTCCACACAAACGCAAAGACGGCCGGAAGTGTCAAGAGAATTGATCGATACAGCATCTGCATTCCCCCTTTTTGTAAGCGGAAGTCGAATAATCTGACCGCATTCTACCGATTCTCTTCCAGACCAAGAATCGCCGGTACGATTCAAGCGCACCCTTATTGACCTGGTGTACGCTTGAACCGTACCAGCGATTGAACACAATGGGACGAAGAGAAGAGGCCCGCATGTTGCCGGGCATTGTCGACAAAGTCTCGGTTGACATGAGAGGCGCAGTAGATGATGGAAAAGCCGATCACGTTTCGATGCCTCGTCTTCACACTGCCGACCGCAATCTGTGCAGTTGCGCTGGCGATGCAATTGACGGGCGGGGCCAACGCTTCAAACGATTTCGAATATCGAACATGGACCGACTCGTCCGGTCAGTATCGCATAGAAGCAGTCATGGTCGACTCCACGGAGGACGCCGTGCGCATCAAGAAACGGGATGGCCAAACCGTAACGGTGCCGATCGCAAAACTGAGCAGGTTCGATCAGATTTACATCAAGCGAAAGGCCGACCGCATGGGCGCGGCGTCGGGCGGCGGGAACGCGGGGAACGACTCGGGCTTCGAAGCCAGTCCGCCGCGCGTCGGCCCTTCAACGCCCCAAGTCCCAACGACCAGTCACGCAGACTGGCCCGGCTGGCGAGGTCCGAATCGGGACGGTAAGTCTCCAGATCACGGCTTGCTGAAAAAATGGCCGTCCGGCGGTCCGCGATTGCTGTGGCAGGCCAACGGGATTGGCCGAGGATACTCGTCGGTGGCAGTCGTTGGCGACAGGGTCTATACCAGCGGCGACGTTGGCAACATGCTGACCATTTCCGCTTTCGATATGGATGGCAACCGCGTTTGGCAGGTGCCGCACGATTCGGCGTGGACCAAGAGCTATCCCGGTTCGCGCTCGACACCCATGATCGACAACGGCAAGCTGTACATCGTCTCGGGCAACGGGCTGGTCGGCTGCTACGACGCCAATCGGGGCACGAAACATTGGACGGCGCATTTCAGCCAAATGGGAGGCCGCACGCCGGGATGGGGTTATGCCGAATCGGTCCTGATACTGGACAACATGGCCATCGTCACGCCAGGCGGACAGAACTGCATCGTCGCCCTGGATAAGAACACCGGTCGGCCGGTGTGGAGCAGCCGAGGCTTCAGCGCCGGGGCACAATACAGTTCGTGCTACGCATTCATTCACGACGGTGTGCCCATCGTCACGACCGGAACGCATGGCGGCATCGTCGGCGTCGACGCCAGAAACGGTAACGTGCTGTGGTCCAATCGTTTCAGCGAAGGCAACACGGCCAACTGTCCTACGCCCGTCTATTCCGACGGATACGTTTTTTGGGCCAACGGCTACAGCAAAGGAGGCATCTGCCTGCAGCTTTCGGGCCGAGGAGCGTCCGCACGTGAAGCGTGGAGAACTCGCGACATGGTTTGCCACCATGGTGGATACATCATCCACGAAGGGTACATCTACGGCAACAACGGCGGCGGTTGGGCTTGCCTGGAATTGGCCACTGGTCGCAAGATGTGGGAAGAGCGAGGCGTAGGCAAAGGCTCCCTCTGTTATGCCGACGGAATGCTGTATATGTTCAGCGAAAATGGCGGCGTCGCGGGTTTGGGGACATGTTCGCCCAACGGCATGGAGATGCGAGGCACATTCAGCGTCCGAGGTTCCGAAAAGAGCTGGGCACACCCCGTGGTCATCGGACGCCGCCTGTACCTCCGGTTCGCTGACAATCTCTATTGCTTCGACGTGAAAGCGACGTAGAAACCGCGTGAGTATTCAGCCGCTTGGCGGAGTGATCTTCGTGTAGCCGGATTCGCCAGAATTCGGACAATTCGGCGGCAAACTGGGAAGATTACGAATTATTTCGAATCCGGCTACCAGTTGGGTGAAGTGTTACGAAACCCCGTTACTATGGTGATCAC